>JAGCVN010000074.1 GCA_017962315.1 Kiritimatiellia bacterium
ACACGGCTGAATTCGCGCAAAACAGGACTCCCGACAAGCTTGCCCCTCAACAAAACCCAATAAAATCAAAGGGTTTGCACTTGTTGAGGCAGTCCTGTTTTGAAAACTACACCAGTCCTGTTTTGAAAACTACACGACAGGCATATACCTTTTGTTGACAGAAGGGGGTTTTTGGCTTAGGCTAGAACCAATGAAAATTGCTGATGTACTCAAACAAGGTATTTCCGTCTCCTTCGAGGTATTCCCTCCGAAAAAGGATGCCCCTTTCGCGCCTGTGAAAGAGGCCGTAGTCCGGCTTGCTTCCGAACGCCCCTCTTTCATCTCCGTGACCTACGGCGCGGGGGGCGGCGCTTCCGCCAATACGGCGAATATCGCCTCGTTTATCCAGAATGACTGCGCCACGACCGCACTCGCCCACCTGACCTGCGTCACCGCCACCCGGGAGGAGGTCCAGGCGCAGACCGCGAAACTCAAGGCGGCGGGGATTGAAAACATCCTCGCCCTGCGCGGCGATATTCCTGCGGGGCTTCCGTTCCCGCCGCCCGGGCACTATCATCACGCGGTCGAGCTTGTCCGCACGCTGGCGGCGACCGGCGATTTCTGCCTCGGCGGGGCGTGTTACCCGGAGTGCCACCCGGAATGTATGCACATCGAGCAGGATATCGCCTTCTTAAAAGAAAAGGTGGATGCCGGGTTGTCCTTTCTTACGACGCAGATGTTTTTCGATAACAACATCTATTACCGTTACGTCTACAAACTGCGCGAGGCGGGGATCACGGTTCCCGTGCTGGCGGGGATTATGCCGGTGACGAACGGGAAGCAGATCGCGCGCATCTGCGCCCTTTCCGGCACGCGCCTCCCGGAACGTTTCCGCGCCATCGCTGACCACTTCGGCGACACGCCCGCGAAGATGCGCGAGGCGGGCGTCGCGTATGCCACCGAGCAGATTATCGATTTGTTCTCGAACGGCGTCCGCGCCGTCCATATCTACACGATGAATCAACCGGATGTCGCCGGAAGGATCATGTCGAACCTTTCGGCCATTCTGGAACGGTAAACGCCGCGATTCCCAGATTTCTTAACCCGTGCTTTCCGACAAGGAGTGACCATGCCAGCAAGTCAGATTCTCGCCACCCTTCAACAGCGCGTCCTCTTCGCAGACGGCGGCATGGGTACGATTTTGCAGGCGAAAGGGCTCCGCGCAGGCGAGATCCCGGAAAGCTGGAATCTTCTCCGTCCGGGGGAGATCCGCAACGTCCACGAGGCGTATTTCCGCGCCGGTTCCGATTTCGTCCTGGCCAACACCTTCGGCGCGAACACGGTGAAACTCGCGGGGACGGGGCTTTCGGCGGACGAGGTTGTCCAGGCGGCGGTGGGTAATGCGCGCGCCGCCGCCGACACGGTCGCGGGGGAGGACGGGCGCAGACGTTTCGTCGCGCTCGATGTCGGCCCTTCCGGACACCTGCTCAAACCGAACGGAGACCTGGCGTTTGACGACGCCGTGGCGTGTTTCGCGAGACAGATCGCCTCCGGCGTCGCAGCCGGCGCGGACTTGATTGTCGTGGAAACGATGGCCGACGTCTACGAACTGAAAGCCGCCGTGCTTGCCGCGAAGGAGAACAGCGACCTGCCTGTGTTCGCGACGGTTGCCTTCGGGGCGGACGGAAAACTCCTGACGGGGGCGGATGTCGAGACGGTCGTCGCGATTCTGGAAGGGTTGCGGGTCGATGTGCTGGGTATGAACTGCGGACTCGGGCCGCACGAGATGTTGCCGCTGGTCAAACGCATGGCGGCCTGTTCCCATACACCCGTCATGGTTAAACCGAACGCGGGGCTTCCGCGTGTCGTGGAAGGGAAGACCACCTTCGACGTGGGACCAGAGGAGTTCGCCGCCGTCGTCGCGGACATGGTCAAAGCCGGGGCGAGTGTCCTGGGCGGGTGCTGCGGGACGACACCCGGCCACGTGGCCGCAGAGTACGCGGCGTGTACCTCGTTGCCACTGCCTGTTCCTGTTGCGACGAGGCGTTGCGTCGTCACCTCCTACACGCATACGGTCGAATTGACGCTGGACGATACGGTGATTATCGGGGAACGGATCAACCCGACGGGAAAATCACGGTTGAAACAGGCGTTGCGCGAACACGACCTTCCCTATCTGTTGCGCGAAGGCGTGGCGCAACAGGAAGCAGGGGCGCACATCCTCGACGTCAACGTCGGATTGCCGGGCATCGACGAGGCCGCCATGATGGACGACGCCGTTCAGGCGATTCAGTCGGTGATCGACCTCCCCCTTCAGCTGGACAGTTCGTCGCCCGCCGTGCTGGAGCGTGCCCTTCGGCATTATAACGGAAAGGCGCTCATCAACTCCGTCAACGGGAAGGAGGAGACGATGCGGGCCGTCTTTCCCCTTGCCGCGAAATACGGTGGCGTGGTCATCGCGCTCGCACTCGACGAAGACGGGATTCCGCCGACGGCGGAAGGTCGCCTGGCCATCGCGAGGCGCATCCTCGACCGTGCGAAGGAATACGGGCTGGGGCCGGACGACATCGTGGTGGATTGTTTATGCATGACCGTCTCCGCCATGCCGGACGCCGGGCGCGTGACGCTCGACGCGCTCCGGCTACTCCGCCGGGAACTTGGCGTCCGCACTTGTCTGGGGGTTTCCAACGTTTCGTTCGGTCTGCCCGCCCGCCCGTTGCTGAATGCGTCATTTTATACGCTCGCGCTGGGTGCGGGGCTTTCCGCAGCGATCATCAATCCCTGCAAGGCGGAGATGATAAGCGCCTATCGCTGTTATCGCGCGCTGATGGGGCAGGATGCGCAGTTTGCCGATTTCATCCGGTGCGCCTCTTCGCTTGAAACCGTCACCGTGGCGACGGGGCAGGGGGGGGGCGCAGGGAAGGTCTCCGTCTCCGAGCGTTCGGATACCCCCCTGGCGAACGTTCAAACCGCCGTCCGTCACGGTTTGAAGGCGGAGGCGGGAACCGCCGCCCTCGCGGCGTTGAAAAACGGCATCCCGCCGCTTCGGGTCATCAACGAGGGGATTGTTCCCGCATTGGACGAAGTGGGGCGTGGATTTGAAGCGCACACGGTTTTTCTTCCCCAGTTGTTGATGGCGGCCGAGGCGGCGTCGTCCGCGTTTGACCAGGTCAAGATCGCGATCGCGGAATCGGGGACGGCGCGTACGCTTCGCGGGCCGGTTATTTTGGCCACAGTCAAAGGTGACATCCACGACATCGGCAAAAACATCGTCCGCGCCCTGTTGGAAAACTACGGTTTCCAGGTGATCGATCTTGGGCGCGACGTACCTCCCGAAACCGTCCTGGATGCCGTCCGGCAAACCGGGTGCCGCCTCGTCGGTCTTTCCGCGTTGATGACGACCACCGTCGCCAGCATGGAAGAAACGATCGCGTTGTTGCACCGGGAGGAACCCCGTTGCAAGATTATCGTCGGGGGGGCCGTCTTGACCGCCGATTACGCAAACGAGATCCATGCCGATTTTTATTCCAAAGAGGCGATGGAAACGGTGCGTATCGCGGAACGTTTTTTCGAGAGCCAGCCGTAGGGGACAGGCGAACCGTTGCTGCCGGTCCGGGCCGAAAATTCCTGCACTAGTGGAACACGTGCGCGGGGGAGCAGTCGCGGTCGCGGACTTGGGAACGGTAGATTGTCCAGCCGTTTCCGAGCCAGTAGCAGATGCCGCAGACCCACATCGTCGGCAACAGCAGTTCATGGTTTCCGGAAATCTCGCTCACCATGATGATCGCCGCGATCGGCGTCCGCACGGAGGCGGCGAGGAATCCCGCCATGCCGACCAGGGCGAACGCACCGGGGTGGATGCCGAGCGTGGGGAAGAGGTCGCGCAGGATGAGTCCGGTGGCTGCTCCCAGCGCAGACCCCGCGACGAGTGCGGGGCCGAAGAGTCCGCCGCTGCCGCCGGAGCCGACGGAAAAGGAGGTCGCGAAAATTTTCGCGATGAAGATCAGCAGCAACGCGGTCAGGGACAGTGCCCCGAATTTATTGACGAGCGGGCTGTCCACGACCAGCGCCTGCTGGATCAGCCCGTAGCCGGCGCCGAGGATGTTCGGCGAGAAGAAGCCGAGGATGCCGGTAAGCAGGCCGCCGATGCCCGGCTTGACCCAGTCCGGCACGTTCCAGCCCCGGAAGAACTGTTCCGTCTTGCGGAAGACGAGGATGTAGAGTTTCGCACCGAGGGAGACGATGATTGCCAGCGCCAGGAAAAGCATGAGTTTCGCGGGACTGTCGAACCCCCATTCCGGCATGGCGAAAAGAGGCTGCCAGCCGTAGAAAAGCGAGAAGATCGTGTAGGAGATCGTGGAGGCGATGATCGAGGGCATCACGACTTCGTACTCGATGTCCAGTCCGCTGTAGAAAATCTCCGCGCCGAACAATGCGCCCGCGAGCGGGGCGCGGAAAATCGCGCCGACACCGGAAGAAAGCCCCGCCGCCATCAAGACCCGGCGTTCGGCGGGGGCGAGGTGCAGCAGGTTGGCCAGCAGGGATCCGCAGCCCGCGCCGATCTGGGTGATCGGCCCTTCACTCCCGGCGGACCCGCCCGACCCGATGACCAGCGAGGCGGAGAGCGCCTTGATCGGGATCACGCCGGGCGACACGTTCCCCGCCTTGCGGTGGTACGCGAAGATACAGGCATCCGTCCCGTGCCCCCCCGCCTCCGGCGCGAAACATTTTACCAGGAGCGCGCCCGCGACCGCGCCGAAGACGGGAAGGAACAGCAGCACCCAGCGTATCGGTTCCGTCCCGCCGGAGTCGGCGGCGTCGGGATAGAGCGAGGGTTCCCCCGCCGCGAGCAGCGGCGGAAGGTTGCCTACTTTTTCGGTGAGGAGGTGGCGAGAAACGTCGAGCATCCAGTAGAATGCGACAGCGGCGAAGCCGGACAGCACGCCTACGAGCGCGTAGAGCGCGATCGCCCGCCCGGTCTTCATGGAAATCCCTTCGCCGGCGCGCCAGAATTTCCACCATTGAATCGAAAAATGCCTGAACATACAACCGGATCAGTAGACCGAGGAGGGGCGGGAGCGCGCGCGGTAGAAAATCACCACGGGCGCGCCCTCCAGACCGAAACGCGCACGGATCGACCTTCGCAGGTACTCCGTGTAGGAGGAAGTCGCCAGTTTCGGGTCGTTGACGAAGAGGCGCAGCGTGATCGGCGCGACGCGGACTTGCACGGCGTAGTAGACGCGCAGGCGCTTGCCGTTGTGTGCCGGTGCGGGCGTCCGCTTTACGGCCTCGGTGATGGTCCGGTTCAACATTCCCGTCGGCAGCTGCGTGCGCGTCTGCGCGGCGACGGTGTCGATGACCGTGATGCTCTTGCGCACGTTGAGACCGGTCTTCGTGGAGATGAAGACGAGCGGGCAGTAGTTGAGGAACGGCATCATCGACCGGATGGCGGGTTCCGCCTTGGTCTGGGTGATTTCCTGTTCCATGGCGAGGTCCCACTTGTTGACGAGGACAACGCATCCCTTTCCGTGTTTTTCAATCAGCGAAGCAATCCGTTTGTCCTGCATGGTCGGACCGATTTCCGGGTTGAGCATCAACACCACGACGTCCGCATCCTTCACGCTCGCTTCGGCTCGGAAGAGGCTGAAGCGTTCGACTGAACTGTCGCATTTGTGCCGGTTCCGCATACCCGCCGTGTCGATCAGGATGTAATGGCGCGCCTGCGGGCCGCTCCCGATGGTGAAGGGCACGTCGATGGCGTCGCGGGTAGTCCCCGCGATGTCTGAGACGATCAGCCGGTCTTCGTGGAGGAGGCGGTTGATGTAGGACGACTTTCCCGCGTTCGGGCGGCCGACGACGGCGACGCGCAGCGGCGCTTCGATCGTCGTGTTTTCCGCTTCCGGGAGTTGGGGGATCACGGCGTCCATGATTTCGCGCATACCCAGCCCGTGTTCGGCGGAAACCTCGAACATCGGCAGCCCCAGCCGCGCGAATTCGCCCGCGCCCGCCTCGTGCCGGGGAAGGTCGCACTTGTTCACGGCAAGGACGCACGGAAGGCCGGACTTGCGGATGAGGTCGGCGACGGTCTCGTCCAGCGGGTGCAATCCGGCCTGGACATCGACAACCAGGATGGCGACGGCGGCGTCCTGGAGCGCGGCGGCGACCTGGGCGCGGATCTCCACGCCGAAACTCTCCGGTTCGGATGCCAGCATGACGCCCCCCGTGTCCACCAGCTGGAAGCGGGCGTCGTTCCACTCGACTTCGCGCATGAGACGATCCCGGGTGACGCCGCTCTGGTCGTGCACGATGGCGATCCGTCGGCCGGCGACACGGTTGAAGAATGCGGATTTACCGACATTCGGGCGGCCGACGATGGCGACGACACGCCCTTTCTTCACGGGTGTTTCAGAAACCTCTCCGGCCGTCTCGCTGATGTCAGGCGTTTGTTCAATCGGTTCTTCCATGTGTCTACTCTTTCGCCATCCGTTTGATGGCTTCGTTGATCCTGTGTTTGATGATCCGCCGCAGGCAGACCCCGCCGAGAACGAGGAGCGTGATGCAGAGGAGGAACAGCACGGCGGCGGAAATCGCGGTGATGCCGCCCTCGGCGAACCCGTGCTTCATCCACCTGTTGACATTCGTCAGGAACATCGAGAACACGGCGGTTCCGCTCGTCACCAGCATAAAGAACATCGGCAGCAGCACGATCCAGAAGTTGAGCCGGTTCTTCAACAGCCAGAGCGTCGCCGTCAACAGCGTCAGCGCGGCGAGCATCTGGTTGGCGGAGGCGAACATCGTCCAGAGGTCTTTCGCCATCTTCGGGCAGCCGACGAGGAGGAAGACGGCGATTCCCACGACAATCGCCGTTGCGACGTACATATTCGAGAAACAACGGACGGCCGCAGACGGTTTCTCGGATGCATTTTCCGCTGCGTCCGGCGCGGTCTGTTGCGCGGTCAGGAAGAGTTCCTGCCAGGTGAAGCGGGCGAGGCGCGTGCAGGAGTCCACGCTGGTCATCAGGAACGCCGCGACCGAGAGCAGCATGAAGGATTTTGCTGTCGCGGCAGGGATTCCCAGGCTTGCGCAGAACCCCGCCAGACCGGAGGCGAACAGTTCCACCGGCTCCTTCGTTTTCAGGTTCGCGAGAAGGTCTGCTTGCGTGAGGCAGGCGACGGCGATGAGGGCCAGCAGGGCAACCACGCCCTCCAGCAACATGCCGCCGTATCCGACAAGGCGGATGTGCCGTTCGTTGTCCAGCTGTTTCGACGTCGTACCGCTGGCGACCAGCGCGTGGAAGCCCGAGCAGGCACCGCACGCGACGGTCACGAAGAGGAGCGGGAAAAGCTTCATCGTCCCCTTCGCCCCCTCGACCGTGAGACCGGAGAAGGCGTTGATCTGCAGGTGCGGCATCACGACGAACACCCCGGTAATGCCCAACGTGAGCATCGCGTAGAGAAGGTAGGAGTTCAGGTAGTCGCGGGGTTGGAGCAGCAGCCACACCGGCATCGTGGACGCGAGGAAACAGTAGACCATCAAGACGATGATCCAGATACTGCGCGCCTGTCCGTCCGTCACGTTGAGAAGCTTTACGAGGTCCAGCGGGAAGAGGACGCCCACCCAGACCAGCAGGAAGAGCAGGGGGACGAAAAAGAGGGAGGCCCACGCGACCTTTATGTTCAGCCGGTAGACGCACAGGCTGAAGAGCATCGCCTCCGCAATGGAAAGCAGGGAGGCGGTTGCCACGCTGGGGTCGGCGACGAACGCGCTCGCGATCTGGCGCGTGAATTCGGCCATTACCAGAATCAGCGCACTCAGGCAGAAAAGAAGGAAGATCATCTTTCCGGGACGGCCCAGTACGCTTTCGATCACCGTTCCGATCGATTTGCCCTGGTGGCGTACGGAAAGGAAGAGCGTCACCATGTCGTGTACGGCCCCGATGAAGATGCAGCCGAGGATGACCCAGCAGGTGACGGAGAGCCAGCCGAACTGCGCGGCAAGGACGGGACCGATAATCGGTCCGGCCCCGGCGATGGTTGCGAAATGGTGCCCGAAGAGTACCGCCGGATGGGCGGGGACGTAGTCCACCCCGTCCCGCATCGTGTGGGCGGGCGTCTTATGCGCGGAATCGACACCCAAGACTTTCGCCACGAAGCGGGAATACCCGAAGTACGCGAACAGAAAACAGACACACCCTAGTAACAGCAGTAACGCACCATTCATCATCAGCCTCCTTTCCGCGCCGGGCCGCGATCGGCGGATGCGGAAAAAACACCCCCCTAGACTATGCCATTCTCCCCCCTGCTGTCAATTCTTTAACGCCGGCAGGCTTTCAAAAGCAGGTCTTCGAGGGAATGTCCGCGACGGCCTTCTTCGTGGATCCGCCGGATGTCGGTGTGGGAGACCGCCCGCGTCCACAGGGCGAAATCGTCGATGTCGCCTTTTAGGGAGACCGTACACGCGCCGGTTCCGTCCTGCCCGATCCAGAACGGAAGCCCCGTGTTGAAGTTGATTTCCTTCGTATCTTCCGCGATCCAGTAGAGGCGGCCGTCGCGTCCGCCCTGGTAGATGCGCAAAACACCGTCGGCACCCCGCGTGACGGCGTAGAAACACCATTCGCCGTAGTCGATGTCGAACGTGCCCATGTCGGTCCGCCGCGTTGTCCCGGACATGCCGCAGTTGAAACAGACGCCGGGAGTCGTCACGCTGTCGGTCCGTCGTGCGCCGATCAACACGAGACCGGGATTTTTGCCGCTCTTCCAGTCCTTGTTAGAGACGATCGGTGCCTGCGGCGCTTGGGGTTCGTCGAGGCGCATCCAGAAAGAAAACGCGAAGTCGGCTCCATTCTCGAACACGAGCTTTTCGCTTCCGCCGAGCGATACGCCGCAGGCGCCGTTTTTGTCCGGGGCGACGCGGAGGCCGTTCCCGAAAAGGCCGTTCCCGAAACCCGATTCCGTCGCGCCGTGCGCCTTCGGCGAAGGCCCGCCCGGGATGGCGTTCGCGGGGGAGGCGCCCTCGAACGGCAGATAGACCGCCAAACCGTCCTTCAACGCGCGCACCGGGGTGTCGGCGGCAACCGTCGGCGTCACGCCGTCGAGGTTCATCGGCGCGGTGTCGACGCCGAAATGCGCGAGGGCGAGAGGAGCGAGGTCGTAGTTGCGCGGCATCCCCGCGATCGTTCCCTGCGGGACGTTCCGTCCGGCGATGATGACGGGGATGGTCGTGGCCTGCCCGCCCCAGATGCCGTGCTTCCGTCCGTATCCGCCGTGATCGCTCGTCACCATGACGAGCCAGTCTTCGTCTTTGAAACCGGGACGCGACGCGATGGCGGCGAGTGTGTCGCCGATGATGCGGTCCGCGAGACGCACATCATGGACGTACTCGTCACCGTACGGGTAGAAGCCGCTCCGGTGCCCGCCCCAGTCGCCGATGTCGATGAAGTAGAGAACGGCATCGGGCGCGTCTGGCGCCGCCATGAGCTTCGGAACGGTCAAGGCGTTTTCCGCATATGCCCCCGGCACCATCGGCCAGTTTCCGTTGCCAACTGCCGGAAGGCGGAGGTTCTGCACGTTCGGATGCGGTGAGAGTTTGATGTCTCCCGTCCAGGAGTAGGTGTAGAGCGCTTTTTTGCCCGGCTGGGCGTCTACGAGGCGGGCGAGCCAGCTCGGCCAATGTTGAAAGTCGCCTTGGGGAGTGTCGCCGTTCTTGAAAATCCGCGTCTTGGCGGCGGTGACACCCGTCGCGATGGCCGCGTGGTTGGCGGCGCTTGACGGCTTTGCGTCGTAAAGTGTGTGCCCGGTGAGCGAACTGAACCCGCGATACCCCTCCTGCCATTTACCCTCGCGGAGGCGGAGAAGGTTCGTCATCGGCGCGTTCTCGACGGCGTCTGCGCGGAGTCCGTCCACCATGATCATCAACGCCTTCGGTTTGCGCGGCGTTTCCAACGCGGATGCATCCGGTCCGATTGCCGTCGTGAGAAGGGCGAGTGCCGCCAGGGTCAACCTTGTTTTCATCTTCGAGATACCTGTTTTCGTTTTGGGGTGGAACAGGGCAATCCGGGACGGGCGCGCTCCGCCGCGCACCCTCCCGTTCCGTCCAACGCCCCGTAGCATAAGCCAAAAACCGGGAAAAGGAAAGGAAAGAATCAAGAAGCCCGACGCCCGCACAGCGCGGGCGGGGTGTTTGCCTACAACTTCATCCCGCAACAAGGGGAGGATTTTTTATTAACGGAGAGGCAGAGGGCGCAGAGCGTGACGCTACCCTCTTTCTATAGTTCACTACCGATGGATTTTAGGGTGGAGAAAAATGACCACAGAGGCACAGAGATACAGAGAAGGAGTGCTGGAAATGGATACGTTAAGATCATTGTAAAACCACGGAACACACGGAGCGGCGATAAACTTACAGCGAAAGGACGGCTTATGGGACATTCTCTGTGCCTCTGTGGTCCAAATACAAATATCGGGGACACTTGTGATTTGTGAACAATGTCCACGTCCCTTTCTTTGGGTTCTCTGCGTTCTTTGCGGCTTTGCGTCAAAATCAGGTTCGCTCGTCTACCCGTAAAAGAACGTCGAGAGACCATTTTTTGTTCCCATCCTCCCCCCCGTTGTGTTAGACTGGAGCCCGTTTTACGCGGAGAAGGGGAGGGGCGACGTCCCCGTCGCCCTTTGCAGGCGCTACAAGGAAAGGAACGGCGGATATGGACGACTTGTTGGACGACTTGTCGAGGCTGGAATCGATGCGCGGCGCGCAGGGGGGCGGCGGCGTCCCGGACGGGGACGGCCTGTCGCTCTCGCAGGCCGCCACGATGCGGGACGCGCCGGACGGCGTCCTGGCGCGGATCGACCAGTACGAGCTGGTCCGCGAGCTGGGCGGCGGCGGGTTCGGGACGGTGTACCTGGCGCGGGACACGGTC
>JAGCVN010000002.1 GCA_017962315.1 Kiritimatiellia bacterium
GAAAGAAGAACAAACGGATTTGTTCAGGCCTGACGGCCTTCGCGATTCCGGGAATGTGAGCCGCGTTAGCGGCAAACAAATCCGTTTGTTGGACAATTCCCTCAACGCCAGTGTAAAGTGGAAAGTGTAAATCTGCGTCTCTGCGCCTCTGCGTTTATTTTTTTGTACACGCGTTCTTTCCGACCGGCTTGTCTGTAAGTTCGATTGGCGACAACCGAAACAACTTGTAAAGACAACATCCTTCTTTCGCCGCGCAACAGCGCGGCGTTTTCATAACCGCGCACGGTTGTGCGCGGAAGAACCAAACGTGGCGCGGGCGATCCGCTCTGCGTTTCAAGCAAACGGAAGGGCGGCAAAGGAGAATCCATGTCTCGGCAAATGTCCGAATGGCGGCTCCCTCCACACACGTCTGCCTGAAGAGACAAAACAAAGGCGGCGCACGGGATCCGTGCACCGCCTTTCGTATCTCGCGGAGAGACAGGGCTGTTTACTTCGTGTACTTCGCCTTGTCCGCGTTGGTACCCGCGCCGCGGATGTAGATTTCCACGCGGCGGTTTTCCGGGTTGCCGTTCACGAGGTCCGGCTGGACTTTCGGGCGGGCGAAACCATAGCCCTTGCTGGTCACCTTCTCGGCCTTGACGCCGCGGCCGACGAGGTAATTGACGACGGCCTTGGCGCGGCGCTCGGAGAGGTCCTGGTTGTACTTCTGGTTGGAGCGCGTGCGGCGGTCGGCGTGACCCTCGACCACGGCGGTGGCGTTCGGGTTGCGGACGAGGACGCGGGCGACCTGATCGAGTTCCTCGAAGTACTTCTGCTTGATGATCGTGGTGTCGTAATCGAACTGGACGTCGTTCAGCTCGAAGAGCATCAGGTCATCGGCCGGATCAAGCGGGTTGGTACGGTCGATCAGGACTTCGTGGCCGTCGGAGACGCCGCCCTTGTCGGTGTCGCGCTCGACGGGGTTGGTCTTGTGATTGAAAATTTCCTCACCGTCGGAGAGACCATCGAAGTCGGAGTCGGGATTCAACGGGTCGGTCTTGTAGACCTTGGCCTCGTCGTAATCGGTGACACCGTCGCCGTCCGTGTCCTTCTTGTAGGGATCGGTGCCGAGCTTGGCTTCTTCCGCGTCGGTCAGGCCGTCGCCGTCGCTGTCCTTATTCTTGTCATCGGCAACTGCCGGCGCGCTGACCGGGACGACCGCGACAGAATCGCCAACCTTCGTGGCGCCTTTGCTGCCCTTGCCGTTGGAGGAGCCGCCGAAGTAATAGGCGAGCCCGAGATCGGCGGTGTACATGGTCTCCCACGTCTCGTCGATGGCGACGTTCGCCTTGGCGTCGGCGCGGAGCGCGAGGTTGTCGGTCAGGTGGTAGAACGCGCCGATGCCGACACGCGGCCCGGTGACGTTGTACATGCCGCCCTCGCAGAAGATGCGGTCTTCGGCGTGGTAGTAGCCCCAGCCAAGGGACAGGTAGGGATCGAAACGGTTGTACCGGTCCAGGTGGAAGAGGGCGTCGAGCCCCACGCCCCAGATGTTCTGGGCCTTAATCTTGTGGTAGCCGTAGGCGTTGCGGCGGCGGCCGTCGAGGTCGTACCCGTAGCCCCAGCCGTGGCGGTTGCGCTTGTAACCGTGGTGGCCGTTCGCGGTGGCGTTCAGCGCGTCCGAACCCTCGAGTTCGAGCGAGACGTGCTCCGTCCAGTCGTATCCGAGGCGCAGAACGAGGTTCAGCGGGTCATCGACCGTCTGGTTCCCTTCAAAGAACATCATCCCGACGCCGGGGCTGACATACCAGCGGGGCGTGTCGGCCAGCTCTTCCGCCGCGACCGAAAACGCGGCAAACGCCGCAACCGTTGCAAATCCAAACAATTTCTTCATGGTTTCAATCCTTTGTGAAGTTTCCTACCTTTGCGAAACACCGGTGACGATACCACAAAACCGGGGACATGGCAAGCGAAAAATGCGAAGATGAACAAAAAGTAATGAAACGGGGAGGCGGGCGCACCCGGATCTCAGCGATTGATCCCCTTGTGGTTCATGAACTCCCAGATGCGGCCGAGCCAGGTGTAGCTGCCGGTGCCGGGCGAGGCATTCTTCTGGAAGCAGTGCGGGCGAAGGCAGAGCGTATGGAGGTCGCTCGCGATTCCCATCCGGCGCATCTGCTCCCACGCCTTCACGGAGTTCATCGAGGCCCAGCCGTCCGCGTCGCCGTGGATGAAGACCATCGGACAGGTGTCGGGGTCGAATGCGAACTCCGGCACGAGGCGCGCGGAGTCGTCGTTACCGCCGGTCGCGTTGTGCTTCTCGGCACCGTCGGTGAGCGCGTAGGCGGGGTAGATGCCGACGCCCCACTGGACGTTGCAGGGGATCTTGTCGAACCTGTCGATGTTCAAATACGAGCGGCTGCGCGAGCTGGTGACGCCCATGAGCGTGAGGTGCCCGCCGGCGGACGACCCCATGATGCCGATGCGGTTGGGGTCGAGCCCCTTCTCCGCCGCCTTGGCGCGCACAATGCGTATGCACCGCTGGAGGTCCTGCCACGCGGTTGTGTGCTTGGCAAGCCCCTTCGGGCGCGGCGTGCGGTAGCGCATTGTGACGACCGCCATGCCCTTCCCGTTGAGGAAACGCCGCGCGGGTGCGACCTCGAAACTGTCGGGGCTGTTGCCGTTGTACGCGCCGCCGGAGTAGATGATCTGGATTGCCTTGGTCGTGAGGTTGGAGGGGATGTACCACTCAAGGTACGGGACGCACTGGTGCTTCTGGAAGTCCGGGATCCGCCCCTTCGGCCAAAGCTCTTCCTTCTCGTACTTCGCCGGATCGTGGAAATTTTTCGCGTACCGTTTCAGCAGGTCTTCGGCGGGCGCGAGCGGACCGGTGATGCCGAGCTGCGCAAGGAACTCCGTCGCACGGTCGAACCAGTTGTCGTAGCCGGTCGCCTTGTCGCCCTTGCCGTCCATACCCCAGAACCCGTGGGGGCGATCGGCGAAAAGGTGCAACTCGGCGGGGATTTTGCGCTTGCGCAGTTCGCGGTAGACGAAGGTCGAGGCCGTCGGCGAGTAAACGTCCGCGCTGCCGTGGAACATGCACATGGGGGCGGTCTTGGCGTCGAACTTGAAACAGGTGTCGAGCTTCGCGTCGACAGCCTGCCCGTTGCGTGCGTTGGGGTCGCCGATGCCGTCGGTCATCGCGTAGGCGATGGCACCGGTGAGCGCCCAGTTGAGGTGGCACGGCACGTCGTCGAGCGCGTCGATTTTCGCGTAGGCGGGCGTGAGCGCGCTCGTCGCCAGAAGCGTCGCGAGGTGCGAGCCGGCGGACATGGAAATCGTGCCGATCTTCTCCGGATCGAAGCCTCTCTGCTTGGCGGCGGCGCGCACGAGGCGCACGGCGCGCTGGCCGTCCTCCCACGCACTCTGATGGATCGGCAGACCTTTCGGGCGCGGCGTGCGGTACACGAAGTTGACGCACTGGAACCCGGCCCCGGTGAACTTGCGTTCCCACATCCTGACCAGTCCGACGTCGCAGCAGTTGTTGTACCCGCCGCCGCTGATGAGGATCATACAGCATCCGTTAGGTTTCGCCGGCGCTCCGCACCAGTCGAGATAGGGCTGCTTCCCCTTCTCCTTCTCGTTCGTCATCGCGGCGATCTGGTGCGCCTGGGCGTCGGGCATCCTGCCCTCCGGCCAGATCAACTGTTTTTCGGCACGGGCGGCAAAGGCAAAAGCGGCCGCCAACATCATCAACAGGTTTTTCATGCTGGAACTCCTCGTTTGGCTAAACAACGGCGGCAGTTTAGCAGAAAACCCGCGAAACATGAAGCACGAAAAAACGGGTCTTCCACGTTTCGCGGGAAGGGCTGCCGGCGCGATCTTTTGATGGGAACGCAGAGGGGCGGCACCCGCGTTTCCCGTCAACCGCGATTTGACGGCGGGGCGGTTTTCGTGTATGCTATATGCCTTTCGTCAAGGAGGTCTGTATGCGTTTTCTTTTCGCCCTTTTCTGCTTTTCGATGGCGGCATCCGCCGCCGACATCCGCGCCGTCCGCGCCGCCGATCCCCGGAACATCGCCAACGGGTTCCGCATTCCGGCGGAGAGTTACGTCGACCAGCCGTATGTCGCTGTCGCGAAGGACGGCGCCTGGGTTTGCGTCCTGACCACCGGCAAGGGGCTTGAGGGACAACAGGGACAGCACGTCATCGCCCTCCGCAGCGAGGACAAGGGCAAAACCTGGGACGCCGCGCAGGATCTCGAACCCGCCGACGGCCCGGACGCCTCCTGGGCGACACCGTTCGTCACGCCCTACGGCCGCATCTACGTCTTTTACGTCTACAACGGCGACCAGGTCGTCACCCTGCCCGGTTCCGACCGCCGCGTGCGTTCCGACACCCACGGCTGGCTGGTCTACCGGTATTCCGACGACAACGGGAAGACCTGGTCCGCCCAGCGCCACCGCGTCCCGTTGCGCGTCACCTCCGTCGATCGGGGCAACCCCTGGCAGGGGACCGTCATCCATTTCTGGACGATCGATAAGCCCTCATCGCAGAACGGCAAGTTCTACCTTGCCCTCACCAAGCTCGGCCGCTTTTTCATGAAGCGCGGAGAGGGGTGGATCGTCGAATCCGCGAACCTCTTGACCGAACGCGACCCCGACAAAATCGCCTTCCGCCTCCTCCCGGAGGGGGACGACGGCGTGCGCAACCCGTCGTTCGGCGATGTCCAGGAGGAGTTCAATCTAGTGCCGTCCGGCGGAGATAACCTCTACCTTGTGAACCGCCTTGCCGAGGGTTTCCCCGCGCAGAGCGTCAGCACGAACGGCGGTGTCGCCTGGTCGCAGCCCGCGCCGGTCGTCTACGCGCAGGGTGGCCGCCCGTTGAAGACGCCGCGCGCCTGTACGAAGTTGTTCAAGACCTCGGAAGACCGTTATCTGCTCTGGTTCCACAACCACGGTGGTAAAGGGTGGTCCGGGCGCAACCCCGCTTTCCTCGCGGGCGGCGTGGAGACGGTTGACGGCGAGATCCACTGGTCGGAGCCGGAGCTTGTCCTGTTCGACCCGACCCCTTCCGTGCGGATGAGCTACCCCGACCTCATCGAACAGGACGGGCGTTTCTGGATTACGGAATCGCAGAAGACGGCGGCGCGTGTCCATCCGCTCGACCGTTCGCTCCTGGAGGGGCTTTGGGCCCAGGGGACGAACCGTACCGTCGCGACGGAAGGGCTTGTGCTGGAGTACAAGGCCGACGCCGGCGCTTCCAACTCGCCGACACTCCCCTTCTCCTTCGGCCAGCTGGCGAAGGGCGGATTGAGTGTCGAACTCGCGTTCTCGCTCGAATCGGCGGCACCCGGACAGACGCTCTTTTCCACGCAGGGTAAATCGGGCAAGGGGATCCGGATCGCGACGGACAGCGTCGCGGGCGAACCCGTCCTCTCCCTACGCATGAACGACGGCGTGCGCTGCGTCGAATGGCAAAGCGACGCGGATTCCTTCGAGGGCGTCCATCACGTCGTCTTCATCGCCGATTTCTCCGCAGGGGTCGTCTCCGTCATCCTCGACGGGCGCTTCTGCGACGGCGGCGCCGCCCGCGAACAGGGCTGGGGACGCCTCCCCGCCGATATGCACGACATCAAGGGTGCGTTCCAGGCGGAGATTTCACCGAAGGTTTCGTTGCTGCGCCTCTACGACCGCCCGCTCCGCACCAGCGAGGCCGTCGCAGCGTGGCGGGGGAAATAGGGGGTGTTTTGATCGATGGCTATCGACTGCAATCGGCAGCCATCGATTGCAGCCGGGACGAAGCGCATCCCTCCCCGCTCAAACGAATAAATCGTGCGGGGTCTGGGTGAGGACTTCGCAGCCGGTTTTCGTCACCAGCACCATGTCTTCCAAGCGCACGCCGGCACGGCCAGGCAGGTAGATGCCTGGTTCGACGGTGATGACCATGCCCGGTTCAAGGACGGTCTTGCAGAGGGGGGCGAAGCTCGGGGATTCGTGGATGAAAAGCCCCACGCCGTGGCCGAGGCTGTGCGCGAACGCTTTTCCGTACCCCGCTTTCTCGATGATGCCGCGCGCGACCGCGTCAATGTCCGCGCAGACCGCCCCCGGCTTCACGGCCGCAATGGCGGCGCGGTTCGCCTCGTGGACGATCCTGTGCAGCTCCAGGAAAAGCTTCGCCGGTTTCCCCCAGCAGAGACAGCGCGTCATGTCGGAACAGTAATGGTCTACTTTCACGCCCATGTCGATCAGAAGGGGTTTGCCTTTCGTGTAGACCGTTTCATCCGGCTCGTGATGGCATTCGGCCCCGTTCTTACCGACACAGACGATGGTGTCGAACGCCTCCCCTTGTCCCACGTAATCCATCAGGCCACGGAGTCTGGTACGGATCTCCCATTCTGTCTCGCCTTCCTTGCGATGCGGGATCCAAGACTGTAGCACGGCATCGTTGTAGGCGACGGCCTTGCGGATCGCCTGCTGTTCGGCGGGTGACTTCACGGCGCGGAGAGCCAGCAGGTGCGAACGGACGTCCACCCACTCCACGCTTGGAAGCGCGCCTTCCAGCGATTTGTACCGGGCGGCGGAGAGCGAACCTTCGTACCCGATGCGGCGGGCGCCCTCGAAAATCCCTTCCAAGACGGCGGCTTCGTCTTTCGGCCGCCACAATGCCTCGCTTTTCAGCCAGGGGGCGACGCGCTTCGCCATGACGAGGTAACGGAAATCCGTGCGGTAGACCGGCTCGTCCTTTGCCCGGACTTCCAGCACGCCATTGTCGGAGGAAAGCCCGGTGAAGTAGTAGTTGGTCAGCTCGTCGAAGAACAGCACGGCGTCGAGTTTGAGCCGCTTCACGAGCTTAACCAGGCGTTTCATGCGCGCCTGATACTCGGAGGCGGGCAGATTTTGCGCGGGGCGGGGACCGAATTCTTCAAAGGAGGGGGCGTCAGTCTTCATCGGGCATGGTCGCTTTCAGACGGTAGAAACGCTGCGGCGCCGTCGTCATCGAACCATCGCCGTAGGTGTAGATCACCTGGTACCAGGTGTTCGAGTCCGTCTCGTTTACGAAGGTCATACCTACGGACGACCATGCGGCGGCATCGAGCAGGTTCGTCGAGGACTGCAGGTCGAAGACCACGCCGTACTCGCGGGCTTTCACCCCCTCGCGGTAGGTGACGTAGAACGCATCGTCCCGGACGTAGCCGTTCAACAGCGCGGCCTCCGGATCGGCGACCGTCGGATCCGCCCCGAAGACGAATTCCTCCAGCGTGCTCAACCCGTCGCCGTCGTCATCCGCCGCGTCGTCGTATTCCGCGTCGCTGAGGTAGTCTTGTTTCCATTGCTGGTAGACGGTCAGTTCCCGGTTTGTGTAGTCGCCGGAAAGCTGGATCTCGTCAAGGTTGACGCCGAATCCCTTCTTCGCACTACCTTTAAACTCAAGGTAATAGGTCGAGGTCGGCTCCGGGAGCACCAAGGTGTACTGCGTCCACTCGGAAACAGTTGTGTTTATCTTCAACAATTGCACCGACTGTGCATCGTATGACGTCCGGTAATTGACCATAAAGGTATCCGAACTCGTTGGTTTGCAAAGCCAGAAGGAAAGCGTCACATTCGTGCAGCCTTCGAGATCGAGCATCGGCGTCAAGAGTGATGCGGTCACGATCCCTCTTATGTAAAAGAGACAGGCGTTCGTACCGCCTTCGTAGGCGTGGTCAGGGACGGGCGTTGCGTTGTTATACGAACAACTTCCGTCCTGGAAAAGCCAATTGCCATAGGAAGTCCCCGTGATCGTCCAGGCGGGCCAGTCCATGCCGACGTCGAAAGTGCCGACGAACTTGTCGATCCGGATGCCGCCGCCGAAGGTGACGGTGAACTCGCCTTGGGCGGAATTCCCGTCCGCGTCGGTGACGGTCGCGGTGAAGGGGTACGTGCCTTTGTTCTTCGGCGCGATACCGGTGATCACGCCGTTCGTATCGCACGCGAGACCGGCGGGCAGCCCCGTCGCCGACCAGATGTACGGCTCCGTCCCGCCGGAGGCCGCCAGTGTCGCGGTATACGGTGCGGTGGCGTGGCCGTTGGGCAGCGGGGATTCCGTGAGGATGACCGGATTGAAGGAGGCCTCGTTCACGCGGATGTCGTCAAGGTTCACGCCGTACCCGTAGCGCGCGTTGCCTTCGAAACAGATGTACCCGTAGGAAGAGGTCGCCGGGAGGGCGACGGTTTTCTTCGTCCACGGCACGACGGCGTTGGTGTAGACCGCGATCGGCTCGCCCCAGTCATCGTTCTCGTCCGCCTTGAAGTAGACGTTCAGCGTGTCCTGGTCGTACATCCCGTAGGTGTTGTACATCGGACGCATGGAAAGGCGGAAGGTGAGCGTCGGGCGGTAGGGCGAGGCGCCGAGGTAGATCTTCGGGGAGACCAGCCGCGTGATGTGGTCGGTACGTTCGGCGGAGGTGATGCTCTCCCAGTAGAGTTTTGCGAAGTATTCGCCCTCGTAGGGGGACGACGGAGCGGCATACGAGATCTTGCCTTTGTTGATGTCCACCGTCACCAGACCGTCGGCGGTGACCTGCCACGTCATGCCGTTGGTGACGTACTCCTGCTTCCAGTAATCCGGAAGGTCGCCGTTCGAGTGTTCGAAGTCTTCGCGGAAGAGGACGACATACGGCAAGTGGGCGTCGAGCGTGTACGTCCGGTTTGTCTCGGAACCGTCGGAATCGGCGAGATGGATGGTGAAGGTCGCCGTCTGTTCCGTCGTCGGCGTCCCGTAGATCACGCCGTTCGTGAAGGAGAGTCCGTCGGGAAGCGTGCCGTCCAGCGTCCAGGTGTACGGTTCGATGCCGCCGGAGGCGGTCAAGACGCACTCGACCTCCCGGCTCAGTTCGACGTCTTCCAGTTCTTCC
The DNA here is from genome assembly GCA_017962315.1 of Kiritimatiellia bacterium. Classification (GTDB taxonomy): domain Bacteria; phylum Verrucomicrobiota; class Kiritimatiellia; order RFP12; family UBA1067; genus RGIG8368. The sequence continues at coordinate 8,876 of JAGCVN010000002.1, forward strand.
GTCTCGATGACGAGCGGGCGGATGGGGTTGCCGACGCTCACGTCGTCGATGTGCACGCCGTAGCCGCGGTTGAAGGTCGCCTCGAACCCGATGTACGCTGTCGCGGTCAACGCCTCGTCCGGGAGCATGAGCGTCTGGGTCGCCCACACCGAAGTCGAAGGTTTCGGCACCTGGGTCGTGAAGCTTTCCAGCAGCTGCCAGTCCGCTTCATACGAGGTGCGGTAGTAGACGCGCAGGGCATCCGTCCGGCCGTTCAAGGACCGCATGAAGTGGCGGAAGGTGACGGCACCGTGTCTCAATCCGGAAAGGTCGAGACGCGGCGAAACCAGCATCCTCTGCGGGGTGTTGGTGACGGTCACGGTGACGGTGATGTTGGTTTCCACCTCCTCGCCCTCGTCGTTCGTGACGGTGGAGGTCTCCGTGCGCGTTTCGTTCGTGATGCAGAGCCCGCTCGTGTAGAACCCCATGTTGTACGGCTCGGAACAGGCGGCGCCCGGCTTCAGGGAATCGCCGTTCATAAACCGCCAGTCGATACGGGACGTGGCGGGGTTCGCATCGGGTACGCCCGCGCCTGTCCCGTCTTCCTGGAACCAGCCCAGCTCCGCGTCGAAACCGCCGTTGGAAAATTCGGTCTCATACGGCACTTCCACCGGGGGAAGGATCGTGATGGAAAGCACCCGGTTCGTCGTCAGGTTCCATTCGGTGACAACCTTGAAGTTGTTGCTGTACACGCCGGCGGTTTCCGGTACGCCGGTGATGAGGCCGGACTCTTCCAGCACGAGGCCGGGGGGAAGGTCGTCAAGCACCGACCAGGTGAGGACGCCGTCGCAGTCGATAGCGAGGAGCTGCGCGTTGTAGGGCGTCCCGACGCGACCCTTGCTCAGGTTGTCGGGATTGGAGATGCGCGGTTCCAGTCCCTGCTGGCAGAAGGTCATCACCGACCCGCTCGCGCTGAAGTTCGTAATGGTGAGGCCGGATCCTTTTCCGTTCCACCAGCGGGAGGAGGGGGTTGTGCCCGACGCGAAACGGTTGTTGTAGTTCTGCGCCCGGTTACCGGCGAACCAAAGGTCGTAGCGGTCGCCGTCGTTCTTGTTGTTCTCAAAGTCCCAGAGGCCGTCGGCCTGCATGAGCGTCAGCTCGTAGTTCTGATGCTTGTCGTTGTACAGGACGCTCTGGTTGTCGCGGTCGCCCTGTTCGTCGCAGTGCCAGATGGCGATGCCGCTGGCGGGCAGCCACTGGTCGCGCCCCCACTGCTGGCGGTTTTCAAGCAGGTAGTATTCCGTGTAGACGCCATCCTCCTTTTTCGTGGCGGGGTTCGGGAACATGTAGATCTGGTTTTGCGCGTCCCAGCCTTCTTTCGAGGATTTCAACACGCCCTCCAGGCTTTGGAACTTGTTCAGGACGGTCGTCTCCGTCCAGCCGCAGATGTACCGGCAGTACGCGCTCGCGATCGGCGGACAGTTGTCGTATTCCTGGCGCCGCCCGTTCATCAGGCAGAACAGCCCCGCGCCGCCGACGGAGTCGTACTCGTAGTCGTAGAAGTCGGGGTAGTCGCAGAGCATGTGTCCGTTTTCGTGGCAGAACACGTAGATTTCCGGCGTCGTGCCGATGTTGGACATCTGGAAGCGCTTGACGTAGACACCGGAAGTCCCCGGCAGCTCGTGCCTGCTGCTGAGGTCTCCGGAACAGGGCCAGAGTCCTTGCGCCCAGTCCGAGTCGGCCGTGCCGGCGTACTGCACGTTGAAACACCGCACCTGATCAAAGCCGTCGATTTTCGTCGTGGTCAAATCTTCCGCCTGCTCCGCGAACAGCGCGGCCAGATCCGCGTCCGACTCCAGCTTCTGCTTGAACGCGGCGAGAACATCGGTGAAAAACGAGTTGATCGCCGCGCTCTGTCCGAGGGAATTGTAGTAGCTCTTCGCCTTCGGAACGCGGACGTAGGGAATGACGATGTTCGAGTAGTCGAGGTTCGTGTTCGAGACGTCGAGGTAGTACGAACGCACGGAACTGTACGCGCCGTAGGAATTGTAATGTTCCCCGTTGATCATGTCGTCCAGCACGTCCCGCGTAAGCCCGGGCGTCGCCGGACAGTCGGAGAAATCGACGAGGATCGTCAACCCCACTTTTTTGCCCAGCACCGGGCTGTACGAATAGCTGTCCAGCAACTGTTTGTCGCCGGCCGCTTTCGCCGCCATGCGCTTTCGGTTCAACGTTTTCAGCGCCTCCCAGTTGGCGCGTTCCGCCGCTTCGTCGTGCCACTTCGCGTAGCGCGACCGCCACGCCGCAAACCGGGCCGCCTTCGTGAGTTTCGACTCTTCGTCCATTTCGATCCCGGCCGGCACGGGATCAACCCCGACGACCGCATCCGTCGGGATCAGCGCGGAACCGTCCGGCGCGCACTTCGCGTAGACGTACCTCCTGTTCGCGTCGTCACGGATGATCGAATACCCGAGGTAGTTGAACGCGGCGTAGTAGTTGTCACCTTTCCCCCGGTAGGCGATGACCGTGCCGTCCGGCTGGCGGAAGGTGAAGTCGCGCTCGAACGCCACCGAGCCCGATAACGGCAGGACGGGCAGAAACGCCGCCAACAGGACGGTCGCAACTCCGCCCGCCGCGCCGCGAAGGAACGCGACAGCGCGGCACAGGGGGGCGCCGGAACGGGGGGATGTCCCCGTCCCGCGCCGCCGCGCATCTGCGTATGCCGTTCTCGCTTCAGTCCTTTTCATCACCGGCCCCTCCGTCGGATTCGGGGGTTACTTACCGAGCACAACCCGGAAGAAGCAACTCTTCGGATTGGCGTCGATCGCCGCCTGGATCGAGTCTTTCATCTGCTGGACGTTATCCAGCGCGACCGTCCCGGTGGCGAGCGGCTTCCACGTGCCGTCCAAAGTCGCCTTGTATTCGACCGTGTAGGTGCAGACGGTCCCTTCCGCACCGAGCAGGGAACGCGCCGCGCTGCTCAGCGTACGGTCTTTCCCGACTTCGAGCGTCCAGGAGAGCATCGCCCCCTTGATGCCGGTCAGGCTCAGGCTCAGCGAGTCCGTCGGCGCAAGGCCGAGGGCGAGCTTGTCGGAGCCTTCGTCCAGCGTAGACGAGGGGATACCCGCCAGCAGCGCCAGTCCGGGATCGAGCGCGGCGTCGTCCGCGTAGGCGAGCGTCAGCTGCGCGGCCGAACTCCGGGCACCGAGCGTTCCGAGCGAACGGAGCAGTCCCTGGAATTCCGCCGTCGCGGCCGTGGAGGCGGTCGGCGCGGTATCCTCAAGGAAGGTTTCGCTGTTCGGGTGCTGCTCGTACTCCCAGACATCCGGGTACCAGTCCTGATCCGTGTCGACATCCTCGATGCGGATGTCCACCACCGGGATGTTCGCCGTGGTGTCCACGATGATCGGCAGCGGGTCGTACGGCTTGCCGGTCTCGCGGCCGTAGTAGTTGGCATAACCCCAAGACTCCCAGACGTCGCGCACGCCGTTCTGGTTGGAGTCGATGTACGCGAGCGCGTAGTACCGATACTCGCTCTTCGCCGTCGGCAGGATGCCGTCGACGCGGGCGTTGACCACCGGATCGGCGTCGCTTAGCATCGCGGTGCGCTGCGCAGTGGAGAGCGTCATCTCCGCGACCGGCTGCCCCGCGAACGCCGCATTGTTGTAGACCTGGAAGCGGACACGGTTGCTCAGGTAGTCACGGGCCGGGCCGTGGTACTTGATGCGCGCCTTGATGCTGCCGTAGCCGCGGTTCTCCCAGCCGGGGGCGGTATCCGCCCCGTTGACATCCAGACGGAAACGCTTTGCCGCCGACCAGTATTCGCTCTCCGTGCTGAAGAACTTGGCGTTCAACGCCAGCACGCGCCAGGTGTAGGTCTGGTTCGAGCCGAAGGTGTAGCCGGTGCTTGGCACGTACCCGTTCGCGTAAACCGGCGCCGTCCAGACGCACTCGCCCGCGTCGTTGCGCGGCGGACGCGGCAACACGCCGCTGTCGTAGACCATGCGGCCGGCGCTGTTGTAGATCCGCAGGGCGAACGCCGGGTAGTTGTCCGGCTGCGTCCAACGGAAGGTCGGGCGGGCGGAGTAGACGTAGGCGTCGGACGGATAGACGGCGACCGCGGCCGTCTGCGCCAGATCGAACGAGTTGGTGAACCGGTAGCTCACAACCGAGTTCGTGCTGAGCGTGCCTTCGCCGATGTAGACGTCATACCCGATATCCTTCGGATTGGCGCCGGTAGCGATGCCGGGCAGCCCCCAGTCAAGCCCCTGGATGCCGGACGTCAAGAGGTCGAGTTCCGTCAGGCCGCTGCGCGGCGCCCTCAGCGTACCGTCGAGGATCAGGCGCGTAAACTGCGCCACGCCGTCCACGCCGGAACGGAAGATGCGGATCCGCGTATAGGAGGCCGCCGCGCTCTCGCCGTCTCCGCCACCGCCGCCGGCCGGACCGCCGGTGGAGGCATTGCCGATCCCTTCGGCGCCTTCACCGCTCACGACCGTGCCGACCATGGCGGACACGTAACTGTCTTCCGACCGGGTCAACGTCGAAGGCGAGAAGCGGAGGTAACCGGGCTGGTAGTCGGTCAGCTCGATTTCAATCTCGTTCATCTCGTGCCCGATCCTCGTTTCGACCGGCGCGGTGACGCCGTAAGGCTCGCCCGGCTGCCAGATGCCGTCGCCGCTCACGTCGAGGAAGGCATGGATGTAGTTCACACCCTCGCGAATATGGCCTTTGCTCGGCGCCTCCACCGTCGATTCGTCGGAGTCGGCCAGGTAGTAGACCTTCGGGAAGTGATCCGTCTGCTTGACGGAGTACTTCACCGTGACGTAGGAGTTGGACGGGTTGGCCTCCATCATCCGTTCGACCCAGTCGCGTCCGGAGTAGATCCGGACGGTGTCCTCGCTGCTCGTCCAGTACTGCCCCTTGTACTGCTCGAGGTCGATCGTGTACCGGCCGGACAGGTAGTTGATCGTACCCACCTTGATGCCGGTCGGGTTGCCGAAGTCCGCCAGGTAGATGCTGCCGTCGACGGACGGGACGTTCGGGATATCCACGCCGACATTCGCCTCCAGCACCTTGCCCAGGTTGGAGTAGCTGTCCGTGAAGAAGAGCTTGAACGTACCGGGGACGACGCTGCCGGGCGAGAGCGTCCCCGTGAGCGTCGTGGGATTCCACCAGCCGAGGTACTTCGACATCTCGACCGTCTCCGTTTCAGCCGCAATCGTGAAACGGGCGTCCGGGATGCCGTTGACATCGGCGGAAGACCAGGCCTCGATCACGATCGGCCCATTCTGGGAGCCGGTGTAGTGGATGCTGGCCTTGATCGTCGGCACCGGGTACTCGCGGAGGGTGTCGCCATTCGCCGCGATGTAGGCGGTCAGCGACGGATCCGTGCGGTGCGCGCCCGTCCCGTAGCGGGATTCCGCCCAGTTGGACCAGCCGTCGTCGTCCGGGTCCAGGTGCGCGTCGTAGAGGTGGCGGTTGACCACCGCGAAGTTGTCCTCCCAGTCGTCTTCCATGAAGTCATGGTCGCCGAAGAGCTCGCCGAGGTAGGTCGTACCCGTGCCGATGCGGATGAAGTAGTCCGAATCATGCTGCGTCGTCGCGCTCTTGTAGGTGTCGGGACGGATAATCGGGAACACGTTCGGATACTGGCTGTTCCAGTACTCGGAAACCAGGTACTCGGCGTAGTTGGAAAGCCCGTCGCAATCCGGGTCGCCCATATCGCCGTTGTCGCCGGTCGCGTCGTTCGGATTCAGGTTGTACAGGTTCTCCCACCAGTCGGGCAGGCCGTCGCCGTCCACGTCGGAGGTCTGCGGGACCAGCGCGGAAGCGTTGTACCCGGACGCGCCGGGATGGTTGTTCTCCGTGTACCCCTTCGCGAGGTCGCGCATGTACGCCTCGCCGACGGTCAACGCGGGATTCGCCGGATCGATATCGCCCCAGGCGTAGCTGCCGACGTCACCGAACCGGTAGGTCTCCCACCAGTCGGGCAGGCCGTCGCTGTCGGAATCCGTTCCGGTTTCCGCCCAGACGCTGCCGGCGGTGCCGTTGTCCCACATCGTCGTGCTGAACTTCGCCCAGGCGTTGCCGAGCGGCAACAAGTCGCTCATGTAGAGGACTTCCTTGTTCTCTACCTTGTCCATGTACAGCCAGAATGCGACATCCCTCACTTCGTTTGTCGAAGTCACAGGTTTCTTGCGGTACGCGAAACCGTCCGAGGTATCGTTACGGTAGACAAGACCGTAGGGATCGCCTTCCAGCTTGAACATGAATTCGTCGAAGTTGTACAGGGACGAGGCCGCCGCCGTCGGCAGCTTGCCCGCGCAATCTTTCGTCCAGTAGCGCGAATCCTGCACGTAGCCCTTCTCGCTGGGCAGGTGCGCCACCAGGTTCTCGATCCACGGGATGTAGGCGTAGTCGGAGTAGACCGCGCTCTTGGTCTCCCAGGAATCCCACCACGGGCAGACGTAGTCTTCCGGACGGTTGATCGCCACGGTGGGCGACGCGAACCCGCGCGGCGAGGTTGCCGCCGAGGCGGCGACGTCTGCGCCGAAGAGGTTGTCGAACGTGTAGTGGTAGATCAACTCCGCCGGGAGCTGGGTCTGCCCCGCGAGCCGCGACCAGCCGAGCGCGTCGCGCTTCTCGAGGATGTCGGCGCGGTTCTCCAGCAGGTCTTTCTTGGTGAGGCGGCGGTTGAAGTTCTCGTAGATCTGGTCGGTCGTGCGCGGACCGTCCCAGATGCGGACTTCGTCGATGTACCCCTTGTAGTAGTTCAAGAAGGTACCCCAGACCGGATAGGTCGAGGCGTCCATGATGTCGGGCACGTTGGTCGCCACGTTCTGCGCGCCGACCACGATGTAACCCGGAACGGAGCCGGTCCCCGTGGCGACATCGCCCGCGTCGACGTTGAACACCGTCGAGAGCAGACCGTTCGCGGGCATCAGCTCGGTCGCGATCTTCTTGTACGGCACGCCGTTGACGTAGAGGGTGAACGACCCCTTCGAGCCGTCGCGCACACAGGCGATGTGCGTCCACTCGTTCGCCGTCAGCACCGGGCCGTAGGCGATCATCTCGCCGGACTCGGTATCGTGCCCGCCCGCGTTCTGGAACATGGCATAGACGCGGCCGTCGGCCTTGATGCCGATACGGAAGTTCACCCGCACGCGGTGCGCCCCCGTGCTGGCGTCGCTGCCGGGATAGACCACGGGACGCTCCAGCAGCACCTGCTCGCGGTTCACCACCTCCGGGCGCGCCCAGAGTTCGGCGGTGAATTCGAGGAAGCGCAGCCTCGTCTGCACGCCCGGGCTCCACTTGAAGCTGACCGCCGCAGACTGTTCGCCGTCGAGGTAGAGCGCCTGGCGGCGGATCGGGTCGTCCGTCCACTGCGGCTCGGACTGCGAGGTCGAGGTGAGGATCAGCTCGTTCTTGTCGCTGATGCCGTCGTTGTCCGTGTCGTACCCTTCGTTCATCTCGAACGAGAAGACGTAGTAGTTTTTATACCGGCTGGGGGCGTCCTCCGGATTGAGGTCCCAGAAGAACATCGTCTTCGGCACGTAGAAGCGGCTGACGTAGCTGTTCGTGTAGGAGGAATCCGTCGCCCACAGCGGGGAAGGATCGGTGTTCGCGGGGGCGACCGTCGAACCGTAGCCGAGGATGCACTCTTCAAGGTTCAACAGGCCGTCCGCGTCGGGATCGACTTCCGGCAGGCCCGCGAGCCAGGGATACCGCACGAAATCCATCTCCAGCGGGCTGTCCGCGGAACCGCCGAAGGAGTTGGCGGTCGCCGTGACGTTGCCCAGCGCCGAGGCGATCAAGTCCCTCGTGCCGAGCAGCGGGTTGAGGCCGTGGAACAGCTCGTAGTAGTCGTCCATGCCATCGAAGTCGCTGTCCGGGTTGCGCGGATCGCAGGAGAAATAGGAGACCGCCCCTTCCGGAGGCAGCATCACCCATTCCGGCGCCGCCGGGGAGAACCAGTCGCAGTTCTTGGCGAGATCCCAGTCTTTCGTGATCTGGGTGAAGAAGTAGGAGGGATCGACGCCGTCCCCTTCCATCGGGAGGTTGGCTTCCGAAACGTCGTACCGGAAGCCGCGCACGGCCATCGTCCAGTATTCCTGGTAGTTTTCGAGTCCGTCGTTGTCCCAGTCCATGTCGCGGCGCCTGGCGGAGTTGCCGTAGACGCGCGCGTCCGTCCAGGAGAAGGCGTCGCCGCCGCCGATCACGGTCCAGTTGTTGTAGTTGTTCGCCGGTCCGTGCGTGCCGTCCATGCCGCCGTCGACGTAGGTGTTTCCCGTCACCCCGGAGACGGCGTTCGTTCCGGCGAACTGGTATTCCCAGAGGTCGGGCAGTCCGTCGTGGTCGGAGTCCATGCTGCACGGGTTCAGGCCGCAGCCGCGGAAGCACTTCGTGTGGGCGTATTCCTCTGTGGTGAAGACGGTGTTCGACGCATACAGGAAGGAGGTGAGGTAGATCGGCCAGCCGTTCTGCGTCGGAATCTCGCCGGTGCTGAAACGCTGCGCCTTTTCATCCCCGTCGGAAAGGCCGTCGCCGTCGGTGTCGGAATCCCACGGGTCGGTCGCCCAGAACTTGTTGATCCAGGCGGCGTCCGCGCCGGGACGCGCCAGGGTGATGACCTTGACCATCGGCGCGTGGTTCTCGTCCGTCAGCGCCGTCGCGTAGAGGTTCTCGTTGGTGTATCCCATCGAGGAGAGCGTGCCGCCGAACTCGCGCATGTTCGTCAGGCCGTCCGAATCGTTGTCGTCCGGCGCACCGTCCTCGCGGTTCCACGGCGAAATCGCCATCCCCGGGAACCAGCCTTGCGCGATCTCGCTGGATTTCGGGTTGATGGAACCGAATTCGCGCCGCATCGCTCTGAAGTTCGGCGCGATGTACAGCTCCCAGCCGTCCGGCATGCCGTCATGCCCCTGCTTGACGGCGTCCGTGTCCGGCGTCCGCGGATTGGTCGTGTAGTCGATCAAATCCGTCGCCTTGATGGCGAAGCCCTCCGAATGGCAGACGTTCTGCAGGAACTTGGCAAGCAGGTATTCGTCGAGCGAGGAGAAGATCCTGCTGTTGGCCGCCTTGCCCCACGCGACGCGCGGATCGAAGCCGAACTCCATGTAGACCTGGAAGTGGACCAGCACGACCGCCCTGCCTTCCGCGTTTTCAAGGTCCGGCGTACCGAGCGCGGCGACTTCTTCCTGCGAGAGGAGGCGTCCCTGCGCGTACTTCGCGGTGGGGTCGTCCTCGCGGCCGTACTTGTAGAACGTCCAGAAACGTTCGCCGTTTTCATCGGCCAGCACCTGCGTCTCGCCGACCGTCACGAACAGGCGGTTGACTTCCGCGTAGGCCATGTAATCGCCGTCCGGGTTCCTGACCCCGTCCTCGCCGGTGGTCCCGTCCTTGGGGTTGTTCGGGTTCAGGCCGAATTCAACCTCGTACTTGTCGCACATGCCGTCGCCGTCCGTGTCCCAGTGCAGCGGGTTGGTGCCGAGCGTCAACTCTTCAAGGTCGGTCAGACCGTCGTTGTCCATGTCACGCGGCTCGGAACCGCTGAGGATCGATGCGTCCGCGACGATCGGGTTGAACGCTTCCAGCACGGCGGACGCCTTGATCTCGATGCCGAGGGTGACGTTCGTCGGGCAGTAGGCGTAACCGACAAGCCCCGCCGCGTGGTTGTTGTAGCGGCCGTCCTCCGCGCCGCTCTCGGCGGCGGTGTGGCCGTAGAACCACCAGAAGTAGTATTCCCAGCCGTCGGGCAGGCCGTCGCCGTCCGTGTCTTCAAGGCAGGGGTTCGTACCGCCGCGGATCAGCGGCGAAGCCGAGGCGCCGGGTTCGTCGAGCGGGAAGTCCGGGTTCAGCGGGTTTCCGTCCTCGTCGCGCTCCCAGTTGAGGTGCTCGTCGAAGCCGCGCGCTTCAAGAATGCCCGTGAAGGGCGCACCCGCCGCCGCGAACACGTTGCTCACGCCCGCGACGAAGCTACGGTCTTTCAGGTTCATCGGCAGGAAGTCGCCGACCGGCGTACCGTTCGTGGCCGCGTCCATGTTGAACGTGCCGAGGTTCACCGTCGCGACATAGTCCATGCCTTCGGTCGCGTTGCCGGCATTGCCGCCGGAAAGCTGGGCGGCCACCGCCGCCCATGTCGCGCCGGCCTGGCCGATGCCGGACATGCCGTCCGTCTTGATCGCGTAGATATCCGGGACACCGTCAAGGTTGATGTCGCCGAGGTTCACTTCGCCGGACGCGCCGGAGAAGTCGGAGGCGAGGTACTCACGGCTGAACACCGCGTTGACCGCGATGGCCGAGACGTTCGTCGCGTCTTCGCCCATGTTCACGACCACTTCCTGGAGTCCGAGCGGCGTCGTCGCGTATTCGTTGAGCGCGAAGGTGTTCTCGTCCGCGCCCACCCAGACGTAGAAGAAGCTGTCGTACTTGGTGGTCGTGAAGTTGAAGTTTCTGGTTCCGTCCTTACGGAAGGCCACCCAGTTGGTGACGGCGACGGTCGCGTCGTCCTCCGCGCTGTTCACGCGGTAGGGGATCGCCGTCAGGTGCGCCTGCTTCGTGATCGACCCGTAGGAGAACGAATAGGCGTTCTGCGAGATGGAGTAGGTCCCGGCGTCTTCCGATTCCACCCAACCCGCACCGAGGCCGTTCGGCCAGCTGGCGCCGTTCTGCTTGTAGGAGGCGGTCGCCGGGCCGAGCGGCGTGACCGTGATCCCCTTGCCGGGCACGACGGTCACGTAGATGTGCTGCGTCTCGCTAGAAAGCCCGTCTTTGTCCTTTGTACGGACCGTTATTTCATAATCGCCCGCCACGGTGTAGGTGTGGCCGACCCAGCTGTTGAAGGACGCCGGATTTAACACGGTGTTTCCCGTGCCGTCGCCCCAGTTCCAGACCAGCTCCTGCGTGTCGTTCGTCACGTCCAAAATCGACCAGGTGAAAGTCGAGATCGCATTCTGCTGCAACAGCTTCGGCGCAGCGGCGGTCGTGCCCCCCGGAAAGACCGTCAGCGACGGAGGCATGTTCTGGACGCGGACCGACCAGCCCAGGGCGGGGCCGTTGAAGAAGTTGGTCGCGAGGCCGAAGTTCGGCGTACCCGGATCGATCGAGACGGCGATGTCGATCTTAGACCCCGCCTCGCTCGTGCCGTCCGACGGACGGAAGTAGAACGGCTCGGACTGCGTGTCGCCCGCCTTGATCGTCACCTTCGAGACATCGAGCGACCCCTTTCCGGTTTCCGGCGTCACTTTCAGGTTGACGTCCAGATTCTGTGTGTACGGCTTGCTGAGATAGACGATGAACGGCGTCGCCAGCTCTGTGTCGGATTCGGCGACGGTGATGAGTCGCGGCGAAATCGAATCCATGCCGCTCGGCGCGACGGAGATGAACGGTGCCGTCGCCGTGTAGACGGTGAACGTGCGTTTCGCGACAGGCGACATATCCTTGTCCGCCACGGTCAGCGTAACCGTGTAGGTGCCGATCCCCGTGAACGTGTGGTTGGTCTCGCCGCTGAACGTGCCGATGTAGGTGACGGAATTGGTGGTGAACGTGCCGTTCGTCATGACCGTCTCCGGCGTGCCGTCGCCCCAGTCCCAGCTCAAGGTCATGCCTTCCGCCACGTCGTCGTTCACGTCCGTGATCCTGAACTTGAAGGTCTGCGGCGTGTTGATGGAGACCTGCGTGACCTGCGTCCCCTCTGCGGGAATGTCGATCTGCGGCGCATGGTTGTCGATGTAAACCGGGCCGGCCACCACGCGCGAGAACGTGTTGGAGGCGTCGTTCGTGACTTTCGGGATGATCTTCGCCGGCGTCGTGTAGCTCTTCGCCGTGCCGTCCAGCACCGCGAAGGAGATCAGCTGGCGGGTCTGCCCCTGCGGGATGGAGACTGTGTCCGTCAGCAACCTGATGTTCGTGACGCCCGCCTCCGAATTCGTGACGGAAAGGGAGACCTCGACATCGCCTTTCGCGTAGACCTTGCTCAAGGTGACGTAGGCGTACCCGATCTGGTTCGTTTCATCGATGTGGTACTGGCCGCCTTCCGCGAGCGGCCACGTGGACGGCGGCTCGATCGAGACGGTCGGCGGCGGCGTCACATCCGTGACTGTCACGGTAAAGGTGACGATGTCGGAATAGTCACCGTCCTTGTCCTTCGCTTGGGCGGTGACCGTGTAGGTGTCCGCCGAAGTGAACGTGTGCGTGACGCTGCCCACGCCGCCGGTCACGACCTCCTTGCCGTCCGGCCAGTCGAACGTGACCTCCATCGTCGCGCTGTCGGCCGCGACATCGCCGACCGCGTAGGCGAAGGTCTTTTCGTAGTCGGTGTTCGCCGTCGTGTTTCCGAGCCCGTTCACCACGGGGCGGGCGTTGTAGAGGGTGACCGAGGCGCCGCGCACCGTCGTGTAGAACTCAGTCGGTTTCGCGGAAATCTGCGTCGAAGCGCCACCGTCGAGCGCGAGGAAAGCGACCGTCTCGTCCGGCGTCACACTGTTCTTCTTGAAGTTCAACTTGACCTCGGAGGCGCCGGTCACCGGGACGGAGTTCGTCACCAGGCAGATCCGGGTGGCGTCGCACGTCACGGTGACGACCATGCCCGTCGGCGCCGGCTCGGACAGCGTCACGTTCAAGGTGTGCGTCGTGATGTCGCTTTCGGTGAAGAAGCTGCTGCTCTCCGCCGGGGAGACGCGGATCGTCGGCGTCGTCGGGTTGACCGTCACCGGCGCGCTCATGTAGTAATTCTCGTTCGTCGTCCCGTCGAACCCGTTCTTCAGGCTGGCGTAGATCGGGAGCGTGCCTCCCGGAAGCCCCTCGGTCGTCTTGAGGCCGTTGATCACGAACGGCGAACTGGCGATGCTGTTCGCGTCGAATGTGACGGAGACGATCGTGTTCGAGCCGCTGCCCAGGATACCACCCTGCGTGGAGAGCGTGAAGTAGTTGGTGTTGCCCGACCAGACATAGAGCGAAACCGCGTTGGAGTACGCCGACCGGAGGTTGAGGGTGAAGGAGCTGCTGTCGCCGACGTTCAACTCCATCGCGTTGGCGAAGTCGAAGGTGTACACCTTGATGTTCGCCTTCGAGAGATCGACGTCGTAGGTATCTACCGACTCGTCGATCGAAGAAGCGAACCGCCAGATCGCGCTCGGATAGGTGTTCCACGCGGCGGTCTCCTTGTTGTTCACGAAATTCGCGTTGTTCAGGTCGCCGACGGCCCAGTATTCCGCGTTCTGCCAGGTGAAGCGGTCGCCGCTCGCGCTCGATCCCGCGTTGCCCTCGATCGCCAACGGCATGCCGATGTCGCCCGGCTGCACCCTGTAACGGAAGACGAAGTCGGTCTTGCCCACGTTCCAGGAGTCGGTCAGCGGCGTGACGCCGTACAACTCAGCATAACCGCCGGTGGACATCTTCAGGCGCAGCGGAAACATCGCCAGCATGGTATCGATGCCGTAGATCGCCTCGTACGACGGCTTCGGGACGAGGCCGTAGTTGGCCCCCGAACCGTACGACCCCAGCCGGATGGTGAATTCCACCGTCAGCCCGGGGGATGTGAACGTGCTGCCCGCGTCCGCGGAGTGGATACTGCTGATGCTGCCGATGCCGCTCTGCGCGGAAGCCAGCGACACCGCGCCGGCGACACCGAGCATAACCGCGGCGAACGCCGCCTTGTTCCACATACGCTTCAGGATGTTTTTTTTCATGCGTTGACTCCTCTCACACATCCGTGGAAAACCACGAAACCTTTCCTCAATCCGCAACCCGCGCTCGACCCTGTTTCACAGCCTCGGCATCGGCCCGTTCACGGGCCAGCCGGTTCCGTACCGCTTCACGCGCCTTCGCCAGCTGCCCCTCGATCGCCTCGAGGTGCTTCTGGTTCTCCAACTGTAAATTCTTCCATTCCGGGTCTTTTTCCAGTTCCGCCCGGATTTTGTCGTCCAGCTTCTTCTTCAGCTCGGCGCGCACCGCGTGGTTCGTCTCCCTCGCGACCGCCTGCGCCTCTTCGGGGAATTTCGCCCGCACGGCCTCGACCTTGCGATCCATCACCGCGACCACCTTGTTGCGCTCCATCGCAATCTTGCCCTGCTCGCGGCGCAAGTCCACCAGATCCGCCCGGTATTGCGCATCCGCCATCCGGTTCGTCACCACGACGGGGAGGGAGACGATCCGGCGGTGCTCAATGTAGCTGCGCCCGGCGAAAAAAACGATTGACAGCACAACGGCGGCAACCAGGGCCACCCAGAGGATAACCCCGCCGTTTTTACCCTTTTTTAAGCCGTTTCCTGTCATTTCAACCCGTTTCCGATGTCTGTTCCTAGGTACACACGGTAAATCGGCCTCAAAAGGCCACACTTACCCGTATCTTTTTGAGGATACCACAAAAACAACCAGTAGGGCAAGCGGAAAGTGGAAAAATTGCGAACGACGGCCGCCGACCGCCGTCGATTGTTATCGATTGCCGTCGATTGCTATCGACCGCCGCCGACTGCTGTCGATTGCCGCCGACCGCCGTCGATTGCCGCCGACCGCCGTCGACTGCTGTCGATTGCCGCCGACCGCCGTCGATTGCTGTCGAAAGCTGACGATTGCTATCGATTGCTATCAAAACAACAAAAAGAGGGTCCCCTTTCGGGAACCCCCTTTTTGATTCGTTTGGGCTTGCGCCCTCACGCAGAAGACTACTCCTCGGAGATCTTCACGCCGAACTTCTGCAGCATGCGAGCCTTCGTGGTGTACTTCTTGTTGAACTTGGCCGTCCAGGTTCCGCCGAAGATGGCGTAGTCGCAGCCGCTCTCGCAGGTGAAGTCGAGATCGGAAGCGTCGGACACCGTCGGGTAGTAACCGGCGAACCAGCCCTTGTACTTCTTGAAGATGACCTCGGGGTCGCAACCAGTGGTGGTCAGGTTGCAGTTGCCGCCCTTGGTGCCCTTCTTCGTCAGACCAATCTTGGCCTTGCCGAAGCCGCTGTAGATGAAGATCGGCTCATCGATTTCAGCAGCGGAATCGCCCTTGAACGCCTCGATCGGCTCTTCCTCGCCGTCAAAGTAGACGAGGTTTTCACCGTTGATGGCGCCATCGGCGCGGGTGCCGGTCAGGAAGCCGAGATCGCTCTCGACGCTGTAGTACTTACCAGCATTGCCCATGCCGGCGAGCGCATCCGTGACCTTTTCCCACTTCTTGCCGAAGAAGGAGAGCTTGGTGAGGCCGAGCTGATCGAACGCGACGACCGTGTTCTGACCCGCAACCTTGACCTTGAGGACGAGCGTGGCGTAACCAGGAGCGAAGCAGCACTCGCTGCCGGCCTCCTCTTCGCCGCTGTCGCCGCCGGAGCTGGAGCTGCCGGAGTTGGAGCTGCCGGAGCTGTCGCCACCGGAGCTGGAGCTGCCCGAGCTATCCGTGCCGGAGGAGTCACCACCGGAGGTGGCGCTACCAGAGGTGCCGCCAGTAGAATCTTCAGCGGAACCGGCCGCACCGGACTCGCCGCCCTCTTCCGCGCTGCCGGAGTCACCTTCGAACACGAGGCCGAGGGCGCCCTTGGCAGAGAAGGAAGTGGTCGTCTTGTAGCCCTTCTTCTCGATGTAGTCCGCGAGTTTCCCCTTCTCGGTGAAGTCGAAACCGACGAATTCGCACGCGCTGTCAGGCGTGGATCCACCGCAGTTGTCGGGGTTCTGCGTGAACGTGATAGCGGAGACACTACCAGCAACGATAGAAGCCGCCGCAAACATCATCAACTTTTTCATGTTTTTTTCTGTCCTTTGTTTGATCAAACAAAGCGGTTTCCCGCTTACGGCTGGACTCTCGTCCAGGTTCATCTGCCGCCGAATCGGAAGCACCCCTGCATCCTCTCCGGCAACGTCTCAACCGAAGCCCACCCGGGCCTCGACCGGTTCACAGGCTACTCACGGATTGTCACCGGTGGCAACCTGGATTGCCTGAAAACGCCGTCAACTATACACCTCTCCCGGAGGCAATGCAAGAGAAAAAGTGAAAAAAATTTTACCCGGTTCAAATCCCTTTTCTCAGGGGGGCAGGCGACTCACCCCCTTCCCTCCCCTTTGAAAGGCCGAAAAAGCGGAAATTCCTAGGAATTCTTGGGAATTTCAGGGATTCCGGTACATCCGTGTACATACGCAACGGCCCTCTTCCCACCGTCTCACCCTCCGGCAACCTCCGTCCGCACGCACGCTTTACCGCCTCCGACGCGGGCAGGACGCCCGATTTTCCGCCGGGCAAACCCCTTTTTAACGTAGATGCGGACCGCCCTCGCTGTTATGCGGCGAAAGAAGGATGTTGTCTTTACAAGTTGTTTCGGTTGTCACCAATCGAACTTATAGGGTAAGCCCGCCGCCCGCGCTCCGCACGGGAATGTAGATGAGGGCAACTTGGATCGTGTTCACAAATCGCAAGTGTCACAATTGTTCACAAATCGCAAATCGCAAGTGGCTTCGGTATTTGTATTTGTGGCAATGATGGTATTTGTGAACAATGAAGTTATAGGTAAGGCAAGGCGCAGAGAATTGGGGATAAGAGGAAGTGGCAAATGGGAAGTACAGTGTAAAGCCCCGCTTCCCCGCGCCCAGCCTATCACTTTAAACGGTTGAAGGGCAGCGTCTCTCCGCTGCCTTTCCGCACCTCCGGGTCTCTCGTCTATGACTTCACCCCACGGCTTACCGGGGACGGTATAGCACGTTATCCGAATCGAATCACTCGCGCCGAGGCGCGAACGGGCCTCTGCGTTTCAATCAAAACATCAATCGATGTGTCTGCCCACTAGCGGGCGGCGGCGAGAAGGGTCTTCACTTCGTCCGGCCAGATTTCCGGGTGCGGGGTTTCAAGGACGAGGGGCATGTCTTCAAACCGGGTGTCCCGCATGATGCAGAGGAAAGGTTCCCAGCCGATCTTCCCCTTGCCGAGCGATTCGTGGCGGTCGCGGTGCGAGGCGAGATCGACCATCGAATCGTTGAGGTGCATACCGCGCAGGTACTTCAGCCCGACGATGGCGTCGAACGACGCGATGGTCTGCTCGAAGCCCTCCCGCGTCCGGAGGTCGAACCCCGCGCCGAAGGTGTGCATGGTGTCGAGGCACACGCCGATGCGCGTTTTGTCTTCCACCCCGTCGATGATGCGGGCGAGTTCCTCAAAACGCGAACCGAGGTTGCCGCCCGTCCCCGCCGTGTCTTCCAGCACGACGGTCACGCCCGCCGTCGCCGCCAGCGCGCGGTTGAGCGCGTCGGCGACGCGGTCGCACGCCGCTTCCACGGAAATGAGTTTGAGGGAGCTGCCGGGATGCAGGTTGAGCATGGTCAAGCCGACGGCGGAACAGATTTCAAGTTCGTTGACGAGCGAGTCGAGCGATTGCCGGCGTTTTGCTTCGTCCGGGTTGGCGAGGTTGATCAGGTAACCGGCGTGGGGCAGGACGCAGGCGGGCGTGTAGCCGTTTTCGGCGAGTGACTTGCGGAACGCCTCGGTATCGGATTTCTTCGGTTTGGACGCTCGCCACTGGCGCTGGTTCTTCACGAACATTCCGAAACCGGTCGCGCCGACGGCGCGGGCGTTGACAGGGGCGTTTTCAAGTCCTCCGGAAATGGAGACGTGGGGGCCGACGAAATACATGGTTCTTCCTTTCGGCGCGGGTCAGACCGCGCTTTGGCGGGCAAGGGCATAGCGGTCTTTACCCGCGTAGTCTTTGAGGATCTGGATTTCGGCGAAACCGTACTCTTCCAACAGGTCGGCGAGCGCCGGGCCTTGGTCGTCGCCGATTTCGAGAAAGAGGCCGCCGCCGGGTTTCAATACCATGGAGGCGTCGCCGACAAGCGACCGATAGACGTCCAGCCCGTCCGGCCCGCCGTCGAGGGCGATACGCGGTTCGTGTTCGCGGATCCACGGCGGAAGCGCGTCAACCGTCGCGGAGGGGATGTACGGCGGGTTCGAGACGAGGATGTCCACGCTACACGGGTCGAATGCGTCCCAACCGTCCGCTCCGGCGAAATGGACACGGCCCGCAAGTCCCGTGAGGGCCGCGTTCTCGCGGGCCAGGGCGAGGGCCTCCGGGCTGATGTCCAGCCCGATGAAAACGCCGGCGGGCATTTCCTGTGCAAGGCTGAGGAGGATGCACCCCGTGCCGGTCCCGACGTCGACGACCAGCGGCCTTTCCGCCTTGGCGGCCGGCGAGGCGAGCACATGGTCAACCAGTCGTTCCGTCTCCGGTCGGGGGATGAGGGCGCGCCGGTCCACCTTCAACGTCAGGCCCCGGAACTCCCACTGCCCGAGGACGTATTGGACGGGTTCTCCTTTCGCGACGCGGAGCATCCCGCGGCGAAGGGCGTCTACGCGGTGTCCGGACGGGACCTCCCCAGCGTGGCGAAAGAGATCCATCCGCCCGCAAGAGAAGAGCCGCGCGGCGAGCAGTTCGATCACCGTGCGGCTTTCCGGAATCCCCTTCTCCGCGAGATACCGGTCGCCGAGGGCGATCAGTTCACGCAGCGTCTTTGACGGTTCCGCCATTGTTTCCCCGGATTCCTCAGAACGGGATGTCGTCGTCGATCAACTCCTCGCCGCCGGCGGCGGGCGGAGGCGTGGGGGCGGCACCGCCCGCGTTCGCGGGAACCGCGGGACGCGGGGCGCTGTAGCTCATCGATTCGACCGAGGAGCCGTCGGCTTCAATCTTTTCAATCTTCCAGCCCGTAAGGTCGGTGAAATACCGCGTCCCGTTCGGTCCGTCCCAGCGGCGGCCATCGATGGAGAACTGGATCTTCACCAAGTCCCCCACCTTGAACGCATCGAGCAGGCCGCAACGGTCCTTCTTGAACGTGAACAACACGGGGTTCGGATAGTTGCTCGGCACGTCCGGCGGATTCCCGACCACCAGCTCGCGTTTCGTGAACCCGCTCGAACCGAACGCCTTCGTCTCGCCGATCAGTTCGACGACACCTTTGTACTCATACGAAACCATAATGGACTCCCCTTCTCCTCGTTCGACTAACGCGCATTGGGCGATGGAAGACTTCCGTCCTCCGGAATCACCTGCGAGACGGCGCCGCGCAAGACCTCGACCCGCGTCCCCGGCGCGATTACAATCAAAAACGACTGTTCCTTCGATTCGTAGATGGTGCCGATCATCCCGCCGGCGAACAGGACCTTCTGTCCGGCGCGGAGTTCGGAAATCATCTTCAGGCGCTCCTTCTCCTTCCGCTGCTGCGGACGGATCATCATCAAGTAGAAAATACCGAAAATGAGGACCATCGGGATCAACATCCCGCCGGGAATCCCCCCCGCCGCCGGACCCGGCGCACCAGACGCAGGCGCCGCGGCCTGTGCAAAAAACAAAAACATATCCATAGTCAAAACCTTTCGCGGAAAGGGTACTTCCTAACCCCGTCCCCTGTCAAGCCCATTCCAATGCGGATTGAACCTCGAATAGCTTGACGGCTGCGGGGGATATGTTACAATGGCGTCTCACATCGGTTGAAAAAGCCAAGTGAAGGGGGGCACCACCTCGGGTACCGCTTCACGGGGCTTTTTTGTTTTTTGGAGAAACGTATGGTCCGGATCAACGGCGAAGAAAAGGCGGCGGCGGGAATGACGGTCGCGGCGTATCTGGAGGCGGAGGCGTTCAACACGGCGCGGATTGTCGTCGAACGGAACGGGGAGATCGTCCCGAAAGACCGTTACGGCGCGACGGCCCTGGAGGACGGGGACGAGCTGGAGATTGTCTGTTTCATGGGGGGTGGTTGAAAGATGGTGACGAGGGAAGCGTTTTACCGGGCGCTCGCCGCGAAACACGGAGAGGCGCTACAGGCGAAGTTCGCCGCCGCGCGCGTCGCGGTCTGCGGTCTGGGCGGGCTCGGTTCGAACGTCGCGACCGCGCTGGCGCGCGCGGGGGTCGGCCGTCTCCACGTGATTGATTTCGACCGGGTGGAGATCACCAACCTCAACCGCCAGCAATACGCGGTTTCGCAGATCGGACAGCCGAAGGCGGAGGCGTTGCGGGAAAACCTTGCCGCCGTCAATCCCTTCTGCGAAGTCCTCGCGGAGGCGGTGCGCATCACGGAGACGAACGTGGCGGCGCTGTTCGCGGAGGATGACGTGATCTGCGAAGCGTTCGACAACGCGGAGGCGAAGGCGATGCTGGTGAACGGCGTCCTGGCCGCCTACCCCGGCAAACCGCTGGTCGCGGCGTCGGGCATGGCGGGGCTCGGATCGCCGAACACGATCCGCACGCGCAAGGTCGGAAATCGGTTTTTCCTCTGCGGCGACGGCGTGTCGGAAGCGGGACGGGACATCCCGCTGCTTTCCGCGCGCGTACTGGCGTGCGCCGCGCACGAGGCGGCGACAATCCTCCGGCTGATCGCCGGAGAAACGGAGGCTTAAAACTATGGAAGACGACAAACTGGTATTGGGGGGAAAGGCGTTCACCTCCCGGTTCATCCTCGGTTCCGGCAAGTATTCGCTAGACCTCATCCAGGCGGCGGTGCGCGACGCAGGCGCGGAGATCATCACGCTCGCCGTCCGCCGCGCCAACACGGCGGAACGGCAGAACATCCTCGACTACATCCCGGAAGGGGTGACACTTCTACCGAACACGTCGGGCGCGCGCGACGCGAAAGAGGCGGTGCGCATCGCGCGGCTCGCGCGCGAGCTCGGATGCGGCGATTTCGTGAAAATCGAAATCATGCGCGACACGAAATACCTGCTGCCCGACAACCACGAGACCATCCTTGCCACCGAAACGCTGGCGAAGGAAGGATTCACGGTGCTGCCGTATATGTACCCGGATTTGAATGTCGCCCGCGACCTGGTCAACGCGGGCGCGGCGGCGGTGATGCCGCTGGGTGCGCCGATCGGTTCAAACAAAGGGCTTGCGACACGCGACTTCATCCGGATCCTGATTGAGGAGATCGACCTGCCGGTCATCGTCGACGCAGGGCTCGGCGCACCGAGCCAAGCCTGCGAGGCGATGGAGATGGGCGCGGCGGCGATCATGGCGAACACCGCGCTGGCGACGGCGGGCGACCTGCCGCGCATGGCGCGGGCGTTCCGTCTGGCGGTCGAAGCGGGACGCGCCGCACGGCTC
>JAGCVN010000075.1 GCA_017962315.1 Kiritimatiellia bacterium
CACAGGCGTTTGGGGGTAAACAAACGGATTTGTTCTCCGCTAACGCGGCTTGCTTTCTCCTTGCGGACGCCGTTAGGCGTGAGCAAATCCGTTTGTTTGCTTTTCGTTGGTATGGGCGGACAAGGATGATTCCCGGTCCACTAAAAACTCCGAAGAGCCATCATTTGTCGCTTTCCATTTTCCGGAAGATGGCGAGGACGATGACGAGGGCCGCGACGAGGGCGAGGCGGATGTAGCGAGCCTTCGCCGCTTTCGCCGGTGCGGTCTGGGGTTGTGTTTCGCGGGCATTCGGCTGTTCTTGCGCCCGCCGGATGGCTTCCGCCCGCGAGAGTTCTCCTTTTGAGACGGCTGCGAGCAGGTGTCTCGGAAGACGATGGAATTGTTCGACGCGCTCCTGCGCCTCCTGCTGGAGGAGCAGTGTCTCCTCGCGTGTGTAGTTTCCCGACTGTTCGGCTTGCGCGTCGGAACGGGCCTTTCGATCGAGGAACTGTCCGATGTCCTCGGAACGTTCCGACAGTCCGGACGCAGTGGCCGCCGCGAGGAGCAAGCCGGACAGCAGGGCGGCGCGGGCGATATTAGGCGTCGTCGTCATCGTCAACCTCCCTCCAGCCGATGACCTGCGGATCGCCGATGGTCATCGGCAGGTACAGGTCGATGTTCATTCCGTCCTGGCTGCGCGAGCCGAGCCGGATGTCCCAGTTGAAACTCAACGTGTTGTTGTAGATGATCGCCTCGTCGCGGCAGACCATCGAACCGTTGATCGAGCAGTTCTGTCCGAGTTTCCCCATGACCGCATGATTGTTGTAGAGTGTCGCGTCGATCCGCGTGATGCTGCTGTCCGCGTAATCGCTCAACAGGTTCCCGACGGTGCTCTGGTAGTACTTCCGACTTGCGGCGGAATAGGTCGTCACCTGGCGGGCGGTCCGCCCGTACCCGGTCGTCGTGGTGGTACGGTTGATCATCGTCCCGCCGTCGTTGGCGTTGTAATTCCCGTTGAACGTGGAGGGATAGCCGATCGAGGCGTCGGACGGGTCGCAGGTGTAGGGGTTGACGAAACTGGAACTGATGTAGTATTTCAGGTTCGAGTCCAGCCAGCTGGACGAAGAGGAATCGCCCAGAACGATGTTCCCCTTCGCCGCGAGGCAGAGCAGATCCTTAGTCCGGTTTGCGTTGGCGGTCGCCACCGGTGCATTGTCGGGGTGCGACCACGACGGCGCGTTGACGTACGTGACGTTCCCGACGATGTGGATGTTCCGTCCGGCGTAAATGCTTCCCTGGCCTTTCACGTACCCCTTGATGATCACGTCTCCGTCCACCACGACCGGCCCGTTGAGGATGATGGGGTTGCTTTGCGTCCCGATCAGCACGATCGACCCCTTGTCCGGCACGGCGGTCGAGCCGTTGGAAAGCGTCGAGAGCCCCGACGGGCCGACGCCGCTGAACTGGTTGTTGATCAGCACTTTCCCGCCTTGGCTGACCGTCCCGTTCTGCTGCTTCGCGATGGCGACGTAACTGCTGAGGTCGCCCAGAACCGGCATGTCCAGCACCTGTTGTTTCTTGTTGAGGCTGGACGTCCCGTCGTATCCCTGCGTCCATTCCATCCCCGTCGCCGAAGTGGGGGAGGTCGGCCGCGCGCGCGTGCCCTGGGCCGTCCAGTACGCCGAGATCGTCTGGTGTTTGACCGAACTCCCTCCATCGATGTTGATATTGCCTGCGCCCTGCGAGCCCATGGCGGCGTTGACGGCGGCGTAGCAGTGCCCGTTGACGGTGGAGGCCGTGTCCAGGTCGAAATTCGCGTTTGCGCGGATGTCGCCGTTCGCCGTGACGCCTCCCCCCTGGAACCAGCCGTGGTTGTTCACGAAGTAGGCGTAGTCGAAAACAGGCGACCGGATGATGCCGAACCGCACCGTCTCCTCGATGGTCCGCGACACGTGGATGCCGTTTGCGGAAACACATTCCGCCCGCGCCCGCATGGTGATCGTCTCCGACTGTGGATAGCGTGTCTCGGCGTCGAAATCGGTGAAGGAGACGGAGACCGTGCATCCGCCGAGGGAGAGGTTCTGCGGCGCACTGTAACTGTATGACCCGCTCCCTACGTAGGTGGAGGTCGCCCCGCTGAACCAGTTCAGAAAGTTACTCCCCATCAACCCGTGCTGGCTTATGTAATAACCCCGGTAGGCGGAGACCACGCCGGTCTTCGCCATCTCCAGCGCGGACTGCGCCGCGAGACGGCAACGCGTGGCGGCCTGGAACATCCCCGTCTGCCGCGTCCCGTGGTAGACGTAGCGGAGGACGCCCCCGACCAGGATCCCCACGACCATCAATGTGCAGACCATGACGGGAAGGATCAATCCGTTTTTTCCGCGCATGACAAACCTCCTTTTAATTCATCGGAACCATGCACAACGCGGGGGCGCTTACCTTGTGCCCCTGCCGGTAGATGCGGTTGCCGACGGCCAACTGCAGTTCCATCGAGACGAAGATCGTGTTGTTCGAGCGCGAGAACACATCGGTTGAAGCAAGGCGCGCCGTCCCTTCGCGCAGCCAGTTTCCGTTGTTGTCGAGCAGCCTGTCCGCCGTGAACATCGGGACGCCCGCCGTCGCCGTGAGTTCGTTCGCGGACGCGCTTCCCGGTGTGTAGCTGACGCTTGCCCCGACGGCTGTCAGGACGTTTACGGCAGTCCTTGATTTCCGGGCGGAAAGCAAGCCGCCCTCGCCGTTGATTTTGAACAGCAGTTTCTCGCGCAAAAGGCGGCTCGAGAGCGACAGTTCCATGTCGCCCATCGTCTCCTGCAACAGCTTTTGCGACGCCACGAGGACGACGGCCATCTGGCCGAAAAGGACGGCTGACAGCGCGATGGCGAAAACCAGTTCGACCAGGGTGAATCCCGTTTTCCTGTTCTTCATGGCCGTTCCTCCCTCACCGGTTGTTTCGCTGGCGGTACACGACCAACGGTTCCGGCAGTCCGTGCGACCGGTCGTAGGCGTCCGTCCATTGCAGGGTCGTCGTGACGACCCAGTTGGTGGCGGGCGAACCTTGGGGAAGGACCGAACGCTGGTACGTCACCTCTCCCGTCCAGAGCGTGTTTGTCCCCTGCGCGAGCACGCCGTTTTCCGTCCATTCCTGCGTGACGTTCAACATCTCGAACCACTCCAGGTCGCGGTTGAACAGGTCCACCGTCAAATCGTAGGCGAGCGAATCCGCGGCCAGGCGCAGCTTGTTCTCCGCCGCGACGCGCCGGGCGAAGAACAGCGCCTCGAACATCACGAGGAAAATCAGCAGCGCCACCGCCGAGGCCAGCATGACCTCGACCAGCGTGAAGCCTTCATTCCGTTGTCTCGTGCGCATCGTCACCTCCTGTCGTAAGCAATCTTCCTGTAGTATACCCCTTTGTTCCGGGGAAAGGAAGCATTATTTTAGGAGGAAAACGGCCGACTGAAGCCGTGGCAGCAAAAAGGGCGGATCGGCGGCGCTACTCCGCCAACCATCGGCAATCCCACCCTTGACCTTGTTTCTCTGCATTTTTTTCGTGTCAACCCTCCCTTTTTGTGGTATCTTGGGTTCACATTCTTGAAAGGATTCGGTTATGATGAAACGGACAATCTGTACAGCCTTGGTTCTGGGATCGGTGTTTTGCGGTTCTGCCCTGCAGGCGGACGAGGCTCACCGCCCCCGGCTCTTTGCCCAATTCGGAGAAATGGTCAACACGCCCGACGGGATGGCGCTCGATGCAAAGGGAGACCTGTATCTCTCCTCGCCGAATTTCCAGGACAAAAATTTCCCGGGCGTGATCCTGCGCCGTTGCTCCAAGACGGGGACGTGGTCGGTTTTCACGCCGGCGCTCCTTCATCCGGAGACGCGCGCCGCCGGCCCGATGGGGATTGCGTTCGGCCCGGACGGGAACTTGTACTATTGCGACAACCAGTATTTCAACAACCGCAACTACAAGTCGCGTATCTTGCGCGTCCTGGTCGCCGACGACGGTGCGCCGTTGCGCATCGAACCGGTCGTCGAGAACGTGAAGTTCGCGAACGGCATCCGGTTCCGAGGGAACGACCTCTTTTTCACGGACACCTGTTTCGATCTTCCGGGACGCGCCGTCGGCGGCGTCTACCGCGTCCCGATGTCGGCTTTCCGGGAGCGTCCGGCGCGCCTTCTCCCGAAGGACCGCGCGGAAAAGGATCCGTTCTTCCTCGGCGCGATCGAGACGCAGGTGCTGAAGAAGCGGAACGATCTGGCGGCCGCCGATGGACTCTGCCTCGCCGCGAATGGCGACCTCTATACGGGGTCTTTCGGTTGCGGCAATTTCTACAAGCTTGCCCGCAGGCCGGACGGGACGTACGAGAAACCGAAGCTGCTGCTCTCCGACCCCTCCGTCTTCTCCTGTTGCGACGGCATCTGCTACTACGAAAAGAAGAATTGGATCATCATGGCGGATTCCGCGAAGAACGCGATCCGGTATTGGGACATCGGGAAGGAGCGGCAAGGCGCGGCGGCGGCTTTCGGGACGCTTTGGGAAAATGACGACGTGACGGGGGAGGACGGTCTGCTCGACCAGCCCTGCGAAGTGTTGGTGTTCGAAGGGAACAAGCTTCTGGTCGCGAACTTCGACCTCAAGTTCCCTGATTTGAAAAACACCAGCAATGACCGTGTGCACACGATCAGCGTCATCGACCTATGAACACCACCTTCGGATATTGCCGGGCGGCTTCCGCAGTCCCCTCCGTGCGCCCCGGTGCCGTCCGGGAGAACGTCGCCTCGATGGCCGTGTTCCTCCCGCGCTGTCGGCAGGGGGGGGTCGATGTGCTGGTCTTTCCCGAACTTTGCGTGACGGGGTATACCTGCGCGGATCTCTTCTACCAGTCCGCGTTGCTCGATGCAGCGCAGAAAGCGTTTGCCGAAACGTTCCTCGCGCAGTCGGCTGATTGCGACACGCTCGTTTTCGCGGGCCTTCCCGTCGCGCGCGACGGCCTGCTCTTCAACTGCGCGGTTGCCTGTCAGCGCGGCCGCGTCCTCGGTGTCGTTCCGAAGACGTTTCTGCCGAACACGCGGGAGTTTTACGAGAAACGTTGGTTTGCATCCGCAGCCGACGCGGCGCCGGGGGGGACGATCCGCTTCGCGGGCGAAGAGGTCCCGTTCGGCACGGATCTGGTGTTCCGCTCCGTCGTGCTTCCCGAATGTGTCGTCGGGGTGGAGCTGTGCGAGGACTTCTGGGCGCCGGTCCCGCCCAGCACGCGGCTCGCCCTGAACGGGGCGACGGTGCTGTGCAACCTTTCCGCCAGCAATGAGCTTGTTGGCAAGGCCGACTACCGCCGCACCCTCGTCAAGCAGCAGTCCGCCCGTTGCCTCGCCGCCTACGTCTACGCCGGCGCGGGGATCGGCGAATCCACGACCGACCTCGTGTTCGGCGGCCATGCCTTGATCGCCGAGAACGGACGTATGCTCGCCGAGAATGTGCGGTTTTCACGGGACGCGGATTGGCTTGCCGCCGATCTCGACGTCGCGGCGCTTTCGTTCGACCGCCGCCAGAACGCCTCGTTCGCGTTCAGTGCGGCGCGGGCCGAACCGGTCCGGTCCGTGCAGTTCCGCAGTACAGACCGTTCCGCCGGCCTCCCCTTGCTCCGGAAGGTCGAACCGCATCCGTTTGTGCCTTCAGGCGAAACGGAGCGGCGTGAACGCTGCGAAGAAATTTTCGCCATCCAGAGCGGCGGCCTTGCGACGCGGTTGCTGCACACCGGGACGAAGAAGGCGGTGATCGGGATTTCCGGAGGACTGGATTCCGCCCTGGCCCTGCTCGTCTCCGTCGAAGCCTTCCGCCAGCTGGGGTATCCCCTCGACGGGGTGCTCGCCGTGACCCTTCCGGGGTTCGGGACGACGGGGCGGACGAAGGGCAACTCCGAAAAACTTTGTCGAGGTCTCGGCATCCCGCTCGAGACGATCAGCATCCTGCCGGCCTGTCGCCAGCACCTGAAAGACTTGAACCATCCGGAGGAGGTGCATGACATCACCTACGAGAACACGCAGGCGCGCGAACGCACGCAGATCCTGATGGACCTCGCCAACCAGCGGGGCGGGCTTGTCGTCGGGACGGGCGACCTTTCGGAACTCGCGCTCGGCTGGTGTACCTACAACGCGGATCACATGAGCATGTACGGCGTGAACGGCGGCGTGCCGAAGACGCTCGTCCGCCACTTGGTGCGCTGGTTCGCGGAGACGCGCGCGTCGGGCGAGGCGGCGGAGGCGCTGTTCGACATCCTGGCGACGCCGGTCTCCCCGGAACTTCTGCCCGCCGACGAGGGCGGGCAGATCGCGCAGAAGACCGAAGAAACCCTCGGACCGTACGAGGTGCATGATTTCTTTCTTTACGAATTCGTCCGGCGCGGCACCCCCCCGGAAAAACTCCGTTTCCTGGCCGCCACGGCCTTCGCCGGGGTTTACACGCCGGAACAGCTCGACGCCTGGCTGGAGATTTTCATCCGGCGTTTCTTCCGCCAGCAGTTCAAGCGTTCCTGCCTCCCCGACGGTCCGAAAGTCGGTTCGATCAACCTCTCCCCGCGCGGCGACTGGCGGATGCCGAGCGACGCCTCGGACGAACCTTGGAGGTCCGGGACATGAGAATTTTCGCGTATGCGCGGCAATAAATGCCCCGTGTATGCGTTTTCAGTTTGCGTGACAGCGATTCCGTGGACGCGGTGTCCTCCTGCACGTAGAAAAACCACAACGATGAAGGGAAACACGAAATGAAACGAATCTGTTTTGCGGCCATGTTGCTGCTCACGGCTGCGCTTCAGGCTCAGCAGGCACCCAAGACGGAAGGGGGCAAGAATGCAGCCTTCCTGCCGCCTCGCCAGCGTCCGCCACATGAAGCGGTCTTGAAGAAATTCGACAAGGACGGCGACGGAAAGCTCAGTCCGGAAGAACGCAAGGAGATGCATGCCGCGCGTAAGATTGAGTTCGAGAAGCAGTTCGACAAGGACGGCGACGGAAAACTCAGCAAGGATGAGCGCCAAGCCATGCGGGAGGCCCACAAGGCCGAGGTCGAAAAGCGCAAGGCCGAGTACGAGAAGCGTTTCCAGGCGCAGTTCGATAAGGACGGCGACGGCAAACTCAACGCGGAAGAGACCAAGGCGCTGGAGGCCGAGCGAGCCAAGCGTGCCGAGCGGATGCGCGAGATGGCGAAACTCCGCCGGAACAACTTCGACAAGAACGGCGACGGCAAACTCGACGCCGCGGAGGAGAAGGCCTGGATGGAAGCCCGCGAGCAGTTCCAGAAAAAGTACGGCGACCCCGCGGTTCAGCACCGCGCCGAAATGCTCAAGAAGTTCGACAAAAACGGCGACGGCAAGTTGGACGAGGAAGAGCGTAAGGCGATGCAGGCCGAGCGCAAGGGCAAATTCGGACCCGGCGGCCGTGGCGGAAAGGGCATGAAAGGCGGAAGAAAGGGACTTCCTCCCCCGCCCCCGCCGCCCCCGCCCGAGGATGGCGCGACAAAAGCGAAATAACCACCCCTGATTTCGCTCGTTTTTGTAAGGGAAGCACCGGATCCCTTTTCGCGAGGAGACGCAGACACTGCGTCTCCTCGTTTTTTCTAGACTGCCGTGTGGCTCGTTGCTTCCGCGGCCGGGAGTTTTGGAGGTTGTCCACTCCGACGCTCCCGGAGGCGGAAGTCGTCCGTCCCCGTTATCGGGGAGTGGAGAAGGTGGTGGTCAGGGTCGCTTCCGTCACGGGACTCTCGAACGCGAAGGCAAGCCGGCGGGGCGAGGGTCTTCCTGGATTTTCGATCTCTTCCGCCTTGAACGAGATCGGGGCCGACGCGGAAACGGAAAGTGACATCGTGCGGCGTCCAGACTCCTTTCTGAACGTGAAACGCATCGCGTCGGCTTGCTTCTCGTAGTTGCGGTAGGTGATGACCGGGACTTCGAAGGTCGTGGGCGTGTTGAAAACGGCCTTGTCCGTGATGGAGACGGTTTGCGTTTCGCGGTTGAAGGTCATCGTCCGCAACAGCGACTTCAGGGAGGGAACGGCGTATGCGGCGGTGTAGTCGATCGTGATGGCGTCTTCCGCGTCCGTGAAGCGCGTCTCCAAGACTTTCGCTGCGGCGGAGCGCCCGCCTTTCTGGAGTTTCCCTCCGATGACCGGGACCGGATGCCCGTAGGAGTTCAACACCTTCGAGACGTAGCGGTTTTTGGAGAAGGTGCGGCGGGTGTAGACTTCGCCGCCCGGATCGCCGCTCATGGGGCATCCGTCCATCATAACCGTGTAGGTGCCGACATCGTTGTGGTTATGGAGTTCGGCGTTGTGCCCGCCTTTGAAGGCGACGCCCCAGCGGAGTCCTTTCTCGCCGGGATGGGCATACCGCGAAATCAACACCTGCGCATTCGGGAACCAGGTGCGGGCGGGCAGGATGTCCAGCGTCGGTTCGCACGGCGGAGGCTCCTGCCCGAAGGCGCGGAGCGAAAACTGCGAAGTGTTCTCCCCGAATACAGGTGAATGGAGCGCTGCCGTCGAAACGAGGTCTGGCCAGATCTGACGCCCGAGCGCAAGCAGCACGGGCGACGGATTCCCGCCGCCGTCCGCGAAATGCGGCGACTTGCCGTCCTGTATCTGGAAACCGTATGCATACTTCATCACCGTCTTCATTTTCGGGTTGGCGAAGAGATCAACCTTACCGCCTGTCGCGGCCCGGAGTGAAAGCCCCATCATCAGGTGATGGCCGTAGCCGTAATTCCAGTATCCCATGCCTTCCGAGCAGTAACCGTCGGACGAATACCCCGCAAGCGCGTAAGGGACGCTTCCCACGGCGTGTAGGACGAACTCGGCGCGGAGGCGGCGGTCAGGGATGATCGCGAGCGCGGCGCGCACCACGCAGCAGTTGCACACGCTGTTCCAGTTGTTGCCGCCGTGAAACCACCAGTGTTCTTGCAGCTTGCGCTCGCCCCTCGCGTGGGCAAGATACGGCTGGAACGTGCGGCGGTCGATCTCCGAAACGACCTTTGCGCGCGTCGCCGCCGGGATGGCGTCGCCGAGCCACGAAAGGCAGAACGCGAGCTCGCGCGAGATCTCCGCGCTGCTAAGGTCGATGTGCGGCGTCCCGTTGAAGCAGGTGAGCTTCCCGTCATGCGCGGGGAGGGTCCAGCTCTTCATCGCGCAAATCGCATCCATGTGCTCCACAATCTTCGGGATAAACCGTCCCTTGCGCTCGAGGCACTCGCCCACGTAGAGACAGGTGAAGTTGGCGTTCCGCCTGAAGTAGCACTTCTGGTAATTTGAACGGTTCCCGTTCTGCGAGAATTCGAGATAGAGGTTGTCCGGGGTGTCCTGCACGGGGTCGCCGTTGATTTTCTCCGCGTTCCGGATCGCCGCCTGACCCTCCTTCGTCGCGGCGAGCGGCTCCCACTTTGCACGGTCGGACGCCGGTGCGCCATCGGCACGGGGGAATTCGGGAAGCGCGGCTTCGATTTCGGCGAGCCGGTTTCTGTCGAGTTGCACCGTTGCGTTCGCCTTACCCGTCGAGGTGGTAAACGCGAATCCCACGGTTACGCACGTCCAAAACATCCGCCGAATGGTTGTTCCCTTGTTTTGCATGATGGTATCCTTTTTGTATGAAAGCCTGCCGCCCGCGCTGTGCGCGGGAATGTAGATGAGGGTAACGTGAACATTGTTCAAGTTATAGGCAAGCAACGAAGAGGTGTGTCTCTGAAAACGGGACGGTTATACCACATCCCCGCCGTCCCCGCAACTTCGAATGAAGGTAGGGGGGCCAAGTTCTTGTGGAAACGGCTATCGCACGCGTCTTGATTGAGACGCGGAGGCGCAGAGAGGAAGGGTAGGGTAACATCCCTGTTGCCCGTGGGCGCATCTGCGTAATTCACCGCAGAATCCCCTGACGATTGGAGACAACACGGACAACGTGAGACAACATTGCCGGGGGGACGGACAGACCCGTTCGCGGACATCCGCGATGCAACCGCGCCGCAGGCGATCGGCGGGACAAACCGTGACAACAGTTTGAAGAGGCGCGGCGGTCACGAAAGAAGAACAAACGGATTTGTTTACGCCTAACGGCGTTCGCAAGGAGGAAGTGAGCCGCGTTAACGGCGAACAAATCCGTTTGTTAACCCCCAAACGCCTGTGGAAAGTGAAAAATGAAAAATGAAAAGTGAAAAATGAAAAATGAAAAGTGGAAAATGAAAAGTGGAAAAGTGGAAAATGAAAAATGGAAAGTGGAAAATGAAAAGTGGAAAATGACGAATGACGAATGATGAATGTTCACAAATACAAATATCGGGGACACTTGCGATTTGTGAACACGATCCAAGTTACCCCCATCTACATTCCCGTGCGCAACGCGGGCAGGGGCGCCACTAACCACTAGACATACATTCCCGTGCGAGCGCGGGCGGGTGGCTGCGAAAAAAAACTGATCTCCAGGCAGAAAACCTGCGGATCAGCCTTACGGCGATGGTGAGCATAGCCAGATGCCGAGACTGGCGGTGTTGAAAAAAATGTGCATCGTAATCGGGGTGGCGAGAGTGCGCGTCTTGCAATAGGCGGCCGCCGTGCAAAACCCGAATACGAGGAGCGGGAGGAAGGCGAAAGCGTTCAGGTGCATCAGGGAAAAATAAACGGCGGTGACCAGGGCGGGCGATACCCAGCCTTTCGCGTTGCGCGAGGCTTCGCGGAAGAGGACGCCGCGATAGGCACATTCTTCGAGGACGGGGGCGATGAGGACGGCGTTCACGGCAAGGAAAACGCGCAGGGATAGGGACAGCGACGTGTCGCCAAGCCAGCCGAACACCTCTTGCCGGGCGGTTTCGTATCCCCAGGCGTCACATCGTTTCTGCAATGCCCAGGCTAGGCCGAGGACCAGCAGGGTCGTGCCCGCGCCGAAGAGAAGTCCGGAGCCGATCCCCTTTGGGAACGGGACAGAGGATTCCTTGGCGGATGTTTCGCCTGTGGAACGGAGAAACAAACGCGAAATCAAAACCGCCAAGGCAAGGGTGAAGGCGGAGGAAAGCAGGGCCAGCCAGATCCTGCCCTGGTCGGAGATGGGCGGCGTTCCCGCCGACGCGATTGCGGTCGCCGTACCGAACGCCTGAAGGAACGTGACGGCCAGGACGGGAAACGCGACCATCGCCGGGGATGAATTTTGGGAAGAAAACGGCATGACAAAAAAAGCGCGCGCCGAAGCGCGCGCCGTTCAACGGTCGAAGCGACAGGTTACTTCGCGCCGAGCTGGAAGCGGAAGAACCGCTTGACGGTCAGCGTGTCACCCAGTTCCTTCGCGACCTTCGCGACGACATCCGCGACCGTCGTCTTCTCACCGGGACCGTTCTTGACGAACGGCTGGTCTACAAGGCAGATCTCGCTGAAGAACTTCTGCGTCATGCCCTTCTTGATGCCGACCAGTGCGTTCTCCGGGGGAAGTTTGCCCTTCTGCTCCTTCATCGCGTTGAGCTTGATTTCGAGCTCGGCGTCAATCTCCGCCTGCGGGACTTCCGTGCCGCAGATGTAACGCGGGGCGTTCGCGGCGATCTGGAGCGCGAGCTCGTGGCCGAGTTCGGCGAACGCGGGGGCGGCGACCGTCTCCGGCTTGGTGCAGCCAAGCTCGACGACGACGCCGATCTTGCCGCCCATGTGGATGTAGGAGGAAAGGGCGCCCGTGCCTTCCAGCTTGACCAGGACGCTGCGGGAGATCTTGACGTTCTCGTTCGTCTGCATCAGGATCGTCTTCACCTCTTCGGCGAGGTCTCCGGCAAGGTCGGTCGAGCCTTCCAGCGTCTTGAAGGCGACGGCGTCGACGAACTTCTTGAAGTTGTCGGTCGCGGCGACGAAGTCCGTCTCCGTGTTGACTTCGACCATCGCGACGGTCGCACCGTCGTCGGAGGTCTTGATCTGGACAATGCCCTGCTTGGACTCCTTGTCCGCGCGCTTCACCTGGATGGCGAGCCCTTTCTCGCGGAGGATCTTGACGGCGGCGTCCATGTCGCCATCGGTCTCGGTAAGCGCCTTCTTGCAATCCATCATGCCGGCGTTCGTGCGCTGGCGGAGTTCGTTGATCTGGGTAATTGTGATAGCCATGATAGAAATTCCTTTTCGTGAAAAAGGGACGGCCGGGTGGCGCGTCCCGTTGACCAAGAGAAACTATTCAGCCTTGGGGGCTTCCGGGGCGGCGGCCTCGGGGGCGGCCTCGGGGGCGGCGGGCATAGCGGCCGCGGCGACGGTTTCCTGGGCGATCTTCGCGGCGCGCTTGCGCGTTTCGGCGAGGCGGGCCTTGGCGTCGCCCTTCGTGGCGTCCTTGGTGTCGTCGCGCTCTTTCGCGGAGGCTTCCTTGCGGGCCTTGCGGGCGGCGCGTTCCTCTTCCTCCTTGGCCTTGCGCTCGGCCTCTTCCTTGCGGCGCTTCTCCTCGGCGATGCGGACGTACTCGGAATCCGCGTCCTTGATCACCTTGGCGAAAGCGTCGGCGATCAGCTTGATACCGCGCACGGCGTCATCGTTTCCGGGGATCACCTTGTCGATCGGATCGGGGTCGGCGTTGGTATCGACGAGCGCGACGATCGGGATGTGGAGCTTCAGCGCCTCCTTGACGGCGTTCTGCTCGCGGCAGACGTCGATGATGAAGAGCGCGCCGGGGCGGCCTTCCATGTCCGCGACACCCGAAAGGTTCTTCTGCAGACGGTCGAGCTCGCGGCGGAGGCTGGACGCCTCCTTCTTGTGCGGGGAGAGGACGCCGTTGTTGTTGCGGCCGATCGCCTCGATCTGGCGCATGCGCTTGACGCTCTTGCGGATGGTGACGTTGTTGGTCAGCGTGCCGCCGAGCCAACGCTCGGTCATGTAGAACTGGTTGCAGTCGATCGCCGCGTTCTTCATGACTTCCTGCGCCTGCTTCTTCGTCGCGACGAAGAGGATCTTGCGTCCCTGGATCACGAGGTCGCGGAGAAACTGCGCCGCTTCGTCGAGAAGGGTGATCGTCTGGGTGAGGTCGATGATGTGGATCCCGTTGCGCTTGTCGAAGATGTAGCTCTTCATCTTGGGATTCCAACGCTTGGTCTGGTGACCGAAATGAAGGCCGGCGTCAACCAAGTCCTTCAACGTGAGCCCGGTCAGGCTCGAGGTAGGCATTTCCATTCTGTTCTTCCTTCTGTTCGAGAGAATCCGCTTTGACGCGCCGTTGCCTGAACGGCCGCGCCTTCGCTTCCGCACGGATACCGCCACCCGGCCGCACCGCGCTAAGAAAGGCACTACTTTATCCCATTCCGTGGAGGGTAGGCAAGAAAAAGTTCAAACATTTTGGCTCTTGCCTTTTGTCTGGATTTGGGGTAAAGTGACCTCCACGTTGGTTGTGGACGGGGAACGAACTTTATGAAACTTCTTGTTGTCGATGACGAATCACGGATTTTGATGCTGCTGCAGAGCTTGTTGAAGGCGAACGGGCATGAAGTCGTGACGGCGAAGGACGGCGCGACCGCCTTGTCGGTTATGCAGGGCGAGGACGCGCCCCAGGCTGTCATTACGGATCTCCGTATGGCCCCGATGGACGGGATGACGCTCTTCCATGAAATCCACAAGCTCCAGCCGCAGACGCCGGTGATCCTCCTGACCGCCTACGCTTCGGTCGAGACGGCGATCGACGCGATGAAGAGCGGAGCGTTCGATTATTTGACCAAACCGTTTAAAATCGACGAGATGCTGGCGACCGTCAAGCGTGCCGAGGCGTTTGTCCAGAAGCACGAACAGGCGGCGATTGCCGCCGATCCGAACGCCCCGCTCCGCTACCAGTTTGAAAACCTGATCGCGTCCTCCCCGACGATGCGCCAGGTCTGCGAAATGATTCAGAAGGTCGCCCCGACACCGGCCACCGTCCTCCTCAACGGCGAGTCCGGGACGGGCAAGGAAGTGATCGCGCGGACCATCCACAACCATTCCCCCCGCAAAGACAAGCCCTGGGTCGCCGTGAACTGCGCGGCGCTTCCCGAAAACCTGCTGGAGTCGGAGATGTTCGGCCATGTCAAGGGGGCGTTCACCGGCGCCGTTTCCGACAAGGAAGGCCTCTTCGAGACGGCGAACGGCGGAACCCTTTTCCTCGATGAAATCTCCTCGATGCCGCTTCCGTTGCAGGGGAAGCTGTTGCGCGTGCTGCAGGAAAAGGAAATCCGCCCCGTCGGCGGCACGGAGACCGTCCCCGTCGATGTCCGCGTCATCGCGGCCAGTAACGCCAACCTGGAGCAGCTGGTGGCGCAGGGTTCGTTCCGGGCCGACTTGTTCTACCGGTTCGCGGTGATCACGCTCGACATCCCCGCGCTGCGCGACCGCCCCGAAGACATCCTGCCGCTGGCACGACATTTCATCGCGGGCGAGTTCGGGAACGACCCCGCGCCGCGCCTGACGCAGGAGGCCATGGTGTCCTTTGACACGCCCGGCGTCTTCACGAACGACCCCGCGCCGCGCCTGACGCAGGAGGCCGCGAATGTGTTGCTCGCCTACAAGTGGCCGGGAAACGTCCGCGAACTGGAGAATGCAATCAAGCACGCCGTCACTTTCCTCACGGGCGACGAAATCACGCCGGATCTCCTCCCCCCGCGCATCGTCGCGCGCGCCAAGGAGGAACGCGCCGCCGCCTCCGCCTCCACGGAGGCGACGCCCATCGCCGGGAACGCCTCGCTGAAGAGTTTCCTCAAATCGAAGGAACGGGAATACCTCGGACAGATGCTCGCGCAGAATGGCGGCGACAAGGAAAAGACGGCCGCCTCGCTCCAGGTCTCCCTCGCCACGCTCTACCGCAAACTGGCGGACGACGATAAGTCGGAAGGGTAGCGGATTCGTGGACCGTGAATAGCCCGTCTTTTGCGTCTTAGTATGGAAATGCCGAAAAAATTCGAGAGGAACGCGTCCTGTCGCGTCCGATAGGGGAGGGATAGCGTCCCCGTTGCCCTTTGCGGGCGCTAAAGGAAAGGAATGGCGGAGATGGACGACTTGTCGAGGCTG
Source organism: Kiritimatiellia bacterium (assembly GCA_017962315.1). Lineage (GTDB taxonomy): Bacteria > Verrucomicrobiota > Kiritimatiellia > RFP12 > UBA1067 > RGIG8368. The sequence continues at coordinate 14,987 of JAGCVN010000075.1, forward strand.
GAATCGATGCGCAGCGCGCCGGGGGACGGCGGCATCCCGAACGGGGACGACTTGTCGCGGCTGGAATCGATGCGCGGCGCGCAGGGGGGCGGCGGCGTCCCGGATGGGGACGGCCTGTCGCTCTCGCAGGCCGCCACGATGCGGGACGCGCCGGACGGCGTCCTGGCGCGGATCGACCAGTACGAGCTGGTCCGCGAGCTGGGCGGCGGCGGGTTCGGGACGGTGTACCTGGCGCGGGACACGGTC
>JAGCVN010000076.1 GCA_017962315.1 Kiritimatiellia bacterium
ACGGAGACCTTCGTGCCGTCGGGCAGGACGCCCGTGACCTTCGCCTTGCCCTTGGCGGCGACGGCGAGCGTGAAGGGCGTGTACCCCTTCGCGGAGGCGAGCGTCACCGTCCAGGTCTTCTTCGCGACGAGCGAGGCGGATGCCTTGTCGTCGGACGCCTTAGATGTGAAGACGTTCTTCGCCGCCTCGACCGTGTAGGCGCCGAACGAGCCGGCGACCGAGTCGTCCGTGAGCGTCGCGTAGAGCGTGCCGGACTTGCCGGTGAGCGCCGCGTTCGCGGGTTGGCCGACGGTCGCCGTGCCGTTGAAAGCCAGCTTCTTGCCGGTGTCGAGCATCACGACCGTGGCGGAGAGCTTGCACGCCCTGGTCTTCGCGTTCGCCTTCGCCGCCTTGACGAGGACCGTGCCGACGAGGTTGCCCGCCGCGTCGCGCAGCCACCCCGTGTACTGGGCGTTGCCCTCGAACACATCGACCGGCTCCGCCTCGAAAATCTTGGAGGCGGAAGGCGATGGGAATGGGGAGGGTCTGGGAATGCCCCTACCTCCGCCGGCGGTATAGGCAGCCAACCAGGGTGTGCCGCAAAACGCAGATTCCAGATTCATGTCAATTGCACCCATGTCGCCTCTGAAAACGACTTCCGTCAGCCCGGTACAACCAGAGAACGCAGAAACCCCGATGCTGGTCACGGAGTCCGGGATCGTCACGCTCGTCAGCCTGTCGCAACCCCAGAACGCCCCATCCCCGATGCTCGTCACACTGCTTCCAATCACCACGCTCGTCAAACCGCTGCAACCGTCGAACGCATACTTCCCGATGCTCGTCACGGGCTTGCCTCCGAGCGAGGAGGGGATGGTTAACGCCCCGTTTGGGGCGGGGCTGACGGCGGCAGTCACATCACCTTTTCCGATTTCGGCCGTGTCGCCGTTGATCTGGTACGTCCACGTATAACCGCAGACCGTCTCCGTGTCGGCCTTGAGCGAAAGGCCCACGGCAAAAACCGCCGCAGCCATCGATAACTTTTTCATTCGTGTTCCTCTTTCCGCGCCAGATAACCACATCCGCCCCGGCGCGACCGGCTTGGGGAGTCACGTCGCTTGACGCCCCGGTCAGTTCCCGGACGATGTCACCCTGCGTCACCCGGTCTTCCGGCCTTGTTCGACGGGACGATTTTACCCTATCATGCACCGCGTCCCGAGTCAAGACCAGAGATGCCTCCAAGTCCACAAAGTAATCCCCAAACACAACCTTCGCGCACGTTGCGCACTTGGCGTGAGATAACATTTAAGGGGTTTGTAACTACCTCTGGGGGTAACTTTTTTGTCTCACACAGAGCCACAGAGGCACAGAGAAAAGAGAGGCGGCGTCCCGCCGTCCTTCGCGGTGTGCAGCGAGCCGGACGGAAGGAGTGAACGTATAAAATTTTCTACACGTTCTACATGTTCTGCACGGTTTAACCAAAATTTCTCATTCCGATTTTCCACGCCATGTTAGATCTCACACAGAGGCGCAGAGAAAACGCCAAAATCTGAAAAGAAAGAGAGCTATGTCTGAATATAGATCGAAAATCTCTTTCACCAAATTGGTGAAAACAACACCCACCCAATGATAGATTCTCGAACTCTTCGCCTCTGCGTCTTACCTATAAGTTCGATTGGTGACAACCGAAACAACTTGTAAAGACAACATCCTTCTTTCGCCGCGCAACAGCACGGCGTTTTCATAACCGCGCATGGTTGAGCGCGGAAGAACCAAACGTTGTTTTCAAGTTGTTCATGTTGTTTTCAGAAACTTACCCCCCTCTACATCCCGCGTGCAGCGCGGGAATGTAGATGAAGGTAACGTGGACATTGTTCACAAATCGCAAGTAGTCCCGATATTTGTATTTGTGACAATGGTGGCATTTGTGAACAATCAAGGGGAGTACCCCCTCGCGCCAACGCGGGAGAAGCCGTTTCGCCTTCCACGACGCGGGGAGCATTCACGGCAGCCCTACGTCCGGGCTTTCACAAACTCGCGCATCCGGGTCATCGCCTCTTTCAACTGGGGCATACTGGTCGCGTAGGAACAGCGGAGAAAACCTTCGCCGCATGTTCCGAACGCCGTACCGGGGACGCAGGCGACCGCCTTCTCGTCCAGCAGACGGAAGGCGAATTCCTCCGAAGTCAGTCCGGTGGACTGGATGGAGGGAAAAACATAGAACGCCCCCTTCGGCATGAAACAGTCCAGCCCCATTTCATTCAGGGAGGCGACGATGAAATTGCGGCGCCGGTGGTACTCGTTCCGCATGGCGAGGATGTCGTCGTCACCGTTCGCGACGGCCTCGATACCGGCCGCCTGGGAAACGGTCGTCGCCGACATGATGCCGTACTGGTGGACTTTCATGATCGCATCGGTGACAGGCGCGGGTGCACAGACGTAGCCGAGACGGAACCCGGTCATCGCCCACGCCTTGGAGAACCCGTTCAAAAAGACCAGGTTGTCGCGGAGGGCGGGGATACCGGCGAACGTACAGCGTTCGCCTTCATAGGTCAGCTCCGAGTAGACCTCGTCGGAGATGAGGACGAGGTCGTGGCGGAGGACGAATTCCGTGATGGCATCCACGTCTTCGCGGCGCAGGGTCGCACCGGTCGGGTTGTTTGGGAAGTTGAGGATCAGGGCCTTCGTCTTCGGGGTCACGGCCGCTTCGAGGCGGTCAACCGTCACGCGGAACTCGTCCTTCCGGAACGTTCCGACCGGCACGGGGACGCCGCCGGCAAGACGGATGACCGGCGCGTAGGAGACGAAACAAGGCTCATGGTAGATCACTTCGTCGCCGGGGGCGACGATGGCGCGGAGCGCGGCGTCAAACGCCTCGCTGACGCCGACGGTGACCAACACTTCGGTCATGCCGTCATACTCCGCATGGAAGGATTTCCGCATATACTCCGCAATGGCCGTGCGGAGTTTCGGCATACCGAGGTTCGCGGTGTAGTGCGTCCAGCCTTCCTCCAACGAGGCGATGGCCGCCTCGCGGATGTGCCAGGGCGTGGTGAAGTCCGGTTCCCCGATACCCAGCGAGATCACGTCCTTGCGGCCGGCGACGATGTCGAAGAACTTCCGGATGCCGGATTTCGGGAGTTCGCGGACAAGCGGGCTGACAAACCTAAGGGGTGACTTGGAGCCGGTCATCTTGCGGGTCTCCTTCCATCAGGACATCGCGGTCCTTGTACGTCTTGAGCATGAAGTGGGTGGCGGTCGCGAGCACGCCGTCTAGCGTGGCGAGGCGCGCGGAAACGAAGTTCGCGACCTCCTGGAGGCTCTTCCCCTTGACGAACAGGAGCAGGTCGTATCCGCCGGACATGAGGTACATCGACTCCACGTGCGCGAACCGGCTGATCCGCTGGGCGATCCGGTCGAACCCCCCCTCGCGTTCCGGACGGATGCGCAGCTCGATGACCGCGCGCACGCTACCGTCGTCCACGCGGTCGGTGTTGACGACCGCCTGGTAGCCCCGGATGATTCCCCGGTGTTCGTAGTCGGCAATCCGCCCGCGAATGTCCTCCGGCGTCGTCCCGAGTTCCTTCGCGATCACCTCGTCACTCTCGCGCGCGTTCTGCTGGAGGAGGGTGAGCAGCGGATCGCATAGACCTTTTGAATCTGTCTCAAGCATAGTTACTGTCTTTCTTCAGAAGGGTGAGCAGGCGAATCGTCTCGATGGCGGTGTCCAGCGAGACAGGATACGGGATGTTCTGACGGATCTGGCGGTAGACGTCCTGCCAGATGACATCCATACCCGCCCGGTTCTTCGGCGCGACAGGAACCTGTTTGTCAATCCAGTGGATCGTCTCCGCAGTTCCGAAACTGCCGAGCGGCGGCGTGCGTACGCTGGAACGACGGCGGGGAAGTTTCTTCGTCGGGTCTAGGATGCGCAGCGTCCCTTCCGGCGCGTTCGGATATAGGCGGAACTCCCCTTTCTCGCCCGTGACGCAGAAGAGAGGATCCAGCCCGACGCGCCCCCCCGAAATCTCCATGTCCACCGTCAGGCCCGAGAAATTGCGCAAGATGATCCGCATATAGTCCTCGGCGTCTCCGACGGAAGCGACACGCTTGAAATCGGAAAAGATTTTCGTCGGCGTCGTCCGGAGCAGAATCTGCGCCTGATCCAGGAACGCGGGGCCCCACGCCATACAGATGCCGCCGCCACAGCTCTTCACCGTCTGCCAATCGTCGCGCCGGCGGAACTGTCCGCGCCGGATCTTGATGTCGTAGACGGGGCCGAGCACGCCGGATTCGATAATCTCCTGCGTCTGGACGAACGCCGGCTCGTAACGGTAATTGTGGCGGACGAGAAGCCGCCCGCCGGACTTGATCGCCGTCGCGCGCAGCACCATCGCCTGATCGTACTCAAGGCAGAACGGGCGTTCGACATTCACCCATTTTTTCGTTTTCAACGCGGCGATCGCCATCGGTACATGATAGGTGGACGGCGTGCAAATATCAATCAGCTCGATATCCGCATCTTCCAGCATATCTTCAAAACGCCGGTAGAGGCGGCAGCGAGGAAACTGCTGCTGGGCAATGTCGCGGCGCTCTTTGATCGGGTCGCACACGGCAAGCACGTGGAACTGGTCGGGGTAGCGCGCAAGCTCGGGTCCGTGCATCTGCAACCCGGCGCGACCCAGCCCGACGATTCCGACACGGATGGGGGGACGGCCTGTGTGAATCATTTGTATTCCTCCTTCAACAATAAAACAACCAGAAAGACTGGTAGAAACAAACGTTGCCATTTTATCTAAGCGGCAAGTAGAAGTCAATCTTTCTTTCAGAACCGGAAAATCAAAGGGATTGGCTCACGCCCCACGGCGTTCACACAGGGAAGGGAAACGCCCACGTGCCGAAAAGCCCCGTGCGCCCCCTTTCCCCTCCTACATCCTCAAGAGGATGACCAGGCCCACCGCCGCGCAGTAAAGGCCGAACATCCAGAACCTGCCGCCGCGCAACAGGCGTACCAGCAGGGCGAGCGCGGCATATCCGACGGCGGCGGACAGGAGACAGCCCGTCGCCAAGACCCAAGCCGGAAACACCTCCGTCACACTCGCGCCCTCCGCGCCGCTCGTGTGCCCGAGCAGGGAAAGTACCGCCGCCCCCGCCAACAGCGGGAGACACATCAGGAACGAGAATTCCGCCGCTTCGTCCGGCGAAACGCCCGACATGCGGGCGGAGGCGATCGTCATCCCCGAACGACTCACACCCGGCAGGATCGCAATCGACTGGGCGATGCCGATTAACACCGCGCGCGCCGGCGTGACGTTTCCCTTCCCGCCGGGGATCCAACGCAGTGCCATCAACACAAACCCGGTGAACAGCAGGAACCCGCCGACCGCCTTCGCGTTTTCGTAAAACGCATCGATACGGTCCTTACAGAGAAAATAAAAGAAAACGGCCGGCACAGCAGAAAGCCCGATACACAGCACCATCCGCCACGCCGCCGCGTCGCCTTTGAACACGCCTGCAACCAGCCGCACGATCGTCTTGCGGTAATAGGCGAGGATGGAAAGCATGGTCCCGACGTGGAGCACCACCTCCACCGTCTCACCGGGAGCCTCCACCCCCAAAAGTTTCTGAAGCAACACGAGATGCCCCGAACTGCTGACGGGCAGGAACTCCGTGACGCCCTGCAAAACGGCCAACCAAACCATGTTCAACACATTGTCCATAGTCACATCCAAAAAAACAGGGGCCGTCCTCTCGAACGGCCCCCAGATGGCGAGGACGATGGGGCTCGAACCCACGACCTCCGGATCGACAGTCCGGTGCACTAACCAATTGTGCTACGTCCCCAAAAAGGGTAAAAATGGCGAGGACGATGGGGCTCGAACCCACGACCTCCGGATCGACAGTCCGGTGCACTAACCAATTGTGCTACGTCCCCGCGCAAAAGTGATGAGTACTCTAACACACCCGGAAGCTTTTGGCAAGCGCAAAATTCAAAAAAATTGAGAGGGGGCGCCACGCCGCTCACATCGCTGTTCTTGTGGAACGTTGTCCACCGTGAACATGGGAGGTACGCGCCGCGTCGCGCCCGTCAGGGTGGATGATTTCCGCCACAAGCGGGGTACGTGGTACGCGCGACCGCAACGGGCAACGGGAACGTTGCCCTTCCCACGACGGGGCATGACCGTAATACGTACAGCCAAAGGCGAAACGTCAGTGGACGCCGTTCGTTTTGCGCAGAGGCTTCGCACGGGATCGTTTGGTCGGACTTTTCGCCGAAACATGGATTCTCCTTTATCGTACTTTCCGTTTGATTGAAACACAGGGACGCGGAGGCGCAGGGGAAAACAGATTTCAAGGTGCAAGTATTCGTCGCAGAACGATCCGACCGCGCCGCACGGGAGCATTCATGGGGATAAATGGCATTTTATAGGCAAGAACGCAAAGAGGGACAGTGTCGCCAGTGATGTCTCCGGGAGGGGCAACGTCCCCGACGCCTTCGTTCCGGCGGGGACGGTCGCTTTATCTCTTCGCCTTGCCTATAAGTTCGATTGGTGACACCGAAACAACTTGTAAAGACAACATCCTTTTTTCGCCGCGCAACAGCGCGGCGTTTTCATAACCGCGCATGGTTGTGCGCGGAAGAACCAAACGTTGTTTTAAGTCGTTCATGTTGTTTTCAGAAACTTATCCTCACGTACATTCCCGTGCGGAACGCGGGCGGGGGGGTTACTGCCACTTTTCCCCGTTGAAACGGACACGAGGTTTCGGACCGGCATTCTTTCCGGGACGGAGATTCACCTTCACCGGTTTGCCGTCACGCCATTCGCAGTCAACCTCCCAGCCGCCGCGTGCGCAGAGGCCGCGGAAGGAACCGTGCTTCGCCCACGAGGACGGTAACGCGGGCAGGAGGTCGATGACGAAGTTGCCCTTCTCATCGAGTTCGTGGCTCTGGAGCACCAGCTCCGCGAACGCCGCCGCACCCGCGTAGTTCGCGTCGATGATGTGGACGCCGTGCGCAATCGACCAGAGCGTATCCGCCGTCTTCACCTCCATCAAGTTGCCAAAGAGACGCACCGCCGCGTCGCCTTCGCCCGTGCGCGCGCGGCAGCACATGCGGTGAAGAAGCGACCATGCCTCCGTCACTTCGCCGCGCAGATCGAGCGTGCGGCTCGCCGCCTTGAGCCAGTCCGGCGTGATGCGGTTCATGATCGCGCCGGGGTAGAGCCCCACGAGGTGCGAGATGTGGCGGTGGTGCTTCTCCCGCACGAAGTCGCCGTAGAAGCGCTCCTCGCGGTACTCCTTGATCTGCCCCGATTCGCCGACCTGCACGGGATCGTACTTCGCGAGCTGTTCCTTGCAGCGGAGCACGACCGGATCGTCCTCGCGTCCGAGCAACTTCGCGAAACGCACGAACGCCGCGTTGTTGAGGAGAATCATCTGCTGGTCGAACGCGCAGCCGACGGTGTGGTAGTAGCCACCGCCGCCCTTCCTCGTCTGCTCCGGCGAGGCGGAGAACTTGGAGAGGTAGAGCCTGTTCGTCTCCACGACGCAGCGCGTGAGGAAGTCCGCCATGCCGCGCAACACGGGCCAGCACTGCTTTTCAAGGACTTCGCGGCTCTGCGTGAAGTCGTACCAGTCGATGTAGAGCGCGGTGGTGAAGCCGCCCGTGCCGGGACCGGAATGCCCGCCCGGTGCGCCGCTCGCCTGATACGGCCACGAGGCCGTCCCGACGCTCCAGAAGTCGTCCGTGAGCGGCGCCTTCAGCCCGGCGGGATTCACGCGCTGGATGTAGTTGAGCGCGGCGTCCTTTGTCGTGGGACGAAACGCCGCGTTGAATCCGGCATACGCCTCCATGCACTCCGCCATGTTGCACGAAAACGCGCCCCAGTAGTCCATCTGCACGTTGATGTTGTGCCAGAAGCCCGATCCCCAGACTGTCGTCAACACCGGGCCCGCCCAACAGCCCTGAAGCGAGCCGGGGAGTGTGCCCGGGCGCGACGACGAGGCGAGCAGGAACTTGCCGAGCCGCCAGTAGAGTAACTGGAGATAAAGACTGTTTCCGGCGAGCGCGCGGAGTTCGGGCGTAGCGAGCGACATATCCGCCGCGTCGAAATCGACGTCGATGGAACTGCGCCCGACGAGCGCGCGGAAGTCGGCGAGGTGGCATTTCTTCAGCTCGTCGTAGCCGTGTGTGGATGCCGACGCAACGCGCCGTTCGGCCTCGGGGGATGGATCAGGCCCGAAGTACGGCGTCCTGTCGTAGTCCCTGTCCGAGCCCTGTCCCTTCGACGCCTCGAACATCTCCGGCACGAAGCGGTAGTTGGTGGCGAGCGTGTAGACGACCGTCGCCTCGGTGGCGTTTGCGACGGCGAGGGCGGCACCGCCACATTGCTCAACCGTGCCGTCGGTCAGCACCTTGAACCGTCCGGCGAGTTTCACGCCATACGCCCCGCTCTTCGCGGAAAGCACGATTTCATTTCCCGTCGCTTCCACCTTCCCCGTTCTGTCCATCGGCGGAGGCGCGTCAAGGAACGGAACGGCGGCGCGGAGCGTGAAGGAGAGCGCGCCCTTCTTCGACGCGGTGAAACGCATCGCGCCCACCTTGTCGGGATACGACGTGAAGTATTCGCGCGTGTAGTCCACCCCGCCCGCCTTGTACTTCACCGTCACGAGCGCATCCTCAAGGTCCATCTCGCGCACGTAGTCCGTCACGTCCTTGTGTCCGAACTCCACGAACACGTCGGCTGCGTCGGTGAGGTTACCCTGCTTGTGTCCGCTTCTGGAATGTCTCTGCTGCGTGTGGAACGTCGGCTCGGTAAGCTGCAGGCGCTCCACGTCGACGCCGCCGAACTCGGACACGCCGAAGTAGCCGTTGCCGAACGAGAGCGACCGCCTCTGCCAGCCCTTCAGGCTCCACTCCCCCGGCTCCGCGAAGCGAATCTTCCACGTGGCGTCCGGATGCGGCGCCTTGTTCTCCACGCGCTTCACGCTCTGCCAGTTCGGCACGCCCCAGGCCCCCGGCACCTTGCGCGCGTCGCCGTCCACGGACATCGTCACCGCGTCGTCTGCGGAGACCGTGATCTCGACAACCGTCTCGCGTCCCGTCTGGATCGGCGTGGGATGGCTCCACGAGCAGATGCCGCCGATCACGGCGCGGAACCGCCCCTTGTAGACGTCGATGAGGAACCCGTCGCCCTTGCCCGGCGTCACGTTATCGAGAAGGCGCTGCGCGGCGGCGGCGTTCTTCGTGACGAACCGGCACGTGAAGCGCATCCCCTTCTCGGCATCGTCCGCCGTCGGGAACGGCTTCACCCGCTGGCCCGTCTTCGCGGGGCCGGCGTGGTACGTCTTTCCACCGAAGGAGAGTTGGATGTCCTTGAACTCCCCGACGAATCGGTTGCCGCCCTGCGAATTGACACCGAACGACATCGGCAGTTTCGGATTGACCGGCATTCCGCCGAACGCCGAAGCGGCGAAAGCCATAACCATGACCAGTAGCATTTTCATCTCATTTTTCATCCTTGGACCTCCCTCACATTACCGTTTCCGTTAGTATATCAAAACTCACACCAAATGCAATCAGAAAAGGCTTCGCAGACTTTACGGAAAACAATTTGCCAGTTCGACACCTTGTGGCCCCCCCGTTAGCCCGCCGCCCGCGCTTCGTGCGGGAATGTACATGAGAATAACGTGGATATTGTTCACAACTCACAAATCGCACGCATCCCCGATATTTGTATCTGTGGCAATGATGGCATTTGTGAACAATCAAGTTATAGGAAAGCCCGCCGCCCGCGCTTCGCACGGGAATGTAAATGAGGATAACTTTGATGGAGCACAACGACATCGAACAGACGACATCGACGCCCGCTGGCGCGGACGCCGATGTCGTCTGCACAGAGCCGTGCGCATTTGGTATACTGTCAGCAGAT
>JAGCVN010000077.1 GCA_017962315.1 Kiritimatiellia bacterium
CCCCCCCCCTCGGTACAACTCAATGCCACCACTCGCATCCGCACCTTTCGGAACGAGTAGATGCGACCACCATAGTCGCATTGAGTTTGGGAAGAAAGGAGTAAAATTTAATAAAAAAATCATCTTGCACCCGTTACGGGTTTTGTGTTAGACTAGGCTCATCATGAAAATCTTATGGGTTGATCTGGTCTCAGAGCTAGGTGGTGCGCAGCGAAGTCTGTTGGACGTTGCGCAGAAACTCATTCTCGAGCCAGACATCGAGTTGTCCGTGGCCGTCCCGCACGGTCCGTTGGCTTCGCGGCTTTCTGCATCGGGGATTCCTGTACATCCCGTCACGCCCGTCCGGGCGACACGGCGCGTAGGCGGATTCTTTTCGACGGTTTTCAAGCTACTCTTCGCGTCAAATGACTTTTCCCGCGTTGTCCGTTCCGTAAAACCGGACATCATCCACGCCAACGCCCTACCCTCGTTCCTCGCCGTGGTCCGTCCCGCCCGGAAAATACCGGTATTCTGGCATGTCCGCGACCTTCGCCAGCCCGTCCCGTTGATGCGGGAAGCCTCCCACAAGGCAACGCATATCATCGCCCCCTCGGAGGCTGTCGCGGAATATCTGGCCGAAACCCTCTCCCGGCAGGTCTATTCCTCCATCTGCACCATTCCAAACGGAATCGATACCGAGACGTTCCGCCCAAGAGACTCCGCAGAAGCGCGGGTAAAATTCGGGCTTCCCGAAGATGTCCCCGTGATCGGCATGGTCGCCCATTTCGTCAAGTGGAAAAACCACGCCGTTTTTCTCGACATGGCCGCGCTTCTCAAGAAGACGTATCCGGCGGCGCAGTTCGTCCTTGTCGGACGGGATCTCTTCCATGAAGCGGGGAAATACATCCGTTCACTGAAAACCCAGGCCAACGAACTCGGTTTGAACGACTCCGTGCGGTTCATTGAAAATTGCGACGACGCACAAGAGATTATCCCCGCCTTCACGGTTCTTGTCCACCCCGCGATCGGAGAACCCTTCGGGCGGGTCGTGTGCGAGGCGATGGCCTGCGAGGTGCCGGTTGTCGCCATCGACTCAGCCGGCCCGCAGGAAATCCTGAACAACGGGAAAACGGGCATTCTTTGCGAGACGGACAGTGCGGACAAGCTGGCGGAGGGCGTGTCGCGCCTGTTGTCGGACGAAGTCCTGCGCAAACAGTTCGCGAAAACCGCCTGCGAAGCCGTCCTCGCGCGTTATTCCATCAACCGCGTGGCGAACGACCTCGCCGCGCTCTATCGGAAAACACTGGACTACATTTCTTCCGACCGCCAACGGGGACAGTTTACGGACTAGAGGGCAGTCTGCCCGTTCGTCTAACGCCTTTGGAAGTCTCAAAACGCCGTAACGCTACTGCGCAAGAAAAATCGAAATCGCGGCTTCATCGACAACCGAAACCCCCGTCGCCTTCTGAATTTCGGCGAGATCGAGCCCCTTTTCTGCGGCAATGCGTCTGGCTCTCGGTGTTGCGCGGACACGCACTTCACGTGGGGCGGCGGGCACGGCGGCCGCGGCGGAAGTCGTCCCGCCGCGATACGCCGCGAGCAGGGTTTCGTTCCCTGCGGGCGGTTCTGGCGCGGCCTCCCCCGCCGCGCCGACGGCGGCGACCGCGTACCCGACAGGCACCACGCTTTTCTCCTGCGCATACACGGCAAGCAGGATACCCGCTTCGGGCGCTTCCAGCTCAAACACGGCCTTATCCGTCGTCAACTCCGCGACACATTCACCCTTCGTAACGGAATCGCCCGCCTGTTTCCGCCACTTCGTGACGGTTACGTCAAGGATGTTTGCGTCGAGCTGGGGGATTTTGATGTACGTCATGGTTGTTTCCTTTCAAGGTTGGGTGGTTTCTTCGCCTTTGTCGCCGCCGGCGGGGGCACGATGGGCAGCATCCAGGAGGGACTGAGATTCCCCCTGTTGTCCGAGACGCGGAACTTGAACCAGCACGGCGTCTCCGCCCGATAGCCGACGCGGCGGGGTTTGATGGCTAAATTGGGGCTGCCACCTCCCTTCCAGACCAACCCTTTGATCCCGGAGAGGTCGTATGCCTCCATCTTGAACAGGTCGGTCGGCTGCCAGTCTCCCAAAATGGCGAGCGCGCGCAACTGGAACTTTCCTCCCGTTATCTGCGGGCGGACGTGCAAGGTAAGGAACGTAACCTTCGGCGTAACCATGCAATTGGGTGTCTGTTCGCGCACGAAGCGCCGGACATCGATGAGGATATCCGACCATTCGTCATTATTCCGTTCAACCTTCCCGCTGACGTACTGAAACCCGTTCGTCTTGTTCAGAAGCTGCAGCACGTGCGTCTTCGCCGCCGCGTTCGGGTTCTTCGGGTTTGTGACCGTGAACGCAACCGTAAACGGCAAGAATTGGTTCGTCACGCTCAGTTTCCGGAATGAGAGGGCGAGCCACGGGTGGGCGTCCGGATTCCACGGCTGGGTGAATTGCTTCTGCAAAAAACCGCCTTTCGCGACTGGCGTGACCGCCAGGACTTCGCCATCCGGCGTGGAGGCGGTGGCGAAGGTCACGTGCGCGGTTTTGTCGAAGAACGGGATGCTCTTATCCAGATGCGGATGCAGGACGAGCGCGTTTGTCGGCATCGTTGTCGGAAGGATGGTCGGGGGTCTCTTGTCATTTTCGAAATCGACCTTGATGTTGTAAATGAAAGGATCTGCGGTATTCCCCGATGCATCCGCCACCCCACTAATCTCCACCGGCAGAATATCGCCGTCCTTCGCGGCACGGAGTTCCTTCTGTAAACTCCAGATCCAGTCGATTTCGTAGTTCAGCACCCCTTTCGCAAACGCGGCTTTCCCCCGGTCGAGCTTGAGCGGGATCTCGCGTCCGAGACATTTCAACGAAACCATGTCCGGGACTGGCGGCGCAACGGGGTCCACCACTTTCACCCGCAACACACTGCCGTTGTAACCGACGGCGGCCTCCGTCGCCGCCGTAATCTTCGGAGGTACGCGGTCAAGCAGGAACGGCACGTCGGCGGGCACAGACCACGCGCCTTTCTTATCTGCCGCCCGGACGACGAGGTGATGCACCCCGTCTTTCAGTTTCGCGATGTCCGGCTGGACGACGACCTCGTTCCCGCAATCCGTCCAGACGACGGTCCCCTTCGCCTTCTCATCGCGGATTTCAAGAGGTTCGGGACCGGTCAGGACGGCGTACTGAACCTTCGCGACGCCGTCCGGATCTGCGTAATCCGCCTTGAAGGCAAACGGGCGGTTCGGCCCGACGGCCGGCCCCATGGCGAGGTTATCAATGCAGAACCAGCTGTAAAGCCCCGTCTGGTCGATGCTGTTGTACGAAGCGAACCGTATCGGGGCCGCCGGGATGTTCAGACGCTGGCTTAGCGGGAATTCCCCTCCCGAATCAGAAGGGATTGCAGTCCAGACATGCCATTTTTCGTCCAAGACGGCTTTGGCGGGCGTTCCCGGATTCCGCAACCAACAACTATAGCTTTCGGCGAACGAGAATCCCAGAGCCCCTCCGAATTTGAAGGAAATGTTCGCCATCCGGTCGCCCTTGTAGCGGAATTGCAGAAGCGGCGTCTTGATCGGGTCGAAGACCTTGAGCAGCTGTCCCGACAGGCGCCAGTTCGCCGCGCCCACGTTGCGGAACCGGAGCGCCGCGCCAACTTCTGGATCGAGCGGATCGATCTCCACCGTATTTTTGCGAAGCAGATACGGGGTGAGATTGAACGGTCGGTTCTCAAACGTCTCGATGCCACCCTCAGGCATGGCGAAAGAAAGCAGGACGGGCGGATGGTTCTGCGTCCCCGCCCTGGCCATCGGCACGATCTGCTTGAACACGCGCTTGTCGGCGAGCGTCACAGTCGCCGTAAGGCGCTGCGCATACGGGACGGTGTACGGAATGAAGACACGGACTGCGTCGCCGTCCGTCTCGAAGGGAGCGGGCGTCCCGGCGACTGTCACGTTCAACGGCGGCAGGAGGGGCGACGGCCAGGGGTGCGTCGGCCTGATCAGCATCGCGTACGGCGCTACATCGTCTTCCCGGATGGCCAGACCAAAATTGGCGAGATCCTGCACAACCCATGAAAGCGACGGCCGGGTTGGGTCGAGTTCCGCCGGAAGCGCGACCGTCCGGAGCTGCCCGGCGGGCATCGATTTGATTGTCTGCGCGAAGGCATCCAGCTTTGCGCGCAGATCCGGCAACGCGGTCAATTCCGGTGCCCCTGCGTGAATCTCGCGGAAGTTCCGCACGGCATACCAGGCGCCCGGCGGGTTGCCGCGCAACCCCATCTGCACTTCGCCCGGCTGGAGGTTCCCGAATCCGAAGACGCGCACTTCGTCCAACGTCCGGGAAATCTCCGTGGGTAGCCAGACACGAACCGTCTGCCAACCGTTCGTCGGCACAAATCCGGAGGCCTTCCCAGCGATCCGGCGCGGTCCTCGCTTCTCGTCCGACCCGCTGATGACGTACGACCAGTTGACGAAGAAATCGGGCATCCCGGTTTTCGGGTTTTTCCGCTCACTTGAAAACAGAAAATTCACACAGGCGTCCGGTGACTGCCGGATGTCGAATTCCCATCCCATCAGTTTCCCGGCAGAGATGGGCGGCAACTTGCTCCGTGCGAGGAACGTCCCGCCTCCGAGACGCGAGGTAACGCGCATCTCCATATTCGTGCCGCCAACGTCGAAGAAACGGAGGTCTGGATGGCTCACCAGATCGTAGGCGTCCCAATATTTTGAAGAGAGCGGTTGTACGGGTCTTCCGTTGGCGCGTATGCCTCGGTCAACCACCTGCGGCGGCACATAGGGGCGCCCTGCCTCTTCCACGGGGATTTCACGGAACGAGAAGGGACGCGGCGCGATTCCTTCTGCCGCGATTTTGATCCGTGCCACCATCATCGAGTTCTGGTATGTCCAGATGCCGAGCGACCCGTCGTCCAGCGGCTGTGTGTCGGGGACATCGAACACAGGCTCGTTGTCGTAGAGGTACTTCAGCCGCCCGGCGGTGCGCCGCAACTGGATCGCGTACCAGGCGCCGTGGATCGGTCGCCCCCCGGCTACGAGCGGCTGATAACCGCGGCGCACGTTCCCATTGCGGTGGCGCGGAACGAGGTACTTTTGGCTGACGTCCAGCTGTTTCCCGGCACGGAGCAACCGCGTGTCGAGCTGCGAATGGTCGGGGTCCCACCCCGTCGCAATGGCCGTGTATCCGTCGCCGGGCGAGTTTCGCTTGCTCATGACGCTTACGTTCAAATCGCCCGCCCGCGTATACCACCCCATGCGCAACCCGGCGTAGAACTCGATGCTGAAATCGCCTTTGAAGGTGTACTTCGACCAGAGCGCAGCCAGTCCGGTCGCGCTTTCCCCGTTCATGTGCGACCAGGTCGGCTCGCAGTAAAACCGGTTGATGACTTCCCATTTGCCGCCGTTGATCGTCCAGTTGTACAGCGACTCGTTGAAAAGGGTATCGAACACGTTGTCCCGCGTGACAAGCGTACGAGCGAGGTTGTCGAGTGCCATGCCGCGGATCTGCATCCGCCTCCCGGTGAGCGGACGGGAGAGGTGCGTCTTCGCGAGCAGCGCCGTGTCCGAGGCGAGCCACACCGTCAACCCCGCGACCCCCAGCGTGTAACGGCGGAATTTCGCCTTGTTGACCTCCGTCAGAGGAATGTCGTTCACCGCGACACGCATCGCGGCGTTCGTCCCGCTCTCCGGCGTGAAGACACAGACGTTCCCGCCCCCGACAACAACACGGCACTGGCCGTTCGTCGCATTTTCGGGAACGGCGAAGTCGAGCTTCATGCCGTCGACAACGGGAAACTTGATTTCCGTCCCGCTCGTCAAATCCCCCTTGAACCAGGTCTCGCCATTCGTGAACGTGACCCACTGCCCTTCCGGCGAAGACCAGTGTTTCATGTACGGATCGGTGACGTAAAGGGGGTTTTTCTCAAACCGATCGCGCAGCGTTTCATCGAGCGAGGTTGCGGAGAGCGGCGTCATCGAGATGGGCGCGGAAGAGACCGCAATCGTCCCCTGAATGCCGCCCGGCTGTGCGGCGGGCATCGCGAGACAGACAAGCCGCCCGTCCGCGATTCCCCGCAACTCGTGCGGGTGCAACGCATCGAGCGCGAGCGTCACGGCCTTTCCAGTCGCGGCAACGCGGCAGACGTCCAGCGTTTCCTGCTTCCCTCCCGCGAAACGTTCCAGCACGTAGTCGCGGAAACCACCCGACTGGGAACAGCGGAAACGATAGGCGCCGCCGTCCGCCTCCAAACCGACGGTAAAGGCATCGCCCTGGGCGGCAAAGCGAACCTCCGTGCGGAGCGGCCGGGAGGTCGCGCCGCCGAACCGCCACAGGTTGGTGACGTTTGCGGGGAAGTTGACGCGCAACTTTCCCGTTTCGACCGCACACGCGGGGACGGCGGAATGTGAAGCGAACGCGGCATCCGCCGGTTCATCGAACACGAGGTCATCGTGCGAAACCACCGCGATGTCGTCGAAGCGCGTCTCGTCGCCGGACGCCGTGTTCGCGAAAAGCCCGAAACGACCGCCGGGCGGCAGGGGCAGCTTCTGGCGCATCACCTCGATATGGTCGGCGTAACAGATGACGCGGTCATCGAACAGTTTGACCTCCAGCAGCAGCCACTGCCCCGGCTGGAGTTCGGTCTGCACGGCGCGGAGCCGTTTCGGGGCCGCGCCGACGGGGCGTTCCCAGAGGGAAAGCTGGATGCCGTCCTGATTGGCGGCGTTTTCCGCCGTGAAGGCGTACGCATTGCCGCGTTCGGTCGACAGGAACACGATCCCGTTCGTTCCGCTGTTGTGCTGCACGGAGGCCCGGTACCGATAGTGCCCGTAAAACGGTTCGCCGGCGAGCAGGAGGGCGTTCGTCCCGAATCCCTGCATCGTGTAGAAGTTCGGACTCTTCGCGGGCAGCGGCTGGCGGGACAATGCACGACGCCCGGCGGACGCGCCGCTGATCGACCCGGTTACGGAATGAAGCCCCCATTCGCCGGAAACCTTCTCCCACGTTTCTGGGAAGGCGGTCCCGGCGGGAACGAGGAAGTTGTCCTCGAAAACGAACGGGGCGAGTTTCTGCGTGTAGCTGTCGGCCGCATTCTTCGGCGGTGTCAAGCCGCTGCGGTGTTCCAGCCGGAGGGGCCCCGCCCAGAGTTCCGGCATCCGGGCAACGGGTTTGTCGTCCACGTAACAGCCCCATGCGGCTGACGTCCGGCGCAGGGTGAAGACGGTATTCGACGAAAGCGGAGGGCACGGGAACGTGACGAGGCGTCCCGACTGCCCACGGTACTTGTCCGGAGGGAAGACGACGTTCGTGCCGCCCTTCCCGAGAACGACCTCCACGCCGCCCCCGGCGGGATCGCCGAGGCGCACGGTACAAGGCGCCCCGTTGGTGACGCACAGATTCATGGAGGCGAACGCGTCGCGTTCTTTCACCTCTTCACGGACAGTCCAACCGTCCCCGCAATATCCCGCTCCCCCGAGCAGGGCAATCCCCAGAAAATAAATTATCTTGGTATACATGACGAAGAGAGTATACCAAGAAACGGACGACTTGCACACCAAAAAGTGATGCCGCGCGTTTTTTGCTTTCGTTCCGGGGGATTCTTTGTTAGGTTGAACGCGACGCGAATCTGCGGATTCGCCCCGTCTAAAAGCAACGGAATGATTGGAAGCGGAGAGGGAAATGGACAAATACGGTATCATGGCGGTCGTGCTGGGAATCACCTTCACAGTCTACGGCGGCATCCGGACGAACGATTACTCATGGATACGAGGGGTAAACCACAGCATCACGACCGATGCCGGAAAACTCAAACGAGAATTGAGTTACGGACGGCGCGTCCACCTGAATGCCCTGCGTTTCTGGTTGAGTTTCAACCTCTGGAAGACGAACCCCGGCAAGTATGAGGAGAACCTCCGGACCTTCGTCCAGCGTGCCAAAGGCCAGGGCTATTTCTCCATGCCAATCCTCTTCAACGGGAACGGGCACCCCGAAACGATGCTTGAAGCGCCGGACTGGAACGCATACGGCGAGTATGCGGCGGCCATCGTCAGCGCGTTGAAAGACGAGCCGGGGCTTTTGATGTGGGACGTGATGAACGAGCCGACCTGCAATTCGTGGGTTGGGAAAGCAGCAGACCAAGCGGAGAGGGAACGGCGCAAAGACCGGACATGGGCGTTTCTGCGTTGGGCCTGCGCGCATGTGCGGAAACTCGACCCCGGATCACCCATCACGGTCGGTTACACCACGGCGAAGGAAGCCCTGCCGACGGTGGAGGAGGTGGATGTAATCTCCTTCCACGACTACTCGCCCACACGCGCCGTCCAAGAGGCGAACTTCGCCCTTGCCGACTCGCTCGGCAAGAAATACGGAAAGCCCGTGATCCAGACGGAGACGGGATGCCTCGCACGCGCCAACCCCTACGACATGGCACTGGAGGCCTGCCAACGGTACAAGATGGGATGGTTCGTGTTCAACCTCATGATCCGGGGACGCTGCGACAGCGAACACGGCGTGTTTTATCCGGATGGAACGGTGCGCGATCCCGCGACGATCGCCGCGATGATGGGCTGCTTCAGAAGCCGGGACACGGAGGTGATCATCCCCGGCCTCGCCAACCGGGAAGGCGCGGCGAAACGCGCCGTCGCAAAGATCCGAAAGGCGTTGACCGAATACACGGAAGACGCATTCGACTACCGCCCCTCCTCTGCGAAGGAACTGTTGGATGCGTCGGAATACGCCGCTAATCTTCTGGAATGTTGTGACCTGACCCCGATGGCGGTTCCGCCCACCGCGCGCATCGCCGCCTGGCGCAAGATGAAGAAACCGCCGCTTGCAGAACTCCGCCGTTTCGCCTACGGTCTCGCTTGCCAGCTTTCGGACGACTGCCAGTTGCTACCTTCCCCCACCCCTTGAAACCAGTCGGAAACCGCCTTGTCCTCCTTGCATGGCGCCGGGGATTCTGGTATCGTTTCCCGCGATGAGGCCACTCGCCACAGACACGCACGACCTAACGGCGATGCTTCTCAATCGGAGTATCGTACGGTCAAGGGTTACAACACGAAAAACAGAGAGGTTTTGGAAATGACGGATGAACGTATGAAAACAATGAAGCTCGGAAAAACTTTCTGCCGTGTGCTTGCCGGCGTACGGTTTTCCTGCCCGTTGATGAAGGCGGTAACGCTGGCGGCTATCCTCTTTTTTGGGGCAACGGCGACTTCACCGTCGTTCGCTGCAACGCACAACAAACCAAGCGACGATGCGCATCAGCCTCCGGCACAATTCAGCGTCGTGCAGTGGAACATCGGGCATTTCGCACTCGGCAAGGCCAGCCGGACGGCCATTGCGCCGGAAGAGTCGGCGGCACGGAGCGCGTCGTACAAGGCGATGATCGACAAGCTGAAGCCCGACTTCCTCGGCGTGAGCGAATTCGACCCTATTTTTGACAAGGCCGGGCGGCTTTCGACGAACGAGGTTTTTTCCTCGTTCCCCACGAAGATCCTGGGGCCGAAGAACAACTACCAGTGCAACGCCCTGTTCACGCGCTTCCCGTGCGTCCGGCACGAGGTTGTCAATTACACCTTGCACCGCCAGAACGTCTATTTCATCGACTCGGTGTTCATGTTCGGCACAAACGAGGTGCATTTCGTCCAGAGCCACCTCGACTGGTATCGCACCAAAGATGGAGAGCGTTACGCGTTGCCGCAGATGCAACAGCTGGTGACGCAGTTTCAAAACGTACCGTACGTCATCATTTCGGCTGACTTCAACGTATCGAAGATTGAACATTTCGCCGCCTTTTTGGAGGCGGGGTACGTGGTCGCCAACGACGGGCGGTATGCGGTGCTCGACAACATCGTCGTAAAGGGATTTAACGTGAAGGAACTCTTCGCGGCCGACAACGAACGCCGATTGAGTGACCACCGTATTGTCGGGTGTCTGCTTGAAATGCAGAATCTCAAAACCGATACACCCCGAAAGGAAAGATGATATCTGATTCGGTAATGATCGATTTCATCGGCGAAGGCGGCCTTATTCCCAATACAGCGTGTGGTACAATGGGGGCAATGGAAAGCGAAGTGTATAGCATCAAGGTCTCCACAACGGGCGACTAGAAAGGGTATCTTTGCGAATCGCTTTTCGGGTTCTACGCCTCCGTTTCGCCTTTCCCATAAGTTCGATTGGCGACAACCGAAACAACTTGTAAAGACAACATCCTTCCCTCGCCACGCAACGGCGTGGCGTTTTCATAACCGCGTATGGCTGTGCGCGGAAGAACCAAACGTTGTTTTGAGTTGTCCATGTTGTCTCCAGAAACTTACCCCCATCTACATTCCCGCGCGCAGCGCGGGCGGCGGGTTTGCCTATAACTTGGTCGTTCACAAATGCCATCATTGCCACAAATACAAATATCGGGGATACTTGCGATTTGTGATTTGTGAACAAATATGGGGAACAAATCGATTGAAACGGAACTATTCGACTTGGAGGAAAAGGCTAAATTTGTAATTGACAAATCCGCAGGGGGGGTAAAATAATGGCTATTCACGTTTTTCAACTCAAAAGGATTTGGCAAATGAGCATGAGAAAACTGGTGGCAGTTGCGGCGGTGATCTGCGTAGCGATGGCGTTCTCGCCGTCGTTCGGCGCAACGTACTACAAGG
>JAGCVN010000078.1 GCA_017962315.1 Kiritimatiellia bacterium
GCTCACCTGTTTGTAGCGCAAGGCTTCGGCGGTCGGGTCGCCCCTTCCGTCGCTTGCTTTCCTAACTGACTGTCGATTTCTTGTCAGCGCGAACTCCTTTCATTTCGCAAGTTGCTATCGAGCTTTACTTGGCGCACCATGTCTTGTTTCCTTTCTTTGAACGCCCTGTTGAGTTGCAAACATACTGTATGTCCGCCTCAAGCGCGCGTCCTGCCCTTCCAAACACTTCTCGAGGGCGGACAGCCACATGCAGCGCATTCCATTTGTCCCCCGTGGATGAATACCACTCCGCGAACTCGCGAAGCGGGATACGCAGCTGCATCGTCTCCGGTTCAGCGGACGGCGCAAAATGACACTTGGGCGAAAAGAAATGCCTGACGGCACGTCTCGCATCTCCGCCAAAGCAGATGGCATCGACCACCACCTCGTAGTCATAGGCGCGCGCACCTCCGGCGTTCCCGCTCACGACAGGAAAATCCAGCACGAGGGATTTGTCCCGCCCGGTGCCATCGAGGGAATTGATCGACGCAACGAGCCTTGCGTTTTCTCTAAACTCAGGAACCGGCATGACACGGCGACGGATCTCGTGCGCAAACGGCCTCGCGCCGCCGACAAGCGGGATCTCCCAATCAAGGCCGAGACTCCGTCCGGTTGTAAAATCCAGACGCCTAACGACCAGCCTGTCGTCGTATGCGTCAAGAAGCATCCCCTGCTCGGCGAGGTAACCTTTCTCGTTGGCACCGTGTCCGGGTTCCTGCGTCACATACCTGAGGGACGGCACCTGCACCGCCGTGAACGCACCCTGCCAGACGGCATCCTCGCGCACCGCCGTCTGATGCGAATGCCCGCAAAACGCGCAACAGTTCGGATAGGAGGCAAGAAGCCGTCCTGCAGTGCCGTTGTCCTGCCCCCACACGCCCGGCCCGCACACCGTATTCCTTAGGACGCGGTGCTGGGAATAGAAGAAGGGCTTGTCCGGGTCCGGCTTGAACTCTCGAAGGAACCCTTCAAGGCCGAGCGGAGAATTCCTTCCCTGCGGCGTGTAATGCGAGAGCACGAAATCATATCCCTTGACGCGCTTGTGGACAATCGGGCTCCACGGTTCGCCGAATATCCGCTCCCACACCTCCTTGGGACGAAGCGTGATTGCGTTCGTGTTTCGTTCCGCCACGGTCCAGCCGTAACGCTTTACAACGTCCTCCGGCACGTTGACGATGCCTCGGTTGTCGTGGTCTCCGTAGTGGAAAAGCCGCTCGACGTGCGCACCGTCCAGCCCTTTTGAGCCGGGAAACACCTCCTCCCATATCCGCGCCAACTCCTCCAGCTGCGGCACAATGCCGTTGTCCGCGAGGTCGCCACAGACGAGGACACCGTCAACACGTCCGCCGCGATATGCCAGAAGCGCCCGCTCGAGTTTTTTTGCGGCTAACGCATCCCGCAGATGGATGTCGGAAAGGATGCCGAGTCGCAGATTCGGTTCATCCGCGCACCGGCAAAACGCCAGCATGGAAGGCATGGACGCGGCCACCGCGCCAAGCCGTAGAAACGTTCGCCGTCGCACGGGCCATACTGCATCCTTTGCTCTGCATCCACCGGCAGTTGACGTCAAAGCCATGTGAGAGCCTCTCACTTCAGCGGGGCACAGTTGACGTGCGAGCGGATGAGGCGGAGGCGGTGCTTGTCGGCGCGCTGCGAGAACTCGGAGAAGTCACGCTTCGCGGGATCGGGATACGTCCAGAGCGCCTCGGAGAGCGCAAGCGCGCGCGGCCAGAGCTTCCATTCCAGCATGGTTATGTTGGGCGTCCTTTCGCCCCAGTTGCAGCACTGCCCGCCCACCACGTTCTTGCGCGCCTGCGGTTCGACGCCTTCCAGCACGTCGAAGCGGTACACCTTCTCCAGCGTCACGCCGGCGCGTCCAAAATACGGGAAGAACGGATCCTCCGGCAGACCCTGGTTGTAGTCGAAGTAGCAGTACGACGTGGGGCAGCGCACGATCTCGTAGCCCCTGTTCGCGGCAAGCGCGCCCGCGCCCCACGGACGCCAGCACATGCCCATCGTGGTCTTGGGCAGAAGCGAGTTGAACGAATCGCCGCCCGCCTTCTTGAAGTCCTCCCACTTCTCCCACGACGACGAAAGGAAGATTTCGTCCCAGCCGATCGCGCGGCGTCCCTTCTTCGCCAAGTACTCCACGAGATGGCGCGTGAGCCACGGCTGGATCTCCTCGACGCCCTTCAGCCCCTCGCGCTTGATGTGCGCCTGGCACACGGGGCACTCCTTCCAGAACTTGCGCGTGCACTCGTCGCCGCCGAAGTGGATCACGTCGCTCGGGAAGAGTTCGCACACGCGGTCGAACACCTTCTCGGCGAAACGCACCGTTTCGGGATTGCCGATGCAGAACACCCTGCCACCGCCAGGACACTTGCACTTCATCGACGGATACGCACGGAGCGCCGCCTCGAAATGTCCGGGCATCTCGATTTCCGGCACGACCTTCACGTGCCGCGCCGCCGCGTAGGCGACGATTTCCTGGATGTCCTTCGTGCTGTAGTAGAACGGCTGAAGTTTTTCGCCGTAAACGAATCCAGTGCGTCCCCTCACAACGCCCTGCTTAATGAGTTCAGGGAATTCGGGGATCTCGATTGTCCACGAATCGCCGTCCGTAAAATGAATCTGCAGTACGTTGAACTTGTACCACGCCATCTCGTCGATGATGCGCAGGATGGCGGTCTTGCCGAGGAAGTGACGGGCCGTATCCAGTAATACGCCGCGCCACTTGAACTTCGGCGCGTCAACGATCTCCACGCACGGATAGATTTTCTGCTTCGTTTTCGGATCGACCTTCTCGATCTGCGCAAGCGTCATCTTGGCGTAGAACGCGCCCGCGTCGTCGGAACAGCGGATCGTCACGCCGTCCTTCGTGACCGAAAGCTCGTACCCTTCCGGCGGGATGGAGGCGACCTTCTCGACCTTCGGCGCACCCTTGAGAAGGCACTCGCCGCCCGTGACGGACATCTTCTGCGGCGCGGGGATGATCGCCAGCTTCTCTTCCGGCACGGGCTCGAAGGAAATCTTGTCGAGCAACACCGCGTTCGCGTTCTTGTCGCCGTCCTTGTTCAGCCCGCCCGGGGCGATCCAGAAGTACTCGCCGTCGTTCGGGATGAACGTGCAGATGTCGTACCAGGCGTAGCTCTGGCTCACGTCATGCGTCCGCCGGACCGCATACCCCGCGAGCTTCCACGTCCGTTCGTCGAACACGCCGGCCGAGAATGCGGTTCCCCTTGCCGTCCCGGTCCCCTCGCAGCGCACGCGCGCCCGCACGCGGTACTTCACGCCCGGCTCGAAGGCGATGCGGTTCATCATCAGCATGACGCACCACTCGTGGTGCGAGTTGAACATCTTGACGGCGCGTCCGTCGCTCGCAAGCGGATCCTCCACGAACGCACCGAGTTCGCCGGGCCTGTCGAGGCTCAACGCACATTCCTGAAGCTCGCCGCAGAACGGCGTGGGGGAAAGGCGCACCGGCGCGTCGGGCGATCCGGCGATGACCCGCCACACGATCGAGCGGCGACGCAGGACCTCCTTGCGGGCGGCGTCCACGCCCTCCAATTCGGCGGGAATGCGCGCAAGCAGCGACTTCGCGAGCGTGCGGTGTTCGGACAACTTGCCGCTCTCCGCGACAAACGGGCCTTTCCGCATCCAGAGCAACCGGTCGCCTTTCTGCGGTTCCTTGAGGAGGCCTGCCAGCCGCGCCGAGTCCGCCTCGAACGCGGCATCCGCAGCATAAACGGCGGAGATTCCACCCACAAACAACATGGCAGCCGCAGCCAACACGACACCTACCGTATGACGTCTATCCTTCATCGTTTTCCCTCCCTGTGAATTGGTGAATGTGCCGGGTATCATAGCATACCCATCCCCGTCCATGCAAAATCAAAAACACATACGGATTCTTGCTTTCCTCCGGGAAAGTTGTATACTAGGATCTCTTTTGACACGCCCGGACGGGGTGTCAAGACCGTTCCATCCGGCCGCGGACGGGACGGAACGAATACCGTCCTCCCAGAGAAAGCACCGAACATGAAGAAGGTATTGATACCGACCAAGCTGGACAACGCCGCAGCCGAGATTTTGAAACGGCACGGCGGGTATGAAGTGATTCAAGACGCGAAGACTCCGTTGGAAGAGCTGGTGAAAGCCCATCCCGACACGTATGCGCTCATCGTCCGGAGTGAAAAAGTCACTTCAGAAATCCTTGACCAGCTGCCTTCGTTAAAAACAGTTGTCCGTGCCGGCGCCGGGTACGACAACATCGACTGCAAGCATGCGCGCAAGAACGGCGTCGATGTCCTTAACACACCGGGGGCCAACTCTAACGGTGTCGCCGAAGAGGTCATCGCGTTGATTCTCGCCGATGCCCGCCACATCGTCTACGCCGACAATTCCACCCGCGCAGGGAAATGGGAGAAGAAGCAGCTCATGGGGCGTGAACTGACGGGCAAGACCGTCGGCATCGTCGGGCTCGGGCACATCGGCCGCCTCGTCGCGAAGCATCTGCGCGGATTCGACAACCGCATCCTCGGTTACGACCCGTTGATTCCGAGCGACCGTGTACGTGACATGGGGATCGAGCCGGCCTCGCTGGAAGAGATTTTCGCCCAGGCCGATTACGTCACCCTGCACGTCCCCCTGCTCGACGCGACGCGCGGGCTTGTCGGAGAAAAGCTGATTGGCGCGATGAAAGACGGCGCGACCATCATCAACTGCGCCCGTTACGGGATTGTCGACGAAGACGCCCTCCGCGCCGTCAAAGCCGAAAAGAAACTGCGTTACCTGAACGATGTCTACCCGAAAGACGCCGAAGGCGAGAAACCGAACGCGGACATCGCCGACTTGATGATGCCCCACCTCGGCGCGAATACCTTCGAGGCGAACCACAACGCCGCCGTCCGCGCAGCCGAGGAACTGATCGACCTCGATGAAAAAGGCGATCTGGCCTGCATCGTCAACCGCGATATCCCCGCCGGGCTTGAACGTGCCTACTGCGAACTCGCCTACACGCTTTCGACCCTCGTCCGCCAGATTTCCGGAGAAACCGTCCCGGTCAAACTGATCGAGACCAGTTTCTACGGCGATCTGAAACCGTACGGCAAGTGGCTACTCGTCTCCGTCCTTTCCGGCATCTGCCGCGAATTCGACCGTTACAACGATTTCAAGGCCGCGAAGCAGTTTCTGGAAGACCGGGGCATCCAGTACATCGACCGTGAGGCGAACACCGACAAAGGATACGGAAACTCCATCACCATCGACATCTCGGTGGAACAGCCCGACAAGCGACTGAAGAGCTACAGCGCGCGCGGAACGGTGACAGAGGGCATCCAGACCGTCGCCCGGATCGACGAGTTCGACCGTCTCTACTTCGAGCCGAAGGGCATCACGCTCTTCTGCCTATACGACGACCGTCCCGGCGTGATCGCGACAATCGCCCGCCGTCTCGCCGATGCCGGTATCAACATCGAGGATATGCGCAACCCGCATAATGCGAAGTCGAAGCGTTCGTTGGCGATCTTCCGTCTGGACAAGCCGGTTTCGAACAGTCTCGCCGAAGACATCAAAGCCGCCATCCAGGGTTATTCCGTCGTCAGCACGATCGTCTAACGAACAAGCCTGAACGTAAGGAAACAGCCAAACTCAACAACCAACGTCCAATGGCAAGCGAAACAATTGGAATTGGTTGTTGGGTTGATGTTTGGTTATTCCGGTCCTTCAAAGTTCTTTCCGGAAGAGAGCTGTGTGCATTTTCCATGCAGGGACACGGAGGCGCAGCGGATAGGGAAACGAGGAAAGTAGGTCCGACTTACTTTCCACTGAGTTCGGCGCGGAGAAGCCGGCGGGCGGCCCCCGGTCCTTCAAGCAAGCGGAGGAAGTATCCTTCTATCTTGGCGGCTAGCGGCGTCTGCGCGAGATCAATGCCGAAGATCGACGCATTTGCGAGAATCGGTTGCAGACGTCCCGCCCCGGTGGAAGGATCGTTCCAGACGATTCCCGCAAGTTGCGCCTGTAGTTCGTCTTTGAGCGGATCCGCCGAGACCTCCATTGGCTCGCCCGCGTCGTTGACCGCAAGCAGATAGCGCATCCAGCCGGCAAGCGCGAGCGGCAGTGCGACAAGTCCGTCGAGATCCCGCCCCGTCGCGAGGTAGCTCTTCACCGTCTCACCGAAACGGATGCCGACTTTCTGCGACGTGTCGGTCGCGATACGGCGAGGGTCGTCCGGCATGAACACGTTCGGGAGACGCTCGTTCACGACCTCGTCGATAAACGCCTTGGGCGAGAGGATTCCCGGATCGACCACGACGGGAAGCCCCTCGACATACCCCAGCCGCTTGACGAGCCTCACGATGTCCGCATCCTTCATCTCTTCGCAGATGAGCGTGTAACCGAGAAGGCAGCCGTACATCGACATTGCGGTATGGAGCGGATTCAGGCAGGTGGTCACCTTCATCTTCTCCGTCTTGTTCACCGTCTCCCGGTCGGTCAGGTAGACTCCCGCTTTCTCCAATGGAGGGCGCCCGTTCGGGAACCGGTCTTCGATCACGAGGTATTGCGGTTTTTCCGCATTGACGAACGGGGCGATGAACGTCTTCTTCGAGGTGACGATCGGCTCCATCCCCTCGATGCCGTCCTGCGCCAGCATCTCGACGACACACGGATGGGGCCGCGGCGTGATTTTGTCAATCATCGACCAAGGGAATGAAACGGTCGCTTCGTCCTCAACGTAGGTGAGGAAGTCCGCCGGGGCAAATCCGTTCGCCACCCACGCCCTCGCCATTTCCACAACGGATGCCTTGAGTTTTTCACCGTTGTGCGAACAATTGTCCATCGAGACGACCGCCAGCGGAAGCCTACCCGTCCGATACCGTTCCAGCAAAAGCGCGGCAACGACAGCCATCGCGTGGCGGCTCGACTCCGGACCGTCCTTCATGTCCGCCTCCACCACGGGGAGGAACGAACCGTCTGGACGGCGCAGCTGATACCCCTTCTCAGTGATCGTGAACGAAAGGATCTTCAACGACGGTGCCCGGAAAATGGAACGGAGCGAGGCCTTCGTCGCCGGATCCGCGAAGTCCACCTTCAACGCCTGGGCGACCCCCGCCAAGACCTCCTTTGAAACCGTTCCGTCAGGATTGAGCAACACGTTCAGCGTCAGGTTGTCCCGGGCCGTATAAATCCGGTCGATGATATCGTAGTCGAACGTATCGCACGCAATAATGCCGGTCTGCGTAAGTCCCGCATCCAACAGCCGCTGGGCGAGCGACCCGATGAAGCCGCGGAAAATATTCCCCGCGCCGAAATGTACCCATTCCGGCGCGGCCTCCGTGCGCGCGCGCATGGCGGCAATATCGAAGGAGGGCAGTTTCACGCCGACCTTTCCCCAAGCTTCCTTTTCGTTCAAAATCGAATCAAGCGTAAGTTCCATGACTGGTCATCCTTTCAAATCGAGTTCCCTGTGACGTTTCGCGGGGGTGCCATGCGATTCATCGCCGAATGTAACCGCTGATCGGCTGGAGGTATCCCGCGTTGTCGCGGACGGGGCGGTAACGGTTGCCCCGATACCAGTCGGAAAACCCGTTCTCTGCCCGGTAGTATTCGCCCGTTTCGATGTCCTGGACGCGTTCGTAACCGAGAGTCGCATCGCTACGTTGCTGCGAAAGGACATCGTTGATCGTGTTCCTCCTCCGGTAGGAATCCATGATCATCCCGCTGACAACCTCCCCCGTATGCATGATGTAGTTCGACGTCCCGATCAACCGCCGCCAAGCGTCCCGACGCTGTTTTTGGAATTCGGGTGTGAAGCGGATCGAGCGGAGACAGCGGTCAAACACGGGTTGCCATTCCAGGAATTCCTCCTTCGGCGCGCGTTCCGAAAGGATGGTGTACTCCGTCCAGAAACCCACATCCAGCTTCCCGGCGCGGGGGTTGAACGCATTGCGCTGCACATAATTGTTCGTCCCGAAAATCACCGCGTGGAACAGGCCCTGCAACTTCGCGCCGGAGGTCGCAGAGACACATTCGCCGAGTACCGTCTCTCCACCCAGCGCGTTTTTCCCGAAACGTTCGAGCATCACGAAATGATGATATCCGTAAAATGGTCCCATGGCGGCGAAGAAGGAGGCGGTGGTGGGATTCGGGATCACGGGCATCCGGGCGAAATGGCTGTTCGCTCCGTAGGATTTCGCATGCCAATCGCGGGCTTCCGCCGATTTGACACCGGCTGCGTCATTCAGATTGAAGTAGAGTTCGCGGTCTGGCTTCCTCGGATCGTAGATCGCGATGGCATAGCTGATCAAATCGATTTTCCCGCTCGGCTTGAGTCCAGTCCTCACCTGCCAGCCCCGCGGAATCTCGGCGGTGAAATACCCGCTCGGATCCCGGTACTGGACATACCTCACGTGGGCGGCTTCCGACGGGATGATTTTCACTTTGGCGTGTCCGGCCGCCGGAGGCGGGGGCGGAGCGGGTCGAATCCCTGGTTTCGGAGGCGCCGCATGAGCCGGCTTTAGAGGAACCGCACGACCCGGCTTTGGAGGTGCCGCATGACTCCGCCTCGCGTCCTGCACAATCGTTTTACTCTCTGCAGAGAACATCCCCGCACCGACCAAGAACAAGACTGGCAGAATAAACCTGCACAACCCGACAACCTTCAACTCCAATCTGGAATTCATATCACGTTCCTCCCTCATTTCACTTCCATTCCGAAAAACTTCTTACCTGTCCGTGTCTGAAGTTTTTCAGAACGGGAAAATTCTGCCACCTCCCCCCTCCCCTGTCAATGTCATTCTAAAAGCGCTGCAATATCGCGCTTGTACATGTAAACCGATATACTGGGACTTTCTGCATGAGTACGGGTCTGATTCAACCGGCAAAGGGCATTTTCGAGGTGTGAAACGACGGTTTCTCCGGAAAAGCGACGGGATGAAAAAACCGTGCGTTTTTGAACGCAGCCCCCCGCCCGCGCCTCGGCGCGAGAGATTCGATTTGGACAACTTGCTATACTGCCCCCGGTAAGCCGCGGGGTGAAGTTATAGACGAGAGGCGCAGAGACGGGAAAGGAGAATCCATGTTTCGGCGAAATGCCCGATAATCGGCAGAAAACATCCGCACTATGACCGAAGAGCCAAGAAACGCGGTTTTTCAAAGTTTTTTGCAGGAAAGAACTACATATCCTTTTTTCCTGCAAGAGGCGCAGAAGTTAAGGAAAATGGGACATGCGGGCGGGCTTGCTTTATCCGGTACGATGTGCTAGATTGATCACGTGACATGCAAAAAACAGAGATTTTCCTTGAACGTAAGTTCGAGGAGCCTCTAAGGATTGGAAGACGAATCCTGATCGGTTGCCTTTGAACGTGAAAGGTGCGAGGAAACAACCCTTCCACTCGAAGAGGCATACATCGTTTAACGGAGGAGAATGACATGAAACGAGTTCCCTTTTTCTTCACGGGGATTGCCGGTGCGATTGCGGCTGTCCAGATGGCGGCGGCAGACGTCTCCGCGAATGAGCCGCTTGACTTGCAACCACAGATTGACGCAGTGCTCCGGGAGAGAATACTGCCGAAGGGCACGGAGTTTTCCGCGCATGATGCGATCCTGAAGATTCTGTGCGCGATGGACGAGGCGTCGGAAGACGTCTGGCGCGAGCTCAAGAGCCGTGCCGAATATGACGCCTACCGTACGAAGATGCGCGAGAGGCTTATTGCCGGGATCGGGGGGCTGAAGTTCGAACGTACGCCCCTCAACGCGAAGGTGACGGAGCGTATTCCCCGTGACGGCTACAGCGTCGAGAAGGTGCTTTTCGAGAGCCGTCCGGGTGTCTATGTAACCGCGCTTGCGTTCGTTCCGGAGATGGCGAAGTTCAAGCCACCCTACCGGGGGATCATCGTTCCGTGCGGGCACACCCGCGAGGCGAAGGGTACGGACTTCTACCAGCGCGGCGGCGTGATGGGCGCACTTGCGGGATTCATCGTGCTCGTTTACGACCCGATTGCGCAGGGCGAACGCGAACAGGTTCCGGGCGGGATCGGATGCGTCCCGCACAATCGGTACGGTGCGCTTGCGGCGCTGCTGCGGCAAAGCACGGCGCAACAGCGCGTCTGGGACGGCATGAGGGCGATCGACTACCTCCTCTCGCGCGATGACGTGATAAAGGACGGCGTGGGCTGCATGGGGCAGTCCGGAGGCGGAACGATGACGTCGCTTCTCGAGGCGATCGACCCGCGTATCGTGGCGGCATGTCCGGCGGAATTCATCAGTTCCCTGCGCGAGGTCATCACGGCAATCGGACCTCAGGACGCCGAGCAGAACGTGTACGGACAGCTGACGTTCGGCTTCAACCATGCCGGATTCGCCCTTCTTGGCGGCAACGCCGTGCGGATACACTGCTCGTTCGACGATTTCTTCCCGATCGCCGGTTCGCGCGAGACATACGCCGTCGTCCGCGACGTGGCGAAGAACTGCGGCTTGGGCGTGGAACGATACGGAATGACGGATGTGCCGGGGCCGCACGCCTGGACGGAGGGGATGCGCACGTCCTCGATCCAGTGGATGCGCCGCTGGCTCGCCGGCGACGCGGCGACGCCTGAAATCGACGTCGAAGCCTGCCGGAAGATCGACGCGGCGTTTGATCCCAAAAAAGCGGACGGCGGATTGCCGCGCAATATGGTCAACGTGACGCCGGAGGGGAAGGTCGCGAAACTGCCGGGGTTCAAGAGTATCTACGAGTACTTGAAGGAGGATCTCGCAGCGGCGGAGAAAAACCGGAAAGGGCGCGTGCCCTCATACGCCGCAGAGGCAGCGGTCAAACGGGCGGGGATAACTCCGCTCGACGAACTGGGCGTTGCGGTGGTGGAGGCGTGTCCGCGCAAGACGCTTGCGGACGGCACGACGGTCATATGCGAAATCTATTCGTTTTTTGGCCGTAAATTGAAATTCCCGGCGATTACGTTCCTGCCGAAAGGCGAGATGAAGGGCGCGGTGCTTGTGACGGACGACCGCACGGACCGCATGATCCACCGCAAACGCGTTCCGCAGACGCTTGCGGCGGGCAAGGCAATCATGCTGGCAGACCTCGCCTGCACGGGCGAGACAGGTGGGCTTCGACACAAGTTCTACGGATGCAAGAATCCCGACGAAGGACCGGCGGTGATGCTGTATCTGCTCGGCGTGTCGATGGTCGGAGTACGGGCGGAGGAGACGGTTGCGCTTGCGGACGCACTGAAGCGTAAGACCGGCCATCCCGTGGAAATCGTGGCGCACGGCAGGACGTGTATTTCGTCCGCCCATGCGTTTGCGGCGCGGCGCGACCTGTTTGCGACGGTTGATTGCCTCATTCCGCCGAAAAGCTGGGCTGAATCGGTGCGCCAGTCGGAATACGTCCCGTTCGCCAACGTCGTGAACGGCGCACTCCTCGACTATGACTGGACGGATCTTCTCAAAGAAAGGGAAAAGAAATGAGCACGTATGGACTGCTCCGGAATCCGCATCTCCTTTCCTGTCTCGCCGTATTCGCGCTATGCATGACCGCCGTATCGCCGAAGGTCTGCGGGGAAAGCAATCCCGCGCCGTTGCGCTTCCTCACCTTGAACGTCTGGGGCGACTACTTCGAGAACCCTGTCGCCGAACGCGAGGCCAGCATGGAGACGGCGATTCTCCGTGACGCGCCCGATGTCGTCGCGCTTCAGGAAGTGACACCGAACTGGTACACAAGCCCGATGTTTGCCCATCTTGAAAAGGCCGGCTACGCCCTCGTGCGCGGCGACGAGAACGCCGCTTTGCGTCGGGCCGCGTTAACGGGGCGGAAGACTCCGAAACACATCAACCACGAGCCTCTCCTCTACCGCAAATCCAGACTCGCCCTGCTGGCCAGCGGGACGGATTTCTTCCACCTCTCGCTCCAGACCTCGAAAAGTGTGACGTGGGCCGTGCTGGAGGACAAAGAAACCAAGCGGCGTTTTGCGGCGTTTGCGACACACTTCTGGTGGAAGAACACCGGTAAGGAGAGCGACACGATCCGTGAATTGAATGCCCGGCATATCCTGTGGATCCTTGCCGACTTACGCCGCAAGTGGGGGGCGAGGCTTCCGGCGATCCTCGGCGGCGATCTCAACTCAACGGAAACGTCGATCGCCCACGCCATGTTGCGGCGGGGCGGCTTCCGGAACGCCGCCAGCCATGCGGACATCCGTTCGCGACACTGCTCGCACCACGGGAATCCCGTGCGCGGCGTGGACGGGAAATACCACGGTTCCATGCGCCCTGCCGAGACGGACACGCCCGAACACTCCATCGACCACATCTACTACACAAAAGGTGTCCATGCCCTCCGTCACGACATCGGCGTCTACCAGGACGTGCTGGACATCACCGACCATTCTCCCGTCCTAGTGGAGTTCACGCTGGAAGAATGAGTGTCATCTGCGACATCCTATCCCCGTTCACATTCCCGCGCGAGCGCAGGTGGCGGGCTTGCCTATAACTTCACCCCGCAACAGTGGGTGGATTATTTATAGACGCAGAGACGCGGAGAGCGCAGAGGCGTGAGACGTGAGACGTGAGACGTGAGACGTGAGGGGAGTGGAAAGTGGAAAATGAAAAATGAAAAATGACGAATGACGAATGACGAATGTTCACAAATACAAATATCGGGGACACTTGCGATTTGTGAACACGATCCAAGTCACCCTCATTTACATTCCCGCACGAAGCTCGGGTGGCGGGTTTGCCTATAAGTTCGATTGCTGACAACCGAAACAACTTGTAAAGACAACATCCTTCTTTCGTCGCGCATGGTTGTGCGCGGAAGGACCAAACGTTGTTTTTAAGTTGTTCATGTTGTTTTCAGGAACTTACCCTCATCTACATTCCC
>JAGCVN010000079.1 GCA_017962315.1 Kiritimatiellia bacterium
AGTATGTTGACTATAGAGGCGGCATATAGTGGTTTTTCTGCGGAGCTTTGATATGCTATGCGGCATGGAAACCAGATAAAGATGGACGCTCGGAAGTCGCCTGCGGCACCGTTCGAGATTCGCAAGCAAATAGTCCGCCTTCACAAGAAAGGCGCGGGACCAATGGCGATAAAGGAGCAGACCGGCATAAGCTGGGGCGCAAGCCGCAAGGCCATAGACCTGTACGAGTCTGGCGGCATAAAGGCGCTGAAGCCGAAGCGCCGTGGCTGCAAGAAAGGCGCATCGCGCACGCTCACGGTGGAGCAGGAGAGGCAGGTTCGGAAGGACATCTGCGACAAGCGCCCCGAGCAGCTGAAGATGGATTTCGCCCTATGGACACGGGAGGCGGTCCTCATATACATCCGCGAACACTTCGGAATCGAGATGCCCGTGCGCACGGTCGGCGAGTACCTCAAACGCTGGGGCTTCACGCCACAGAAGCCGATCAAGGTTGCCTACGAGCAAAAGCCGGAAGCCGTGAAGAAGTGGCTTGCAGAGGAGTACCCTGCGATTTCCGCGCGCACAAAGACGGAAAAAGCCGAGATTCACTGGGCGGACGAGACGGCGGTGATGAATACGGACGTGCGCGGGCGGTCGTATTCGCCTCGCGGCACGACGCCGACGACCCGTGCTGTGTGGGGTTCGCGGCAGAGATTCTCAATGATTTCATCGGTGAACAACCAGGGCAAGTGCCATTGGATGATAATAGACGGCGTGTTCAATGCAGACAGGCTAATCGAGTTTATGAAAAGCCTCGTAAAGGAAGTTCCGCGAAAGGTGTTCTTGGTCATGGACAACCTGAAAGTCCATCACTGCAAGCCGGTGAAGGAATGGCTGGAGGAGAACGCGGCGCGAATCGAGGTGTTTTATCTCCCGAGCTACAGTCCGGAGCTGAATCCGGACGAAAGGCTGAATGCAGACTTGAAACACGCTATCACCACGAGCGTTCCGAGACGGACGAAGGATGGTTTGCTGAAGAAAACAACCGAACACATGAACATGGTGAGAGCGTCGCCAGAGCGAGTGAAGTCCTATTTCCAGGACAAGCACGTAGCCTATGCCGCAGACTCACAATAATTCATTGCCGGAGCAATAGAAGAGAGAGGTGCCCATGGAAATAGAAAAGTTGAAAAAACTAGGAATCAGGAACCTGCATTCCGTCTTTGGACGGGGTGTGCGAGGCGAGACGCTCGCTCGGCGGGGGCTCTTGGGAGATGTCCTTGAGTGTGTCAGGGATGTAGGCGTCAAGATCGTCGTCGACTTCCGGACGTCGGACCACAACGACAGGATCGCCCGGCGGTGTGCCGACGTCGGAATCGGCTATCACCACATTCAGGCCGATGCGAAGGTTACGCCGCCCGAGGAGTTGGCCAAGACGCTGCCCCGACTGTTCGAGGTCTTAGACGGCGACGGGTTCTACATCTCCTGCCAGCAGGGGCTGCACCGCACGGACATCGCGCTCGCCCTCTACTACTATTTCCATGACGACCGTGAAGTTCCGGAAATGGTCGGGCATTACAAAAGAGGGGCCTTCCGTTGTGATGACATTGGATGCCGAGTGAACGCAATGCGCCCCTTCTTCCCAGAGGTGGAAGAGGAGCTGTTTCGCCGGCGGCGCGAACGTTTTCTTTCCGTCAACAAGGCAAACGCCGTTGCACGCAAGGACGCAGAGATTATCGGACCGGATTTGGATGAGGGTGGCGGCGTGCCCGCCCTACCGTGCGGCGGTAACGCGCTGGCAGCGCGTTGTACGAGGGGCGGAGGATGCTGAATATATCCATCGTTCGAGGACGCATTGGCATGGATGCGGATTATGTTCCGCATTTCGGTTGCGGACTGCGCGAGAAGGGATTTGGGTATGTCTCGAAATTGGAAATTCGTAATTTCGTGACATTCGTGACATCCGATGTTGCCATGTCGGCGAGAATGGGGTATAATACGCGATATGTCGAGTAAACAAAAAATTGAGAATCTTAATCCTGTGCATTTTATTGGCCGCAGGGAGTGTCTTGACGTCATGCCGGCGGCGAAGTTGATAGGCAGGTGATGCAAGATGAAGATACAGTACCTGCCAATATGGCAAAGAATGAAAAGACTGGTTTATGAGATGATGCTCGGGGCGGATATGCAGGACGGCCTGGCTTTTCTCGGCGAAATCGAGGACCACATACGGAGATGACAATGACATTCACTGGCGCTTTCGACTTCTTGAGCAACTTCTATCCGGCGAGGATTGAAGTCGAGGGAATTGCATATCAGAATGCGGAGGCTGCGTTTCAAGCGGAGAAGTGCCTCGGA
This sequence comes from Kiritimatiellia bacterium, assembly GCA_017962315.1. Classification (GTDB taxonomy): domain Bacteria; phylum Verrucomicrobiota; class Kiritimatiellia; order RFP12; family UBA1067; genus RGIG8368. Next base: position 2,338 of record JAGCVN010000079.1, read on the forward strand.
CTGGAGCTGCGCATGGAGTTTTCTGGATTGACCGGCGCCAAGGCAAAGCGTAAGGGGCGGCAGGTCGCGTTAAGGCCGGATTGGAATGCCGTGCGCATTGATGCAATGCGGAAAGTCGTACGCGCCAAGTTCTTCCAAAATGGAAATCTCGCGGCGCGATTGCTCGCGACGGGCGATATGCCTTTGACCGAGGGCAATTCTTGGGGCGACACGTTCTGGGGAGTCGATGCCAAAACGGGCAAAGGCGAAAATCATCTCGGCAAGATATTGATGGAGGTCCGGGAAGAATTGAAGTTCTGGCGGAAAGAATCCTGATCACCCAATTGGTCATGGCTTGAGCGCGGAGATTGGCACGACGTGGACACCGTCGGGGCGGATGTAGGCGGAGGAACGTCCGAGAACCACGATGAGCGATTTCGGCGGACGGCCTTTGGGTTCCTTGGCGATGGCGCTTCGGATGGCGAGAAGATTCGCGTCAATCACTCTTTCCTTGTAGCCATTCATTCCCATCTTGCTTGCCTTTTGATGAGAAAGATATCAAACCGTATCTCTTCGATTTAGTCCATAAGAAATGCAAAATGTCCAGCAAACTTACGAATTTGTAAAAAATTATATATGGGCTAATAGACCATATCTATTTCTGTCCTTTTTTCGCATTTTCCAAGGGAATTCTGCAAACCTATGGGGTAATCAGGAAAAGATACGGATCAAATTTTGGCGTGGGCGTCAATCCTGTTCGGTCAGATTCGGGATTTTCATTCGGTCAGATTTAGCAAGGTTATTGGGCATGACGAACTCGCGGGGGTGAGCGTTGCTATCCGGTACAGGATGGCGTATACTATCCGCGTTGCTTTTGAGAGTCATTTTTTGCATAGGGACAGTTGTTCGGTAAAAGGAATTCGGGATGAATGCTGTTCGGTGCGGGGCATTTTCCACGTCTGCCCCGGTTTTCCGGGGGTGATGGGTTTATGGTTGCAAACGGGAACCGGATGGAGCTGTGATGAACGCGGAATTGAAACAAACGGAACTGTTCGTGGATTCCGACGGTCTGCCAGAGGGGCGGACGCCCGACACGGCGGGGTTCATGGCGCAGTTAGCGGAAGAGCAGGAGCGTCCGTGGCTGACGCAAGGAACTGCTGTTCTCGGAGATCGAGCCCTGCGATGCGGTCTGCCCGGAACGGAAATGTGACAGGCTGCATTTGATCGCCCAGAAAATGGAGGCGTCGGATCTCGTTCCGAAGAATACGACGGAACAGATCATCGATTTCGATGAAGATGAATGATGGCATTTGCGAACAATCAAGAAAAAGATTGCGGTGTATGGGTGGTTCTGCTAGACTGGACGGCATGAAAAAATGGCTTCTCTGTTTCTTTCTCGCCGTCTCCGCGTGCTGCCCGGCGGGAACGCCGTACAAGAACGTCCACGGCGTCTATCCGCACTTGGCGACCTTCAACCGCGAAGGGGAGTGCGGCACCGGTGCGGTCGTCCCTTGGGCGGGGTCGCTCTGGGCGGTCAGCTACGCCCCCCATTCCCCGCATGGTTCAAGCGACAAGCTCTACGAAATCAAGCCCGACCTCTCCCGCCTGATCCGTCCGGAATCTGTCGGGGGGACGCCCGCGAACCGGATGATCCACACGGAGTCGCGCCAGTTGTTCATCGGCCCCTACGTGATTTCCGGGACGGGCGGGGTGCGCGTGCTCCCCTTCTTCGATGCCGCCGGCGCACCTTACTTCTACGGTCGCCCGACGGCCAACGCCCGCCATCTCGCCGATCCCGTGAACAAGGTCTACTGTTTGACGATGGAGGAGGGTGTGTATGAAATCGATGTCCACTCCCTCGCGGCGAAGGAACTCTTCCGCGACGGCAACCTCCAGAAAAACCCGGGCGGGGATCTCCTTCCCGGATATCACGGAAAAGGAGCCTATTCCGGGCAGGGAAGACTCGTCTACGCGAACAACGGAGACCGGGCGAAGAAGGCGTTGACCGATCCCGCCGTCCCTTCCGGCGTCCTGGCGCAGTGGAGGGGCGGCGATGCGGCATGGGAGGTTGTTCGCCGCAACCAGTTCACCGACGTGACCGGCCCGGGCGGAATCCGCGGGAATCCGAATCCGGATACCGATCCTCTCTGGACGATCGGCTGGGATTTCCGCAGCCTGATCCTCAACGTCCTGGACGGCGGCGTATGGCACTCCTACCGACTGCCCAAGGCGAGCCACAGTTACGACGGGGCGCACGGCTGGAACACGGAGTGGCCGCGTATCCGCGAAATCGGCGAAGGGGACGATTTCCTGATGACTATGCACGGTTCGTTCTGGCGCTTTCCCGCCACCTTCGACGCCAGGCACGCGACGGGGATCCGCCCCCGCTCAAACTACCTGAAAGTGGTCGGCGACTTCTGCCGCTGGGGCGACCGCCTGGTGTTGGGGTGCGACGACAGCGCGAGAAATGAATTCCTCAACAAGCGCAAGGCGAAAGGCTCGATCAGCGGTCCTGTGATCTCCAACAGTAATTTCTGGTTTTTGAAACCGGCGGAGCTGGACGCGTTCGGTCCGGCAATCGGGCGCGGCGCGGTCTGGATGCAGGAGGATGTCCCGGCGGGCGCGGTTTCCGACCCCTTCCTCCTGGACGGGTTCGACTCCCGGTTGCTGGAACTCGCCCAGGAAGGGGCCGGCGCGTACCTGCTGCAGATCGACACGGCGGGCGACGGCGTGTGGCGCGATGCGGGGACCGTCCACGTCGCGGAGGGCCGACTCCTCGTGAAAGACCTTGCGCCGTTACGCGGCGCGTGGATCCGCTTGGTCGCCCAAGCGGCGGCGAAGAATGTCACCGCGTTTTTCAACTACGCCAACCGCGATGGACGGTCCGCGAAGCCCGACGCGATTTTCGACGGCATCGCCCGCCCCGGGGCGCCGGTCGGGCGGGACGGTGTCCGGCGTGGGTTTCTGCGCAGCCTAGGGGGAGGCGAGGAATTCAAACTGGGCGTTCTGAATTACGGCGGGTATTACGAGCTCGACAAGGAATTGAACCTTGTGCGGCGCGGGGACGAGCGCTGTTCCACCGCGTCCGCATTGCGGCGTGCCGTTCCGCTGGACGGGGAAGGCGTTTTCCGCGACGCGGCGGGGGTAGGGATTGTCGACGATGCCGGCCGCCGCTGGCGGTTCCCCTCCGCGCCGGGATGGAACCCGGCGGAGGCGCGTGAAACGCGCGTCTGCCGCGAAGTCTGCACGGAACGCGACCTGCTGAACCTTGACGGCATCTTCTACGAGCTACCCGCCGAGAACGCGGGCGGGTTCGCGAAAACGCGCGCAATCGCAACGCACGGTCGCATGATACACGATTTCTGTTCGTGGCGCGGCCTGCTCTTGATCAGCGGAATCGCCCCGAACGCCGTAAACGCCGCAGGGCGCCTGATCCGTAGCGAGGACGGACGTTGCATGCTTTGGGCAGGTGTTGTCGATGACCTGTGGGCGTTCGGTAAACCGTGTGGTTCGGGCGGTGTCTGGAAGGGAACGGAGGTGAAGGCGGGTGAAGTCTCCGATCCGTTGCTGTTGACGGGGTTCGACAGGAAAACGTTGACCCTGCGCCAGACCGGTACGGCGAAAGCAGTGTTCACGGTCGAAGCCGACATTACCGGAACGGGCGTCTGGGCGGTCTACAAGACGTATACGCTCGCCGAGGGTGAATCTGTGTCCGACGACCTCTCCGCCTTCCGCGCCTACTGGATCCGGGTTCGCAGTGACGCCTCCTGCCGCGCCGACGTTCTCTGCCTGTTCAACTAGGCGGCGTCACTTGAAATAGGCGATGGTCTTCTTTAAGCCCTCCTGCAACGGGACGACAGGCTTCCAACCGAGTAGTTCGGTGGCGAGCGTGATGTCCGGCTTGCGGCGTTTGGGGTCGTCCTTCGGAAGCGGTTCGCAGACCAGTTTGCTGGTACTTTCCGGAATCTGGCGCAACGTTTCTTCGGCGAGCTGTTTGATGGTGTACTCGCCGGGATTGCCGATGTTGAGGACCGGGACTGGGATTCCCTTTGACTCGAAAAAGGCCGAGACTTTTTCGTGATCCAGCTGCATGTAGGCACGGATCGCGTTGATCAGGTCATCGACGTACTGGAAACTCCGCGTCTGTGAACCGTCTCCGTAAAGGGTGATGTCCCGGTTGCCCAGAGCCTGCATGATGAAGTTCGTGATCACGCGGCCGTCTTGCGGGTGCATGTGCGGACCGTACGTGTTGAAGATGCGCACCATGCGGATGTCGACACCGTATTCCCGGTAGTAATCCGCGCAGAGGGTTTCAGCGGCGCGCTTGCCCTCGTCGTAGCAGCTGCGGATACCGATGGTATTGACGTTACCCCAGTAGGTTTCGGGCTGCGGGTGGACGGCGGGATCGCCGTAGATCTCGGAGGTGGAAGTGTGCAGCACGCGGGCCTTGGTCTTGAGCGCGAGCTCGAGGACGTTCATGACCCCCATGAAGGAGGTACGGATCGTCTCGACCGGGTTACGCTGATAGTGGATGGGGGAGGCGGGGCAGGCGAGGTTGTAGATTTCGTCGAACTGCCCCCAGAACGGTTGCGTCACGTCATGCAGCATGAACGTGAAACGGGGATTCTCCAGCATCCCGTAGATGTTCGATTTCGTTCCGGTGAAGAGGTTGTCGAGAACGGTGACTTCGTACCCTTCGTCCAAGAGGCGCGCCGCCAGATGTGAACCGATAAATCCCGCGCCGCCCGTGATCAATGCCTTCTTAACCATTTGCCAATACCTCCTTCTGTATGCGGACTAACTCGGAAGCACCCTGTTTCGCCAAGGTTTTGAGTGCGTCCAGTTCATTCTCTGTGAACGGGTTGTGTTCCGCCGTACCCTGGATTTCGACGAACCGTCCGTCGTCCGTCATCACAAAGTTCATGTCCACGTCCGCTGTGGAATCGTGCGCGTAATCGAGGTCGAGCGTGGGGACACCCGCGCAGATGCCCGCGCTCACCGCAACGACGAACCGGCGGATCGGCGACTGCGTCAACACGCCTTCCGCAAGCAGCTTGTCCACGGCGTCGGCGAGGGCAACCATGCCACCGGTGATGGAAGCGCAGCGCGTACCGCCGTCGGCCTGGAGCACGTCGCAGTCGAGGGTGATCGTGCGTTCGCCGAGGGCTTCCAGGTCGATCGAGGCGCGGAGCGCGCGTCCGATCAGACGGCCGATCTCCACGCTGCGGCCGTCCTGTTTGAGTTTCTTGATATCGCGCTCTTTCCGTTCCGCCGTACTGCCCGGCAGCATACCGTATTCCGCCGTGACCCAGCCGCGTCCCGATCCGCGTAGGAAGGACGGGACCTTCTCATCGATGCTCGCAGTGCAGAGTACCCACGTGTCTCCCCACTGGATCAATACGGAACCGGCTGCGTGCTTGGTGAATCGCCGCCGGATCAGGACGGGACGCAATTCGTTCGTAGCTTTCATGTCGTCAAGGATAGCATATCCCGCCGCCCCTCGTCCATAACTTGTTTTGACCCGTTACCCGGGCGGATGGGATTTTGTTTGACGCTGACGGGTAGGATGTGCTTGAATGGAGGGCGTTACCCTAACAAGGAGTTAGACATGAAGACATACTGGTTAGCCGCAGTCGCGGCGTTGTGCGCCCTCGGTGCAGCGGCGCAGGATCTTGCATTGCCCGCGCCCAAGAAAGAGGGCGGTTTGATGAACGCGCTCCAGAACCGTCGTTCTTCCCGTGCGTTCAACACCTCGCGTCCCCTCTCTCCCGAACAGCTTTCCTCGCTTTTCTGGGCGGCGTTCGGAATCAACCGCGCCGACGGGCGGCGCACCGCGCCGACGGGGCGGAACGTGCAGGACGTCGAGGTCTACGCCGTCACGAAGGACGGCGCCTACCGGTACGACGCGGCGAAGAACCTCCTCGTCCTCGTGGAGGCCGGCGACCACCGCGACCTCGCCGGGATTCAGGATTTCTCGAAGACCGCGCCGTTGAACGTGTTCGTCGTGCAGGATATGGCGAAAGCAATGCGCGCGGGCGACCTCGACAAAGCGTTACACGGCGGTCTTCACGCCGGTGCGATCATGCAAAACGTGTTGCTTTACTGTGCCGACGCGGGGCTTGCCTGTGTGCCGCGCCTCAGCATCGACAAGGCGGGACTTGGGAAAGTTTTGAAACTGACCGATTCCCAGCGCATTGTCATTGGCGTGACGGTCGGTTATCCGGCCGATTAAACGAAAGGAGTTTTCAACATGCTGGATATCAAACGAATCCGTGAACAGTACGATGCCGTCGTGGAAGGCGAGCGTCGCCGCTGCAACGAAACCTACGTGAAACTGGTGGAGGAGGCGCGTGAACTGGATACGCGCCGCCGCGCGCTCGTCCAGGAGTGCGACAAACTGAAGACCGAGCGCAACGCCCGTTCCAAGGAGATCGGTGCCCTGAAGAAGGCGGGGCAGGACACGACCGAAGTGCAGGCCGACGTCCGCAAGATCGGTGACGCGATCACCGCGAAGGATGCCGAAGTCCGCGAGGTCGATGAAAAACTGCTCGACACCATGATGCGCATCCCGAACGTCCCAGCAACGGACATTCCCGACGGGCCGGACGCTTCCGGCAATGTCGTCGTGCGTACCTGGGGCGAGCCCCCGAAACTCGATTTCAAGCCGCTCGACCACCTTGAACTGGGGATGAAGCTTGGTATTTTCGATCTCGAACGTGCCGCCAAGATCACCGGGACCGGATTTCCGATGCTCGTTGGCGTCGGTTCGCACCTGCAGCGCGCCCTTATCCAGTACATGCTGGACCTGCATACCGAAAAGCAGGGCTACACCGAAGTCCTGCCGCCGTTCATCGTCAACACCGCCTCCATGAAGGGGACGGGGCAGCTGCCGAAGATGGCCGAGGATATGTACCATTGCGAGGTGGACGACTACTGGCTGGTCCCGACCGCCGAGGTGCCTGTCACGAACATTTACCGCGACGAGATCCTGACGCGCCCGCTCCCGATCTACCTTACCGCCTACACGCCCTGTTTCCGCCGCGAGGCCGGTTCCGCCGGCAAGGACACGCGCGGTATCAAGCGCGTCCATCAGTTCGACAAAGTGGAGATGGTGAAGTTCGTCGAGCCGGAGACGAGTTACGACGAGCTGGAGAAACTGGTCGTCAATGCCGAGGATGTCCTGAAGGGACTGGGGCTGCACTACCGCGTCTTGAAACTCTGCGCCGGCGACATCAGTTTCTCCTGTGCGAAGTGCTACGACATCGAGTTGTACGCGCCCGCGCACGGGGAATGGCTGGAGGTTTCCTCTTGTTCGAACTTTGAGGATTTCCAGGCCCGCCGTCTGAACTGCCGTTACCGCGGCAAGGACGGCAAGCCCCGCCTAGTCCACACGCTGAACGGTTCGGGCGTCGCCCTGCCGCGTCTGATGATCGCCCTGCTCGAACAGTGCCAGCAGGCGGACGGTTCCATCCTCCTTCCGGAGGCGATCCGCCCCTACATGCGCGGCATCGAGCGTCTGGAGCCGATCGCGTAAGTTTGCGCCACGCCCTCTTGCCCCGCCTCGTCTGCTGATTAAACGCTTGACACTTCTTCTTTGTTTTTAGTAGGGTAAAACCCACTGATGAAGGAACGAGGCACAGAAGGTGTGGCTCTGCCGAAATACGAATGGCGTGAAACGTGTTTCGAGCCGGAGACGGCGAAATCCCTTGCGGAAACCGCAGGGTATGGTCTTCGTTTTGCGCGGCTCCTCGTTTCGCGGGGGCTTTCGTCCCCGGAAGAGGTAAAGCGGTTTCTGTGTCCGACCTTCTCCGATCATGCTTTCGATCCGTTCGCCCTTCCCGGCGTCCGGGAGGCGGCGGAACGTCTCTGGAGGGCAATCCTGTCCAAAGACCCCATTCTGGTCTTCGGCGATTTCGACGCGGACGGTGTCTGCGCGACGTTCATCCTTGTACACGCCCTTTCGCATCTCGGCGCGAATGTAGACCCGTTCATCCCGAACCGCCAGACGGAAGGATACGGGCTGAGTCGCGCGTCGATCGACCACTGCCTTTCCCGCTATCCCGAAACCCGCCTCCTTGTGACGGTTGATTGCGGGATCACTTCCCGCGACGAGGTCGCGTATGCGAAAGCGCACGGACTTGTCGTCATCCTCACCGATCACCATGAACCGGAAGGTAGACGGCCGGATGCCGATGTCCTCGTCAACCCGAAAGTCGCCAGCGGCATACCCGAATATGCGAACCTCTGCGGCGCGGGGGTCGCGTTCACGCTCGCCCACGCGCTCGTTTCCCTGGGGCGGGAGCGGGGGTGGTACACGGGTGGAAGCCTGGGCGGCGAACTGTTGGCGCCGGCGGGGCTTGCAACTGTCACCGACATGGTGCCGCTGGTCGGGAAAAACCGTCTGCTGGTCGCCGCCTCGCTGCGCCTCTGGAAGAAGGGCACACGCCACGTCGGCTTGACCACGTTGCTGCAACACGTGAATCAGAAGACCGACGAACCGGACACTTTTGTTTTCGGATACCAGCTTGGGCCCTGCATCAACGCGGCGGGACGCATGAAGTCCGCCGAACTCGCTTACCAGTTGCTTGCTACGGAAGACCCTGACAAGGCCAATCAGCTTTCCGTTATGTTGAAGGATTTGAACGTTGAACGGAAAAGCACCGAGCTGCGAATCTTGGGAGAAGCCCGCGCCCAGGCCGGGCTGGCAGAAGGGGCGGGGACACCGCCCGTCGATGCCGTCGTCGTCTGCGGCGAGGCTTCTTACGCCAAGGAGAACGGCTGGCATCCCGGCGTCATCGGAATCGTCGCCTCGCGCCTCTGCGAACTCGCCTCCCTGCCCGCAGCCGCCGTGGCGCTGGACGGGAGTGATCCGGCAACCTGCCGGGGACGCGGTTCCGTGCGCGTGTTCGAGGGATACGACGCGATGCAGGCGCTCGCCGACGCCTCCGAGGCGCTTCAGGAATACGGCGGCCACAGGTTTGCGGGCGGGTTTTCGTTGAAACCCGGTATGTATGCGCGTTTCAAGGAGCTGTTCTGTGCGTCCTGCGCCCGACAAGCGGCCGGACGGAGCGACCGTAGACGTCCGTTGACGGTGGATGACTGGCTGGAACCGTCCGATTTGACGCTTGATTTCGTGAAGGAGATCCGGATGCTCGCCCCCTTCGGATTCGGCAATCCCGTGCCCCGCTGGGGACTTCGCGATGTCGTCATCAAAGAAGTCCAAACAAGTGGGAAAGACACGCTCTCCCTCTTATTCGAAAAGAAAGAGGATGTCGAACTACCCCGCGCCATCTGGTTCCGGATGGGGTGTCTGCAAGAGTGGCTGCGCCCCGGGGACAGGCTCGATGTTGTCTTCGAGCTGACCGAGAACACGTTCCATGGCGTAACCAGCGTGGAACTCCGCCTGTTCGATGCAGCGAAAAAAGCAAACGGATTGGCGTATGCCTAACGGCGTTCCCAGTGGAACGGTGTCCTCGCTGTCCTTCTCCCCCGATGTCAAGTTATAGGCAAGCCCCCCGCCCGCGCTTCGCACGGGAATGTAGATGGGGATAAGTTTCTGAAAACAACATGAACAACGTAAAACAACGTTTACTTCTTCCGTGCACAGCCGTGCGCGGTTATGAAAACGCCGCACTGTTGCGCGGCGAAAGAAGGATGTTGTCTTTACAAGTTGTTTCGGTTGTCACCAATCGAACTTATAGGCCAGGAATACCGCCGTTCGACACGGTTTCCGAAGGAACAGATGATGTCGTAGGCATGGGTCATTTTTAACGCGCCCCAGTCTTCGACATGGATGGCGTTCGGGCCTTCGCCGCCGATACAGACCACTTCGTCGCCGACTTTCGCTTGGGGGACGGTTTCGAGCGAGACCACAGTATAGTCCATCGAGATCCGTCCGAGGATCTGGCAGGGAATATCGTGGATCAGCACGTAACCCCGGTTGGAGAGTGCCAGGGGCAGGCCGTCCGCATACCCCGCTGAAATCGTGCCGACGCACATCCGGCGCGGCGTACGATAGGTCAACCCGTAGCCGATCGTCGTTCCCGCCGGAAGCTGACGGATCTGCGCGAGGCGCGTCTTTAGCGAAAGGACGGGTTCTACGTTCAACACCCGTTTCCCCATCGGGTCGAAAGACCCGTGCAGATTGATTCCCGTCCGGACGTAGTTGAACGGGGGCTTGCAGGCGCGAGGAAAATTGTTGATCGCGTCGCTCGCCGCGATGTGGCGTTTCGCGAAGACGATGCCATCGCGCGCGACATCCTTCAAAATTGCGCAGAACACGTCCATCTGGTGGTTGGAGAGTTCCGATCCGCTCGCGTAGGCGTAGGGGAAATGCGAGAAAATCCCCTCGCACCGCAATCCCGGCAGTTTCACCACACGGCGGATCGTCTCTGGCGCGTCCTTTGCGAGAATGCCGAGACGCCCCATGCCGGTGTCGAGTTTGAAATGCACCGTCGCCGCCTTGCCAATCCGTTTGGCGGCGCGGCTGATCCGCTTCGCGGTCTGGAAATCCGTCACCGGGAGCGTGACCCCCGCTTCGACCATCGGTTCGATTTCATCAGGCAGGATGCTGCTGAGGATCTGGACCGGCTTCCCCAGCCGCAACATCTGGATTGCCTCGTACGGTTCCGCGACGCCGAAGGACGTTGCCCCCGCGCCGGCCAGCGCCTCCGCCACGTTCGCGACACCCAGCCCGTAGGCGTTCGCTTTTAACACGCAGATCACTTTCGCAGGCGAAACCGCCGCCGCGATTTTCTTGTAGTTTCCCGTCAGTTTGTCCAGACGGATTTCAAGCCATACCCTACGGGGGAGTTCGTTCATGTCGATTCCTCTTGTCGAAGAGCAAGCCGGCGCGCGAGACGTAGCGCAGCCGTCATGCTGGAGGGCGAGGCCGTACCTTTCCACGCACGGTCGAACGCCGTTCCATGATCGGGCGACGTCCGCACGATCGGCAGCCCCAGCGTTACGTTGACGCCATTGTCGAACGCCGCCGCCTTGAAGGGGATCAATCCCTGGTCGTGGTACATCGCGATGTAGCCGTCGTACGGGGCATCGCCGCCGCTGAAAAGCCATGCGAACGCGGTATCGGGGACGAGCGGCCCCGAAAGCGCGAATCCTTCCGCCTGAAGCCGCCGGATGACCGGCTGCAGCACGCGCTCCTCTTCGTCGCCGAAAAGCCCGTGTTCGCCCGCGTGCGGGTTAAGGGCAAGCACGCCAAGACGCGGTTCGCGACCGGCCACGCGGGCCGTGCAGGCGTCGCGGGTGAGGCGGATCACGCGCTCCAGTTTGCCCGGCGTGATCAGGTGCGGCACGTCGGCCAGAGCCTCATGGATGGTGACGAGGCTTACCACGAGACGCGGCGAGAAGAACGCCATGCACGGCACGGCGCCCCCCGTCAGACTGGACAGCAGTTCCGTGTGTCCGGGGTAGGAGACGCCCGCGAGGCGCAGGGCTTCCTTGTGGATGGGTGCGGTCACCAGCGCGTCGGCTTGCCCGGCAAGGACGTCCTTCACCGCTTCGCAGATGAAACGGTGAGCCATGCGTCCGCAACAGGGCTGGACCGACCCCGGGCGGACGTCATCCTGTTCCGGGAACGGGAAATCAAACAAAACAACAGGCACGTCCGGCAAATCGCCGAACGCGCGCGTTTCACCGGGAAGGCAGGCCATCCCGGTCGGAAGCGGAATCCCCGACGCATCGGAAACCCGGCGCAGGACCCGCTCGTTCCCGTACACCAACAGCTGCCCGTCCCGCGCACCCTGTGCGAGCGAAGACAAGACAACCTCCGGACCGATGCCGGACAGGTCGCCCAGCGTGACCGCCAGGCGACCGTCCTTCGTCGAAGCCTTCATCGCGTCACTCGGTCACACGCTTGACGCTGTTGAACGTCCCGAGGTCGTTGGGAATGACATCGTTGTTCATCGGGTCTGCACACCAAGTCCCGTCCACGACGAACTTGTACTCGTACACGCCCGGCGCGAGGGTCACGGTCAACGAGTAGTTGCCGTCGCCCTTCTTGTCGGTCATCTCGCGGGCACCCTCAAGCCACTTCGTGAACGAACCGGCCAGGAGCACCTTCCTGCCCACGTCTGCGGCGAGCGTGAACGTCACGCGCTTCCCCTTCGGCTCTTTCGCTTTGACGGGAGCCGCTTCTTTTACGGATGTCTTCGCCTTCACAGGCAACACGACCGGACCGGCCTTCTTCTTCAAAGCCGTTTTGCCGCCGATCACTTTTACTCTGCTCATGTTCTGCTCCTTTTGTCTTTCAGAAAGGGCGTGTAGTTTCCTCCCCAACGGCGAAAAAGTCAAGCCGAATATCTGTTTTTTTCTTGCTACATCTGATTCTTTCTCCGCTACTCGTCCTTGACAAGGGGCCTATGTTTCTGTATAACAGAACAGTTTTTTGAAGGAGATGGATATGTCACGAGAGAATTTGACCGGGCGTTATCCGGACGCTTCGGGCCATTTCGGGATTTTCGGCGGACGGTATGTCGGCGAGACGTTGATTCCCGTGTTGCAGGAGGTGGAGCGCGCCTACGCGGAGGCGAAGGCGGATCCCGCCTTTGAGGCGGAGTTCCGCAATATGCTCAAGCATTACGCGGGCCGTCCTACGCCGCTCGATTTCGCGGAACGTCTGACCGCCGCCGTCGGCGGGGCGCGGATCTGGTTGAAGCGAGAGGATTGCGCCCACACCGGCGCGCACAAGGTCAATAACGTGATCGGCCAGGGACTGCTTGCCCGGCGCATGGGAAAGAAGCAGGTTATCGCGGAGACGGGCGCGGGACAGCACGGGGTCGCCACGGCGACCATCGCCGCGCGTTTCGGCATGGGGTGCAAGGTGTTCATGGGGGCGAAGGATGTGGAGAGACAGGCTCCGAACGTCCACCGGATGCGCCTGCTCGGCGCAGAGGTCGTCCCGGTCGAATCCGGCACGGCAACGCTGAAGGACGCGATGAACGAGGCGATGCGGTACTGGGTGAATGTCGCGCGCGAGACGTTCTACGTGATCGGCACGGTTTCCGGCCCGCACCCATACCCGGCGATGGTGCGCGACTTCCAGCGGGTGATTGGCGATGAAGCGCGTGCGCAGTGCCTAGAGCGGATCGGCAAACTGCCGGACGAGATCGTCGCCTGCGTCGGCGGCGGCAGCAACGCGATGGGCATCTTCTACCCGTTCCTTGACGATCCCTGCGAACTGCTCGGCGCGGAGGCGGCGGGCGAGGGATTGGATACGCCGCGCCACGCCGCCTCCATCACCGGCGGCAGCGTGGGCGAACTGCACGGCGCGATGACCTACCTGCTCCAGAACGACGAAGGGCAGATCCACGAAGCGTGGTCGGTTTCCGCCGGTCTGGACTACCCCGGCGTCGGGCCGGAACACGCGCTCCTGCACGACCTCGGCCGCGCCCGCTACTGCGGCGTCACGGACCGCGAGGCCGTCGAAGCGTTCGACCTTCTCTGCCGTTGCGAGGGGATCATCCCCGCGCTCGAAAGTTCGCACGCCATCGCCGCCGCGATCAAGGAGGCGAAACGCCGGCCCCCGACCGACAACATCCTCGTCTGCGTCTCAGGCCGTGGCGACAAGGATCTCGGCAACATCGCGCAGTACAAAGCCGCACACAACCTCGCCTAAGGAATTTCCGCATGAACCGTATTGACCAAACTTTCCGCGACCTCGCCGCGCAGAACCGCAAGGCGTTGATAGCCTTCCTCACGGCGGGAGATCCCGATTACGCGGCGTCGCTCGACATCTTGAAGACCGCAGCCGCCTCCGGCGCCGACGTCCTTGAACTCGGCGTTCCCTTCTCAGACCCGACGGCGGACGGGCCGACCATCCAGGAGGCATCGCAGCGCGCGCTGCGGGCGGGAATGAGTTTTTCCAAAAGCCTCCAGCTCGCCGCCGACCTGCGTCGTTCGACGGAGACGCCGATCGTGCTGTTCAGTTATTACAACCCGATTTTCAAGTACGGACTGGAGCGGACGGCGCGGGAGGCGGCGGAAGCAGGGGTGGACGGTTTCCTGGTGGTCGATCTTCCACCGGAAGAGGCCGGCCCGTTCGCGGACGCGCTTGCGCCGACCGGCATCCACATCATCCGGCTTGCCGCGCCGACGACGACAGACGACCGGCTCCGCATCCTGACGGACGGCGCGGGTGGTTTCCTTTACCTTATCTCCCGCATGGGCGTGACGGGGACGGGCGGGTTGGACTACGACGAAATCCGTGTGAGGGCGGAACACGTCAAGGCGCGTTGCCCGTTGCCGGTCTGCCTCGGGTTCGGCGTCAGCACCGGCGAAGACACGCGCGCGCTCGGCGCGTTTTCGGACGGCGTGATTGTCGGTTCTGCGTTGGTCAAAATCGTCGCACAGGGGGGCGACGTGTGCAGTAACCTCAAGGCGCGCCTCGCCGAACTCCGTGAAGGGCTGGACGCCGCCGCCCCGGTGCAGGCATGAACGGAGCGTCTAGTATTGTCGAGGTGGTCGGCGCCTGTGTGCGCCGGGCCGACGGACGCGTCTTGCTGGCGTCGCGGCCGACGGGAAAGGCGCAGTCCGGGTACTGGGAGTTCCCCGGCGGGAAGGTTGAACAGGGCGAGACGCCGGAACAGGCGCTCGCCCGCGAACTGCGCGAGGAACTGGATTTGGCCGCTGAAGGGTTCCGCATACTTGGCTCCGTCGTACACGAGTATCCGGAAAAACGGATTCGTCTCACATTGCTTGCCTGTTCGCCCTGTACGGGGGCGGAACCGAAGCCCCGCGAAAACCAGCGTGTCGCCTGGGTCGCCCCGGAGGAACTTCCCCGGTATCCGCTTTGCCCCGCCGATGCCGAACTGCTGCCGTGTCTAAACGCGTTTTGTTGACGAACGCAGAATCGTTCAAACGGGGGTGAATTCCTTTTCCTGTTTACATTCCGGACGGGAACGTGTAAACTGGCCACAAACATGGGGTTGTCACCGAGTATGCGGCGGGTGCCGTTCCAGGGCCCCCAGGAGGACTGAAGTAATGGACAAGAACGCAGACGTTTTTGCAAAAACAGTGAATGAATTCCTGGCCACGCACCAAGTGGCGGGAATCGAGGATTATGCCGCGTTTGCCCGCTACGCGGCGGAAGTACCGGTCAAAGGGACTGTGTCGGCGGAGGTAACCCCCGCGCACAAGGCGCGGAAGGTGCGTTTCTGGGGGGCGCTTGAACACCTTCCCTTGATGAAAGCTTGGGGGTTGGATGTGGCGGAGTTCGATCCGGACGCCGCCGCGCGCGGGTGCGTGCCGGATGTGATTTTCTGCCACCTCATGCCGGGGTATTCGCAGGGTGACGTGGATCAGATTCTCGGCGCCGTGCGTCGCGGCACGCACTTCGTCACCTTGCAGTGTACGGACCGCTGGAGCGAGGTGCTCGCCAAACGGTTCGGTTGCAACTACGACGGCGTCCTCACCGTTCCTTCCGACGCGGAGGGCGGCGTGTTCTTCGCAAACTGTCCGAAACTGTTCGAGGGATTCCCGAAGGGACGCCTCGGCGCGGACGTCCTGCCCTTCATGGGGAGGAACCGTCACGGGATGTACCTGACGGGCGACCGTTGCCTGCTGGGGGTCGCCGATACGAAGAAGCGGCGCATCGCGACCTCCATTGCGCAGTATGCGTATGGCAAAGGGGCGATTACCCTCGTGGGACCTTGTGCCCAGGCGGGTAATCTACAATGCACGGGCGCGGATTACAAACGGCTTCTCTTGAACCTCATCACCCTCTTGCCGCCGGTGTGCGGTGCGGCGTGCCGGTAACGAAAGGAACGAACCATGAACGCAACACGCAGGAATTTTTTGAAGTCCGCCCTTGCGGCGGGTGTTTTCCCGACCATCGTCCCCGCGAGCGTCCTCGGCGCGGACGCCCCGAGCAACAAGCTCCAGATCGCGCTGATCGGATGTGGACGCATCGGTACTTCGATGGACATCGGCGGCCTCCTCCAGAACCAGGACCTCGCGATGCTCACCACGATCTGCGATGTCGATATCCTCCGTCTCCAGAACATGAAGGAGCTTGCGGAGCGTCGTTACCAGCGCAAGATGGACCACCTCAAGCTGGAGATGGATTACCGCAAGGTGTTGGATGACCCCGGCATCGACGGCGTGATGATCTGCACGCAGGATCACTGGCACGCGCGCATGGTGGTCGAAGCCTGCTACAAAGGCAAGGACGTCTACGTACAGAAGCCGATGGCGCTTTCCGTTGAAGAGAGCGAGGCGATCCGTGAGGCCGTAAGGCTCACGGGGCGTATCTTCCACATCGGGACGCAGCAACGGTGCGACAAAGGATGCGGCGCCGGGTTCGTGAAGGGCGTGGAATACGTCCGCAGCGGACGCCTCGGCAAGATCGAGCGCATCGACGTGGGGATTATCGACAACTCGCCGAAGAGCGAATGGCTCGTTCCCTCCATCGAGCGCACACCCGATCCGAAGGACTTCGACTTTGACCTCTGGCTCGGACCCGCGAGTGCCGACGTGCGTTATTCGCAGTTGCGTACGCACTGGCGCCGGTATCGTTCCGACGGGCGTCTCGACATCCCCGGACAGAACGTCGGCTGGCTTCAGATCAAGGACTACTGCACCGGCAACATCTCCGGCTGGGGCTCGCACCACATGGACATCGCGCAATGGGCACTGGACAACGCCGGTCCCGTCTCCGTGAAATGCGAAAAGGTGAAATTCCTCGGCGGACGCCTTTTCAACGTCCACGACGACTGCCTTATCACGTACAAGTACAACCTCGGCGGGCATATCGTGGAACTCAGCCTGGGTACGCCGCGCTTGAGCGGCTACCGTTGCGGCGTCCGCTGGTACGGGGCGAACGGCGACTGGATTTCCACCAGCCGTTCAACTACGAAGGCGCCGCACGGGAAGTTGATCGACACCGCCTTCAAGGAGAAGGCCGAGTACTGGCGTCCCTGCGAGGCGAACAGAAAAGAACTCATCACTGGAGACCCGGAGGTGAAGATCGTCCACAACCCGGACAACCACCACCGTCCCTGGTTCCTCGGGATGCGTTCGCGCAAGGACACGAACATCACCGTGGAAGAAGCGAACATCTCGACGATTTCCTGCATCCTCGGCTATCACGCGATGAACAACGCCGGATACGAAATCGGTTGGGATCCCGCGAAGCGCGACTTCACGAATCCTGCCGACCACCAGAAGCTCTACTCCTGCTTCGAACGTCCGCAGTTCGCCGTTGCGCCGATCCTCGCGGAAATCCGCAAACAGAAACGGGCTTAAGGCAATAGCGGTCAATTCCGTCCGATTGCCATCGATTGTCAACAAAGAGTTAACGGTGCCTTTCGCTTTGCGAAGGACGCCGTTAACCGTTGTACCCGCGCGCTTCGAGCAGGACCCCCCCGTTCCGGGCGAGTTCGAGGAAGAGACGTAGGTTTCCGGGTTGGCGGGGAAAGGTTTCCGTAACCACTCCAAGCCCCGTTCCGTCAAGGCGGTTGGGGTCTCGGGTAAGCGTCAGATCGTAAAAAGGGAACCGTAATTGCTCTGGCAGCGCAAGCCAGATGTCCTCCAACCGCACGGTGAGCATACGGGGTGCCGCCGTGATGCACGCGACACGGAAAGCGCCGGCCGCCGCATCCTCTGCGAATCCCATCAGGAACGCGCCGAATTCGCCGCGCAGAAAACGGATGCCGCCGCCGGACAACAAGGCGAACGCGCTTCGGAACGCGGGTGTGACGGACGCCCCGAGGGCGAACGAGACAGCGGGTTCAAAGGGGGCGACGGAAAAGAAATACGCAAGCGCGGAGGCTCCGTCGGGGAGTTTCATCTCGCCGGACGGAGCCGCCTCCGCGTGCGTGTTCGCCAATTCCTGCGGCGAGTCGAACAAACGCAAAGACGCCTCGCCGCCGTCGAGCGAGACGGCGGCGAGGCAGCCAGACGGGAGGTATCGGACGACGGGCCTCACAGCTCCAGACCGGAGAAGGCATCGCCGAGCGAACCGAGTGAACCGGCCTGCTTCTTGTTGTCGGCAAGCCAGTTTGCAACATCCAGGCTGTCCTGCGCCTCTTGTGCCTCTTTCTCCCACTTGGAGGGAAGGGTGAGCGAGATGCGGCCGTTGTCCAGCCCCTTGACCATGACTTCGAGCTTGCTGTCCAGGGGGAAAGCCTGTTCCATCTTCGCAAGCGCGTTTCCGCCCTTGGGAAGTCCCGTTTCGCTGATGTGCAGGAGACCGGTCTTCTCTTCGGAGAGGCGGACGAAGACACCGAAAGGCTGGATCGACTCCACGATTCCCTCCGTACGCATCCCGATGGTCAACTCGCCGGGGTTGAGCGCCTTGATCCGTTCATCGACAAGTGCAAGGCCGAAACGGCGGCGTTCGACATCCACGCTCTCGATCTCGACCAGGACCTCCTGTCCTTCGCTCAACACCTCGCGGGCGTTGACCAGGTGGCGGCCGCGTCCCAGCTTGCCGATCGGGATCAACCCTTCGACGCCGGGGACGAGTTGGACGAACGCGCCGAACCGTTCCAGCTTCGTGACCTTGCCGGTGAAGGAGGTGCCCTGCGGGAATTTCTTCACCGCGTCCTCGAACGGATCGCCTTTTGCGCCGCGCAGGGAGAGGGAAATGCGGTCCGCGTCCCAGTTCAGTTCCTTGATCTGGACGTCCACCGTGTCGCCCTCCTTCAGGACGTCGGAGGGTTTGACGTTGCGTTCCCAGGAAATCTCGCGCAACGGAATCAACCCCTCCGCGCCGCCGAGGTCGACGAATGCGCCGAAATCGACGATGCGCGTGACTTTCCCAGTACAGATCATGCCGACAAAGAGGTCTTCCTTCAACTCCTCCTTCTGCTTCTCGCGTTCCTTCTCCAGCAGGGCGCGGCGGGAGACGATCAGGTTCTGGCCGCGTTCGTCGCTGCCGTATTCGGAAATGAGGAAGTTGAACTTCTCGCCGGCATAGGAGACGCCCTCCTGGCGGAAAAGGCTGATCTGGGAGTAAGGGCAGAACGCCCGCTGCCCGTTGACGGTCACTTCGTAGCCGCCGTTGACTTCCTTCTCGACCGTGCCCTCGACCGGCATCTGCTGCGCGTAGGCGTCGGCGAGCGAACGGTCGACCTCGCGGGAAGCGGCGAGGCGCGTGGAAAAGATGAACGCGCCGTCCTGCATCCCGGAGAAAATGACGTGGATCGTATCGCCCGGCTTGACACGGGGCTTGCCGTCCGCGACGGAACGCACCTCGTCGACGGGCAGGAGCCCTTCGCGCTTGGCATTCACGTCCAGTGTGACGTAAGGCCCGTCGACGGCGGTCACGACCGCGTCGACCTCCTCGCCGGGATCGAACCCATTCCGGTAGTTGTCGAACTGTCCCGCCAACATGGCGGCGAAATCATCCTTTGTGAATTTCTTCTCGTCTTTCATGTCCCTGATCCTCGTCCAACGCTCCTTGTGTTGTGGGGAACGGCGGGAATGTTACCACTTCGCCGACGCGGAATCCACCTAAAAGTGAGGGACGTACTCCGGCGTGTCCGTTAGCGGGGTAGGACGAGCCGAATGTCTTTTGGATTTTTGGTCTTGTGTTTTTGTCTCATAAAGGGGATAATAAGCCGTTTTTAACCGAAACAACAAAAGGTTTGGAGCGTACATGAGAAGTTTGACAAGGTTGATAGCGGCGGCTACGCTGGTCTGCGCGGTCTCCGTGCGCGGGGCTGACACGGTTGCCGAAGTGGCGGCCCGCGAGACGGGTGTTGAGAAAGCGGGCGATGTCTCCGACGTCCTCTCCGCCGTAGGCATCGAGACGGGGCAGGAAATCACTCAGGAGGCGCTTTCGCGTGATGTCCGCGCTTTGCTGGACACGGGGCGTTTCGCCTATGCGTCGGTCGAGGTCGAACCGCTCGGCGAGGGAAAATCCCGCGTCGTTTACGTCGTCCGCCGCCGTCTCCGCATGAGTGGACCGCTGGCCGTCAAGGGCGTGGATTACTTCAGCGAACGCAAAGTCCGCAAGCTCTCCGAACTGGAACCGGGCGACTACATCGACGAGGCCGTCCTTGCCGAGCGCTGCGCCAAGGTGCGCGACGCCTACCGCAAGAAGCATTTCCCGGAGGTGCGTGTCGTCGCCGATACCGCGCCGGCGGGCGACGCCCCCGGCTTCGCCTCAGTCACCTTGACCGTCACTGAAGGTCCCCGTCGGAAGGTCAAGCGTTACGTTTTCGAGGGGAACACGGCGATCCCGGACAAGGAACTTCGCGCCTCTTTCGGACAGCGTCCCTGGTATGATCCCCGCGGCTGGTTCGTGGATGACCCCGTGACCGCGCAGGACTTGGAGAACGCGCGCCGCAACGCCGAAGAGGTTTACGGCCGCCACGGCTACCTCAACGCCCGCATCTCGCCGCCGGAAGAGCGAGATCTCGGCAACGAAAAGAGCGAGATGGTCTTTCAGGTGGAAGAGGGGGATCCCTGCACCGTCGCCTCCACCGCCGTCCGGGGTGTCACGCTCTTCCCCAAGGGCGAAGTCGAAGAGTCGGTTTTGAAGGTGCTTCCCGTCGGCGCCACCGCCGGCACGGGCGAAATTGAAAAGGCCGCCAAAACCTTGCGCGACTACTACGGAAACCGCGGATATGCCGATACGCTGGCGAAACCGACGATCGAGGATGTCCCCGGCCGGCCCGGCGCCGTCGCGATCACGTTCGACCTCCGCGAGGGTGTCCGCACCAAGATCCGCGGCATCGTCATCCGCGGCAACAACGTCACCCGCGACAAGGTGATCCGCCGCGAAATCCTCGTTTCGCCGAACGATGAATACAACGAGCGCAAGATCGAGTTGAGCGAGAGCCGCATCAAGAACCTCGGTTACTTTGAAAGCGTCCGGCACTACACCGAGAATCCCGACGACGATGGAGCTCGCGATCTCGTCTACGAGGTGCAGGAGAAACGCACAGGCTCGTTCATGATCGGTGCCGGTTTCTCCAGCGTGGACAACATCGTCGGTTTCCTCGAAGTCTCCCAGAGCAACTTCGACATCCTCAACTGGCCGAACTTCACCGGTGGCGGACAGCGTGCCCGAGCGGGCGTCGAAATCGGCGATCGCCGCCAGTCCTACGAGGTTTCCTGGACACAGCCCTGGCTCTTCGATATGCCCATCGCCCTCACGCTCGAAGGCTACCGCCGCCAGCGGTGGTACGACGAGTGGGACGAGACGCGTACCGGCGGCGGCGTCGGGTTGTCCTATCCCGTCGCCATCGGCCGCATCGGCGCCCGTTACCGTTTGGAGCAGGTGGAGATGAGCGATGTTGACGGTCGCGAATGGTGGACAAATCCGGGCGAAGACGGCGACTCCACGCCGGACAGCAGCGATTTTGACAATCGTTACTTCCGGTATCAGAAGCACGAGTACAGCGGCAACCTCAACAGCATCGCCCGCCTCTACTGGTCGTATGACAGCCGCAACAGCGCCTTTGTCCCGACACGCGGCGTCCAGGCCACGGTCTTCGGCGAAATGGCGGAGGGCGGCATCGGCGACAACGAATTCTGGAAGGCCGGTGTCCAGTACAAGCAGTGGTTCCCGCTGCCGTGGTGGGGGCACGTCTTCAGCCTGAGGGGCCGTCTGGAAACCGTCGACGCGACCAACGGCGAACTGCCCGTCTACGAACGCCTCTTCCTTGGCGGCCCGCGCACGGTTCGCGGTGTTGAATACCGCGACATGGGGCCGAAACTGTATCGCGGCGAAAGGAAGACCCATGCGGCGATCGGCGGCAAGACCATGTTGCTCGTGACACCGGAGTATACGATCCCGATCGTCAAGGCGATCCGTTTCGCGGTCTTCTCCGACATCGGCTCGCTCAGTCCGGACGAGGCCGATCCCGAATTCTCCGACGTGACGGTCAGCGTGGGTTGCGGACTCCGCATCGACATTCCCGGCTTCCCGATCCGCCTGGATGTCGCCAAGCCGATTTGCGAAGACGACAGCTACACCGACGAGGAGGTCTTCTCCTTCATGATCGGTTTTGAGTAAGGTTTAAGACGAAAGGACTACGCCAGATGAAATCTTGGATGATGACGGTTGCCGTGTCGGTGTTCTGCGCCGCGACGGCGTTCGGACAAGTTACCGTGAGCATGGTAGACTTGGTGCGGTTCCACCCCTCCCGTGAGCGCGACCGCAAGTTGATGAAGGACACCGAGAAGGAATACCAGTCGAAGATCGACAAGCAGCGCGACCGCTTCGAGGAACTGCGCACGGCCTATGAACGCGCCGTCCGCGAGGCGCGGAATCCCGCCCTCGCCGAAAAGGCGCGGCAGGAAGCCGAGGCCGCCGCCCTCAAACAGCGCGACGCCCTCGCCGAGGCGGACCGTGAACTCCGCGAAGTGATCCGGAAGTATCAGGACGAACTTCAGAATCTCGATACCCGCCTCCTCCGCCAGGTCACCCGCGAAATCCGCGACAAGATCGGCAAATACGCCAAGGCGAAGGGGTACACGACGGTGCTGGACAGCACGACCATTCCGTATGCCGATCCTTCGCTCGATGTGACGGACGACATCCTGAGAGCGCTCGGTGTCGATCCAAAAGTCCGCGCCGAGGCGCTGGCCAAGGAAAAGGCGGAGTCGGACAAGGAAGAGGCGAAGAAGGAGTAAGGGCGGCGATGGCGATGACAGTGCGCGAGCTGGCCGCGAAGTTGAACGGCCGCGTGGAAGGCGACGAGTCGCAGGAAATCCATGCCCTCGCCTCCCTTCGTGAGGCCCGCGCGGGCGACCTCTCCTTCCTGCACGAGGCGAAGTACGAGCGTCAGTTGTCCCAGACGCGGGCGACGGCGGTCCTCGTCGCCGAAGATTGGGCGGGCGAGAGTTCCGCGAAGGCGTTGATCCGCGTGGCGGACCCCAACGGCGCGTTCGCCCAGGCTGCGCCCTGGTTCGCACCGCCGGAGCCGATGCGCGAGCCGGGCATCCATCCGACGGCGGTCATCGCGCCGACGGCGAAACTCGGCGAAGGCGTTTACGTCGGACCATGGACGGTCGTCGAGGACGGCGCAGTGGTCGGCGACGGTTGCGTCATCGAGGCCCAGGTCTTCATCGGGCAACGTGTCGTGATGGGACGCCGGTGCCACATCTACCCCCAAGTTACCGTCCGCGAAGGATGTACGATGGGTGACCGCTGCATTCTGCATTGCGGCGTCCGCATCGGCGGCGACGGCTACGGATACAATCCCGTGTTCCAGCCGGACGGTACGATCCGGGTCGATAAGATCCCGCAGCTGGGTATCGTCGAACTCGGCAACGATGTGGAGGTCGGCAGCAACACGACCATCGACCGCGCCCGCTTCGGACGCACGCGTATCGGCAACAGCACGAAAATCGACAATCTGGTACAGATCGGGCACAACGTGCAGGTCGGCGACTACAGCGGTTTGATCGCGCAGTCCGGCATCGCCGGATCGGCGCGGATCGGAAACGGCTGTCTCGTCTGGGCGCAGGCGGGCGTCTCCGGACACATCGAGATCCACGACCGCGCCCAAGTCGGACCGCAGGCGGGGGTCTCGAAAGACGTGCCGTCGGGCACCTACTTTCTAGGTACGCCGGCCTCGCCGAAAAAGGAATTCGCCGCCACGCTGCTGATTCCTCGCGAAGTCGCGAAGTTGCGGAAACAGGTGGCGGAATTGAAACAGCGCCTGGAGGCACTGGAGTCGGGTAGGGACGCCTGACGGGGTTTTGGGAAGCATGCGGCGGCGTAGTCGCCGCCAGAGGAGAAGAGATGAAAGAGATCGTGGGAAACCTGACGGCGAAAGGGGTCAAGCTCGCCGTCGTCGTGAGCCGCTTCAATAGTTTTTTCACCGAACAGCTGGTCAAGGGCGCGGAGGATTGCTTCGTTCGCCACGGCGGCGATGCCGGCGACCTCACGCTTGTGCGGGTACCGGGTGCGAATGAAATCCCGCTTGTCGCCTCGCGTCTCGTCGTTACCGGGAATTACGACGCCGTCCTCGCGCTCGGCGTGGTGATCCAGGGGGCGACCCCGCATGCCGACCTGATCGAACAGACGGTCGCACGCGCCCTCTCCGAAATTTCCTTGAAAGGCGGTATACCCGTCATCAACAGTGTGGTCGCCGCGCAGAATCTGGAACAGGCGATCGAGCGAGCCGGCAGCAAAATGGGGAACAAGGGCTGGGACGGTGTGATGGCCGCACTTGAGACCGTCGCCGTCTTACAGAATATCTAGGGGACAGCCGTTCATGTCGGGAAAGAAAACAGTCACGCGGCGGCAGGCCCGCGAATGGGCGTTGCAGATGCTTTGCCAGGCCGATCTCAATCCGGAGGAAGACTTGGATTCGATGATCGCGACGTTTTGGAACGAGATGTTGGCGATGAAGCAGGAGGAAGAGGACCAACGTAAGCTGGAAGCCTCCCGGAATCCGCTTTCCGTCATCCGCTGGGAAGAGGCGGAGACTCCGCGTTCAAAATCCAGGGGGGGGATCGACCGTGTCTGCCCGCCGCCGTTGCGCGCGTTCGCCGAGACACGCGTCCGGGGCGTCATCAACGACCTTTCGGCAATCGACCAGGAGATCGGGCGGTATGCCGAACACTGGGAGGTCTACCGGATGGGGACTGTGGAACGTAACGTGTTGCGGCTGGCCTACTTTGAGTTGCGCGACTGTCCGGACGTTCCCGCACCCGTTGTGCTGAACGAGGCGATTGACCTCGCGAAATATTTCAGCAACACGAACGCGGGACGGTTTGTGAACGGGATTTTGGATAAAATGCGCATCGACCTGCGAAAAGAGGAGGCGGACAAGCCGTATCCTCCTCGCAAAAAGCGATAACGCAATTTGTCTACCTCACGATAATCATCATGCCTGTGCAGATGTAGATGCCGTCAGACCTCTTTTCGATCCAGTAGCGGCGGCTGGCGACCTCCGGGCTGCGGACGAACGTGAGCGTGTCGAGGTTTGCCGGTTCGGTCGTCCATCCGACGATCTTTGACTTCGCCCTGCGGTCGCCGAGTTTCAGCGCGATCGTCGCGCCGTCCTCAAATGAGATCGTACGCGCATCGGGCGTGCCATTCAGGCTGAACGTCCCCGTGTTCTCCGAGAGATCGAGCGTCGCGCCGTCCGCGAGCCTGATGTTCGGGAAGTTCGGCAGGAGGCACTTGAGCGTGCCGCTGACGTAGAACGTCTTGGTGTTGAAATGCGTCGTGTCGGGATCGGTGAACGTGAGATTGCGGATTCCGGTGACATCGGCTAACATGCTGCTCGTCTTGAGCGTCAAATCAACGCCGGTCGCATCGGTGTTGCCGTGAATGAAGCAAAGGTAGTGATTGTTTCCCGTTTCCTCGGACACCTTGATCGACCCGTTCGTGATCGTACAGTTCTCGATGTAGAAGTGGTCGTTGAGCAACTTGATGTCGAGTTCGTGTCCGCCGAGGTTCATGCGCGACTGCCCGAGGATCCCGTACTCATACGCACGCATCGCGTAGGAGTTCGTGAGCGCGAAAAGCGAATCCTTCGAGAGCAGCACCGTCCCGAGCAGCGAATCGGCGGCGTCGTGAGTGCCGCGCGCGCCGGAGTTCACGAACGTGCCGCCGTCCATCACGAGCGGATACTTCCCGTACATCCTCTGCCCGGCGACGTCGAACGTCGCCCCCTCGCGCACGATCACCTGCGGAACGCGCCCGAAATAGACGTCGTTGATGTTGCTCGACCGCACGGTCGATGTCTCGTACTGGCGGAACTGGAGCGTCCAGTCGCCCGGCTCCGTGATCTCGACGACCTTGCCGTAATAGCGGAAACTGTCGTCGTTCGCCGTCACGGACATGACGTGGTTCGTTTCGCCGTTGTGTATCAGCAACACATGGAACGGCTCGTTGCGCCTGCTCGAGTTCGCGCATATTGAACACGTGAACCACAGCGCATACGCGCCGGGATCGTCGATGCGCATTGTCTGCTCGAACCAGGCGTCGCCGCCGTTCGCCTGGGTGCGCAGATATGCGGAATACTTGCCGACCAGGGTACCCGGCACCGCCCAGGTATTGTCGGTCGAGAGTCCCACGTTCACGCCGTCGCACGTCCAATGCGGATTCTCCGTCCACTCCGTCGAACTCGCGTACTGGAACTTGCCGCCGTTGTCGCTGATGCTCCCCTCGTCGAACGACCCGTTCCGCAGGAGGTTGTTCTCCTCGAGGACGGGCGCGAACACCACGTCGTCGATGCTGTTCGCGAGGTACTTGCTCCCCGCGGCCTGAAAGAACTGAAGCGTGTATTCGCCTGCCTCGGTGATTTCAACGCGACGGCTGTAACTCTGGCGCGCCGCGCTGGAAACGGCGCCAAGATTGACGGTCATGTTCGTCACGCCCGCATGGATGAGATTCACCTGCAGCGTCGCGCCCTTGCGGCTGTTGTTGGGAACGGCCATGTATGTAAACGAGAAGCGGTAGTGGCCAGGATCGGCAATGCGGAACGTCTGCTCGGCGTGCGCCGCGCCGACCGTTGCGTCAGTACCATCCGATCGCAGGTACATCGCGTACTTGCCCACGTCTATTGATCTGTCAACCCAGGTGCCATTTGCCGTCGAGATGCCCGCGTTGTGTCCGTCGCACGTCCAGCCCGGGTTCTCCGGCCATTTCGTTGAAAAGGCGTACATGAAACTTGACCCGTTCGTGATCGCTCCGGCGTCGAACGAGCCGTTGAAGAGAAGGTTGTCGTTGCAAAGGCCGAACGGCTGACAATTGCCGAACGTGCCGGCCTTCAGCACACCTTCCGCGACGTCCGTGCCGCCGGCGTACGTCTGCCAGAACTGCGACGCGACGAGCGTGCCGTCGCCGACCTTCACGAGCTTCACGTTCCCGGCGATGCTGACGGCGTCGCTCTCAACGGTCGCGCCCGACGCGACGTTCATGCGCAACTCCGAAAGCGTCGCCGAGGTGTTCACGATCCGTCCGCCCTCGCCCGCATATTCGCCGCCGCCCGTGAACGTGCCGGCGGCGGGCGGGAGGAACGTGCCGGAGACGAGGTTGTACATGCCGATCTCGTCATCCGACTCGTCCGCCGTGCCCTTCGTGTCCTTTGCGGGGACGATGAGGCACTTCAGCGCACCGTCGCTGCCGTTCACCTTGAACCAGTAGAAGTTGCCCTTGCAGCGGTAATTCGAGTCCTCCGCGAACGTCGTCCCGGTGGCGTCGTATTGACCGCCTGAAAGGAGCACGAACGGACTCGGCGGCGCGGCGACCGGATCTGTCGTAAACGCTACGCCCACGCCGGTGCCGTCCGCCGGAACATTGGCGGCTGCGTTGCCGGCGCCGCCGTTCATGACGATGAGATAGTCCTTGCCGCCCGTGAGCGAAAGGTTCGCGCTCTTCTGGTTTCCGCCATGGTCGATGCGGACGTTTGCCGTGTTACTGTTGTTCCTCAGGAGTGTGAACGACTGCTTGCTGTTGGGCAAACGCGTGCAGAAGAGGAACTGGTACACCTTGCTGTTGTCGGCAAATCGGAATTTCATCACCACGCGGTCGGAGGCGAGCGGCGTGTAGTCCGACATCACGTACTGCGACCTGTTGGCAGTGAGGTATCCGAGTATCTGGTATCTGCCGCCGATCAGCGAGTTCCCGCCGCCCGCGAGCGCGGACACCGTGAGGTTGTGCCCGTTGAGATCGACCGTCACGCCCGGCGCGACGGTGAGCGTGCCGTCAACCGTCTCGTCGGAGGTGAGCGTATAGTCGGAGGTGATTGCACGGTCCGCCGCCCATACCGGCGAGGACACCGCCACCACGCAGAGAGCAAGGAGAGCCACTGCCGGTATACCGTACGGCAAATGCGTTGCAGCCGCTCTCGCGAACGGGCTGGCACCCCGTTTTGCCAGGGTAGTACTTTCGTTGCAGAGAGAGGCGACGAACGACCTTATGATTCCTGTCTTTCCCTGCAACGCATACATTCTTTTCTCTGTCATGGATTCCGCTCCTTTCCATCGCTTACGACATTGGTTCTCCGGGTGAAAACAGCCTTTTCTCCGGCTGATACCCCGAAAAACAATAATTTTATCCGTCCCCTCCGCATCTGTCAACCAGAAACAAAAATTCGGGACTTCAAAGATTTTTGGCTCTTTGAAGTTTTTAGTGGAACGGGAATCATCCTTATCCACCCATACCAATGAAAACAAACAACCGGATTTGCTCGCGCCTAACGGCGTTCGAGAGGAGGAGGTGAGCCGCGTTAACGGCGAACAAATCCGTGTGCTAGAAGGGAATCGGGATTGCCGATTGCTGAACAATGAGGATTGAAGGTCACGAACATTTCCACCGTTTTCTTTGAAGAACCAGATTTTTGTGGAAACGGGCGGTCCATGGAGACCGTGTAATGCGGTATAGTATTCCACACGGAAAGGAAGATCAAAGATGGACGTGAACCAGCACTGCGCAACTCTTCCGAGGCTTGGCGAGGAATGGATGGTGACGAACGTGGTCCTTGACGTGGCCGCCATGCGCGTCGGCATACATGTGGAATACGCGAAGAAGTCCGCGATCTGCCCGAATGTGGCGAACCGGCCAGTGTCCACGCCAGGTCCGAGGAGCGAGGTTGGCGGCACCTGGACACCATGTAGTTCGTGACGGAGATACACGCCCGCGCGCCCCGCGTGCCGTGCCAGAAGCACGGCGTGAAGGTCATCGAGCTGCAGAGGGCACCGAAGAACTCGCGCATCTCGCTGTTGTTCAGGGCGTTCGCCATAGACGTGTTGAAGGCATCGAAGAGCGTTGCGGACGCTCGGAAGATTCTCCGCGTGGGTTGGTACCGGACGCAGTCGATCATGGCGGCGGCCGTCAAGCGCGGCATGGCCGGGCGGGACGACAAGAAACTCGCGAAAACGAAGCGCATCCGGCTCAAGGGCATGGAACACCTGAGCGACGAGGAGGAGGCGAGGCGGCAGGGGCGTCATGCACGCGGCGCGCCAGACCGGCAAGGTCCGGGACTTCGAGGAGATGTTCGCTCGTCCTGGAAGAGCGTCGACAGGCGGTTCGCGGAGGCCAACTTCACATTCTGGCACGAGCAGGTCGTCAAGTCCGGGATCAAGCCAATGATAAAGGTCGCGAAGACGCTCAAGAGGCATCTCTACGGGGTGCTGGCGTGGTCCGACAGCATGATATATAGACAATGCCTTGACCGAAAGATTCAATGCAACCCTTCAAAGCCCCAAAGCCACGGCCAGGGGATTCAGGAACTTTGAGAACTTCCGAAGGCCGAAAATCTGAATTTTCTGCTAAACAAATCCTTTCCCGTGTGGTAAAATACTCTCTCTTTCTTCTTGGAAGAGGAGGCGTCGCGGTTGTTTGCCGCGAGGAAGAACCTGTGAAAGGATTTGAGAGATGAAGGTTGAGACAGAGAAGATCAGTCCCTGCAAAGTGAAGCTGAGCGTCAAGATGGAGGCCGAGGAGACGCGCCCCGAATACGCAAAAGTGTTTCGCATCTTCTCGAACAGGGGGCGCATCCCGGGGTTCCGTCCCGGCAAGGCCCCGCGGGCGATGGTCCAGAAATTGTTCGAGAAAGAGATCACCGAGGAGGTCCAGGGGCGCCTGGTCCGCGACAATTACAAGAAGATTATCGATGAGCAGAAGTTGAAGTACGTCGCACTCACCTCGGTCTCAGGCGTCGTCTTCTCGCCTGAAATGGGCGCGAGTTTCGTCCTGGAAGTGGATGTCGAGCCGGAATTCGACCTGCCGAAGTACAAGAAGCTCCCGCTGCCGTTCGAGATCGCGCCGGTCACGGACGAGCAGGTTGAAGAGCGCATCCAGCGCCAGCGCAAGGCGTTCGTCAAGTTCGGCGACGAGTCCGCGCCCGACTATGTGGCCGCGGAAGGCGACCTTGCGTGCGTGGACCTGGTGGCGACCGTCGACGGGAAGCCGCTTGAGGAAGTCTACCCGGACGCCAAGCCGATCGGATCCCGCCAGGATCTCTGGCTCCAGCTCGAGGAAGGCCAGTCCCCGCTCCCCGAACTTGTCGAAGCGGCCAAGGGTATGAAAGCCGGTGACTCAAAGGAGATCAAGATCAAGTTCCCGAAGACCTTCCCGCAGGAGACCCTGCGCGGCGTCAAGGCGGTCTACGGCATCACGGTTAAGAAGATCCGTCCCAGCGTGTTGCCCACCGACGCGGAACTTTTCGCCCAGACCCATTCCGCCGATATGGACGACCTGCGCGCAAAGACCCGCAAGGCGATGGAGACCGCCGCCGAAATGAACGCCAAACGGAAACGCGAGGAGGCCGCCTACGAAGCCCTTTTGAAAAAGGTCGACTTTGAGGTCCCGGAATCCCAACTCACCACGAAAACGGACGAGATCATCGACCGCATGATCCGCGACGCCCTCTACAACGGGGTGAGCCAGGACGCACTCAAGGCGAACCGTGAGGCGATCCTCGCCCAGGCGACCGAGGTGGCCCGCCGCCAGCTCCGCATCGATTACGTGCTGGCCGCGATCGCCCGCGAAGAGAAGATCGAGGTCTCCGACGAGGCATACGACGCGAAGGTCGCCGAACTCGCGAAAGAGTTCAGTGCCAAACCGGAAGAACTGAAGGTCAAGATCGAGCAGACCGGACGCCGTGAAAACCTCCTTGTGCAGATCCGTAACGAGCAAACCCTGCAGTTCATCTACGATCAAGCGAAAGTGAAGTAATCCATGCTTGTACCTATTGTTGTCGAACAAACGGGGCGCGGCGAACGGTCGTATGACATCTACTCCCGCCTGCTCCTGGACCGGATCGTGTTCATCGGTTCGGAAATCAACGATGCCGTGAGTAACGTCATCATCGCCCAGCTCCTCTTCCTGCAGGCGCAGGACGCAAAGAAGACGATCTCCGTCTACATCAACTCGCCGGGCGGTTCCGTCACCGCCGGGCTGGCGATCTACGACACCATGCAGTTCGTCACCTGTGACGTCGCCACCTACTGCGTTGGCCAGGCGGCCAGCATGGGCGCAGTCCTGCTTTCCGCCGGACGCAAGGGGCGGCGTTTCGCCCTTCCCAACGCGCGGATTATGATCCACCAGCCCTGGGGAGGCGCGGAAGGCAAGGCTTCTGACATCAGCATCGCCGCGCAGGAAATCCTGCGTCTGAAGGAGCGCCTGAACGAAATCCTCGCCTTTCATTGCGGGAAAGACCCCGCGGTCCTCGCCCAAGATACCGACCGCGACCATTTCATGTCGGCGGAGGAGGCCAGGGCATACGGACTGATCGACGAGGTCTTGACCATGCAACAGCAGGAAAAGAAGTAACATGGCCAAACATAACAGTCATAACCGAGACGACGAGAATCTGGCCTGTTCCTTCTGTGGACGGACGATGCGCGACGGCATCCAGATCATCCCCGGACCGCAAGGCGCGAATATCTGCAACGAGTGCGTCGAGATCTGCAAGCAGATCTTCACGGGCGACGAGACGAAAGCCAAAGCGGTAAAGCGCGAACTTCCGAAGTTGAAGGTACCCCGCCCGGCGGAGATCAAGGCATTCCTCGACCAGTACATCATCGGGCAGGAGGCAACGAAAAAGGCGCTCGCGGTCGCCGTCCACAACCACTACCTCCGCCTCAGCCAGCCCGCCCTTCCGAAGGCGCTCGCGGCGGAGCTCGGCGATGTCGTGCTGGAGAAGAGCAACATCCTCTTGATCGGCCCCACGGGTTGCGGCAAGACCCTTTTCGCCCGGACGCTTGCCAAGATGCTGGACGTTCCGTTCGCCATTGCGGACGCGACGACCCTTACCGAGGCCGGTTATGTCGGCGAGGATGTCGAGAACATCCTCCTCTACCTCATCCAAGCCGCGAAGGGGGACATCGCCGCAGCCGAACGGGGTATCATCTACATCGACGAGATCGACAAAATCGGGCGTAAGACGGAGAACGTCTCCATCACCCGCGACGTCTCCGGCGAGGGCGTCCAGCAGGCCCTCTTGAAGATTCTCGAAGGCACGGTCGCGCACGTCCCGCCGCACGGCGGGCGCAAGCATCCCCAGCAAGAGAACATCCCCATCAACACGGAGAACATCCTTTTCATCTGCGGGGGCGCGTTCATCGGGTTGGAGGAGATCGTCCGCCACCGCCAGGGACACCAGGTGATCGGCTACCTTGACAGTGACGCAAAGGGGCGCGTCGGAAAATCGGAGAACACCCCGCTCGCCGTCGAGCCGGAAGATCTGGTCAAGTTCGGGCTGATCCCCGAATTCGTCGGCCGTATCCCCATCGTCACCTCGATGGCGCAACTCACAGAGGATGACCTCGTACGCGTCCTCACCGAGCCGAAGAACAGCCTGGTCCGCCAGTACAGGAAGCTTTTCGCCCTGCAAGGGATCAAGCTCGACTTCACGCCGGAAGCCCTGCGCGAGATCGCCCACCAGGCGACCGCCCGCAAAACCGGCGCACGCGGCCTCCGCGCCGTCATGGAGAGTTTCATGATGGAAATCATGTTCGAGGCCCCCGATTCGACGAACGGGACAACCATTACCATAACCCCCGAACAAGTCCGGGCGATCGTCCGGCAGACGGCGTGAAGTCGTTGCGGATCCATCCGGACGACAACGTCGAAGTCCGGCTGGACGGCGACCGCGCCGGTCACAAGTTCGCCCTCCATCCCATCCGGGAGGGCGGACTTGTTTTGAAATACGGGTATCCCATCGGGGTCGCCACGCACGACATCGCGCCCGGCGAATGGGTCCATACGCACAACACGCATACCCGACTCTCCGGCGAGTCCGCCTATACATACGACCCCGCCGCGCGTCCCACAGCCGCGACCGGTTTCCCTCCGCGCACGTTTCAGGGTTACCGCCGTCGCGATGGCCGTGTCGGCATCCGCAACGATTTATTCGTGATCCCAACCGTCGCCTGCGTCAACACGGTCTGCCGAAGAATCGCGGCAGCGTTCCGCACGCGCTATCCGGACGCCCCGCTTCCGCTCGTGCTGGAACACCCATACGGCTGTTCGCAGCTAGCGGAAGACCATGCGCGTACCGCGTCAACCCTCGCCGCACTCGCACGTCACCCAAACGCGGCCGGTGCGCTCGTCGTCGGGCTTGGGTGCGAGAACAACACGCTCGACTCCTTCCGTGAGCGGATGCACGGGTTCGACGGACACCCCGTAGCCTACCTCCGGGCACAGGATGACGGCGACGAAGTGGAAACCGGCGTCCGCGCCCTTGTCTCGTTCGCGGAGACCTGCGCGGGCGACCGCCGCGTGACGCTTCCCGAATCGGAACTGGTCGTCGGACTGAAGTGCGGCGGGTCGGACGGTCTCTCCGGATTGACCGCCAACAGCGTCATCGGTTGCGTTTCCGACCGTCTTTCCAACCGTGGCGGGACGACCGTCTTCACCGAAATTCCCGAACTTTTCGGCGCGGAAGACCTTTTGTTGAACCGGTGCGAGACGCGGGAAGTTTTCAAGCGGGCCGCCGGCATGCTCAACGATTTCAAACGGTATTACCTTTCCCACAACCTGCCCGTCTACGAAAACCCCTCGCCGGGCAACAAAGAAGGCGGTATCACCACGCTGGAAGAAAAGTCGCTCGGTTGCGTCCACAAGAGCGGGCGGGCGATTGTCACGGATGTGCTGGACTACGGCGCCACCGTCCGCAAAAGAGGCGTGAACATGCTCTGGGGTCCCGGCAACGATCCTTGCGCATGTACCGCGCTGGCGGCGAGCGGCTGCCACTTGATCCTGTTCAGCACCGGACGCGGAACGCCATACGGAACCGTCGTGCCGACGCTGAAAATCGCCTCCAACACGCCGCTTGCGGAAAAGAAACCGGAGTGGATCGATTTCGACGCGGGCGTGGTCGCCACCGCCGCGGAAACCGTCGAGAGCGCAGGCGAAAAACTCTACGAACTCGTCCTTGAAACCGCTTCCGGGAAACCCGCGCGCAATGAAACACACGGCTATCAAGAGATCTGTATCTTCAAAGACGGCGTGACCCTTTGATTCCAAGCCGTTACCGCGCTGTCCGTTCCGCCGCCTCCGCGACGCTCAGGGCGCGGGGGTAGAGCGCCATGCGCGTCACCGCCGGAGGAACGGTCGCCGGGCGACGCGAGGCGTAACGGGCGGAGGGCGCGAAACGGACACACTCCGGCTGGAGCTTGCCGTCCACGACGACGAACAGGGTACGCGAGGCATAATCTGCGACAAAAGCCGCGCGGTGCGCCCCTTTCGCAGGGAAAAATCCCGGCTTGGTTTGTAATGAAACGCCCTTCGCCGGAAGGTCGAGCTGCAACACAGGCGCCAGCTTACACCGGTTTTTCCGTATCCGCATACCACACTGCCCGTCAAAGGTACTGAATAGAAAGGCATCTTGCTCCAGTTTATCCAGATCGGTTTCCAGAACGATGGCGAAACCATCCGTCTCCCACGTCCCGAACCCTTCCGGAATCGCGACGCCCCCGTCGGAGAGCGGCACGGCGGGAAACGGTTCCGGCGCCCCGGCCTTGCGCACCACGGGCACACGATAAGCCCCCCCCGCGCAGACAGCCCACCTCGCGCCGTCCCGCTCGCAGATCCGTTCGACCGGTTCCATGACGTCGTACAGGAAAATCTCAGGCTGTCCCCATTCGATTTTTCCGCCGGGAAAGAGAACACCTTCGGCAGCGAAGACCGGATTGCCTCTGGCGAGGCGCATCACGCGGTTCGTCCCGAAGTAGAACAACGCAGGATCGAAACGGGTTTTGTCTGGGCGGAAGGTCACACGCCCCGCGTTCCGTTCCGTCAACAGATTTCCCGATACAAAAGTCGCGTTGGTAAACGCCAGCACGACGTCACCGCCCAAACGGAACGGCGTACCCGCGCCGACCTCGGCGGGGACGGCGGCGCGTAGCGGCCGCCACGCCTGCCATGTCGCCCCGTCGTCGTCCGAATACGTGATCGAGACGGCGTTGGTCCCGGAACGACCGAACACATAGAGCCGTTCGAACGGCGTTTGGAACGGCGCGGCCCACGAAAGCGCGGACGGCGCCGTTCCAAGGGCAGTCCGCCAACGCCGAAAGGCACCGGACGGGAGCGGGGGTGCTGCACGATGTTCCGCCACCGTTTCGACAGGAGACTCCGGCTCAATCCCGGTACAACGCAATACTTCGTCGGGCGCAAGGACGGCGGCATGGACGCGCCAACCGGAAAGTCGGCCCTCAAAGGAGTTCGAGAAAGAACGGCGGCCTCCGAGGATCAAATCGGGGAAACCGTGCGACCGCGCGGGTTTGCAAGGGTTGTGCAGGGTTCCCTGCCAGACGCCGTCGAGAAAAAGCGACCAGCCGCCATGGCCATCGCGGGGATTGTGAACGAGCGCCGCATGATGCCACTTGGTATCCCCCATCACCCCGGCGTTGGGGAAGTCGCGTTCAAACTGGAGTTTGCCGCCACCGTGGACATCGCTGACGAAGAGGCGGAACCGGATCTGGTTTCCGGAACGGGCCAGCGAAAGCGTCCAGCCGTTGGCGTCGTCGCGGCACCCCGCCAATGCCCAATAGCGTTGACCGGGGTCGCCGGTCTTCCGGAACCAGCCCTCGACCGTGAAAGGTTCGGAAAAACCGCAAACCTTTCCCATTCCAGGCGCGACAAGGTAGGCGTGTGTCCCGACCCCGCCGGAGAACGCATAGCCGGAAACACCGGCGGTATGCCCTTCTGCGGGAGAAACCCCCTCCGGACTGGGCAGAAACGTCGTCGTTGCAAGCAGTGAAAGAATAAAAGTGGCAAACATCATGGGGGATGAGTATAACGAAATTTAAGCCGCTTCCAAGTTTTTTTGTTCTCACCGCATGAATTTCACGGCAATGGCCTTGCCCTTCGTACCGAGGGAACTCAAAGGACGGACGGCGATTGTAAGCGTCTTGCCGGACGGCAGTTCGGAGAGCGGAATCTCCACCGTGGTGATGCCACGGTTCGGCTCGCGGCCTATGCCAAGGTTTGCGCCCTCGAAATAGACACTCTTGAAAAGCCGCTCGTTCAAGTTGTCCCCTACCACAACAACGTCGTAGGCGTAGACGCGGGAATCTGGATTGCCGTCGGCAAGCGGTATCTTAATGGAGAGGTGCGGGGAGACGGCGTCCGCAGAATTCTTTTCTCTCACGTCCCGCTCCGTGCGCTTTCGTTTCCGCGTTATCACACTATCAACGACCAGTTTCGCCTGTTTCTGAAATTCGGGGCAACCGATGGCTTTCTTCAGTTCTTCTCTCGAAAAGGGATGCTTACCCGTTTCCCCTTCCCCATTCCCTGTCCTCCAACCCAGTGGCAACACCCAGTCTGGACCGAGCTTTCCGCCTTTTCCAACTTCATATCGCTCGAAAACCACCATGTCGTCGTAGACGTTCACGATCATCGCCTGTCGAGACGGGTTCTTGCATTCACTCCAGGCAGACTTCCGCTCGACTTCGGTGATGAACACATCGCGCTTCGTGATGTGCTCGTTTGCGTCAAGACCGTTTCCTCCGTCCATACGGCATGCACCGACCTGTATGTTTGGGAAAAAGCCGCCGAACGAGTCGAAGTAGATCGTCTTCCAGTCCGCGTTCGACTGGTGCCAGTGGCCGAAGAACGCGACGGCGTTCGGGAACGCCCTGAGCGCATGGTTGCATTGAAAGTGGTTACGGGCGTGCGAGAGGATAAAGAAAGGCTTCGTACCCATGAGCGAATATTCCTCGGACTTGGAGTTGATGAAGTCCGCGAGCGTTTGCTCGTCCGTCTGCCAGTGGCGCCCGAAGAAGTGGTACCCTTTTACCTCCTTGTGCCAAACTTCTTCGTACTTCTCGCCCCAGACCATTTCCCAATGTTTCGGAAGGTCGCCGCAAAGCACGTGTTTCTTGCGTTCGGCGGGGTCTTTCCAAATGTTCGGCGCCCACGCGCCCGGACCGCCCGCCGAGTCGCCGTAGAGTTCGTGGTTGCCGACGACAAGCAGCTTCTCGACCTTATGTCCGTCTTTCGCCTTCCCGTTCGGAAAGCACTTATCGAAAATGTCTCGGTGGTACTGAACCTCCACGTTCTTGCCGCGATGCGCCGCATCACCCAGATGCATAAAAGCGTCGATGTTTCGGGTGCGAAAGAGCCGCATCGCGTTGGTTACGTAGGTAAGTGGGAAACCACCGTGCGGCTTCACGCCATCCCAGCCGGACTGAAGATGCGTATCCGAGAGGATGCCGAAGACGAGGTTTGGTGGCTTCGTCATCTTCCACCCCTGCGGTGCGGCAAACATGATACCCCCCGGCAGTGCCGAGAAGCCCAACGCGGCAAGGCATCCCTTCAGAGTCTCTCTGCGTGATATTCTCATTGATTGGTTTCCATTCGCCTGGCTGGTGCCGTGTCAGCGAGAAAGGACGGATAACCGGCATGGTAGCTCTCCGGCGTTACCCCGTACACAACCGTCGCCGCACCGGGACAACGGGCAAAAATCCGTTGACGTAAAGGCTACCGTACGATGCATATCGTGCCCGGACGCCAGACGACGTATCCTTTGCCGTCGGCGGTGAGTTTGACCTTGTACCCGTTCGCGCCGAACGTGAACGACGGCTCGCCTGCCAGCGTCCCCATCGCGGAGATCACCGGACGATGCGCCGCCCGTGGAGAGCGTCACGGAGTTGTCGAGCGTGACCGTCTCGCCGCTTCCCGACGCACCGCCTCGGCTGCACCAGAGCTGCACGAGGTAGCGGCGTCCAGGAACAAGCCTGCGGAACGTGATGGAGGCCGCGTGCGGCGAAACGGTGGAGTAGAGTCCGCAACCGAGCATCGTGCGGTAAGGTGCGGAAATGTCCCCTTCCGTAGCGATGCCCGCCGCCCATGCAAGGCCACTGTCGTTCTGCGCCGAACCGAATCCCTGGAATTTCAGGTCTGCTGCACGCCATCCGTTGGCGGTGCGCGAACCCTCAAAGAACGTCACGCCGTTGACGGTCGTCGTCGCCGAGTTGTACGGGACGACGTTGGGCGCGATGCCGTAGGCGTAGCGGAACGCGCCCGTCGTGTCGACGTCGGCGTCGCCCGTCACGTCGCAGGGCGCCTCCCACGTCACGTTTCCGGCACCGGCGATTCCGTTTGCGCCGATGCGGAAGAGCCGCACGGCGGTCCCGCCGACGTTGCCGTTCGTCCCGTACCTGTTGGAACGAAGAACCGCTGTGTGCCGTCCGTTGGCAAGACCCGACCTGAACACCCGTGCGTAGGGCAGCTGGAGCGTCTTGCTGTACTGCGTGTCGTAGAGCGGATGCGACGTAAAGGCGTCGCCGTCGATGGAAATCTCCAGTACGCCCGCGTCGTTCCCCGCGAGCACGAACGCACCGAAGTCCGTGCCCGTGAATTCAACCGTCATCACGCTGCCCGGCGTCCGGCTCCAGAGGATCGCGTCGTTCTTGTAGTTGGCGCGGCACGTGGCGGAGAGCGCGCTCCAGTCCGGGACGGAATAGTACCAGCCGTCGCCAAGCGCGGCGCGGCCAGACGGAATCCAGTGCGCGTTCTCGTAGCATCCCGCGTCGATGGCGGCGGGAAGCTCGTACGGCGCGGACGCGCCGACGGACACACCCCATCCCTCCGCATCCAGAAGCACGTCGATGAGGTCGGAGATGAACTGGCAGCCCGCCGCGTTGGGATGGCAGTCGCCGCCGTAGTCGGTCCACGTGAACGTCCCGGCGGCCTCGGCATTCACAAGCGCCTTGGCGACGTTGACGGTGGGGATTCCGTAGCGTTCCGCCACGGCAAGGTGCGCGGCGTAGGAGACGGGGAGGTTGCCGGCGCGGACGGTCTCGAGCATGTCGGACGTCATGAACAGCACCATCACGATGTCCATCTTCGGATTCGCCCGGCGGGCCTGGCGCACGATGCCCTCCATGCCGCGCAGACACACCTCGTAGGGATGGTCAGGGTTCACGTGGTCGTTGACGGCGAACTCCACGAACAGCGCGTCGGGCACGCCCCGCGCCAGCACGTCGTCGCCGAACCGGAACGCGCCCGCCGTGGAACAGGTCGAGGAGAGTCCCGCCCGCGTGAAGGAGAGTTGCGCCGTCGGGAAGCGGTTCGTGAGGCTGTTCTCCACGAGCGGACGGAATCCGTTCGCCTCGGTGATGGAGCCGCCGAGGAACGCAACCGTTCCCGCGCCCTTCTCGGCGAACGCCGCAGGCGCGTTGCGCAGCGGCACGCGCGTCGTGATCGCGCCGTCGCTCAATTCGGCGCCAACCGACGGCGAGGCCGCCGCCATACAGATGGCAGCCGCTACAAGTGCGCCTTTTTCGATTACCGCCGTACAAAATTGGACTAAACGGATAACAAACTTCCACTGCATTTTCATTGGATGCCACCTTTCTCACTTGCAAAAACAAACGAAATTCTATCTTACCCCCTTCACATTCGTCAAGCCAAGATGAAAATGTTTAAAGCACGCGCCAGCCGACGACCGTCCATCGGCCGGTAAAGGCGTCACGGACAATCGTCACCGCCGCACGGCTTTCGCCCAACACGACAGGGCGTTCTTCCGTCGAAGCGGGGCCGAGTGTCTGTACGGAGAGGATGACCAAGTAGAGACTCTGGCGGAAGGAGACCTTGTCCGCCAACGAGGAAACAATCTCTTCGTCGTAGTCGTGCAGGGGATGCAGCTCCGCCGTTTCGTCCTCCCACGGGTTTTTCTGACGGGCCGCGTTTGCGAGACGGTTGGTGAGCAACGGCGGCATCATGTCGGCGAAGCACCGCCAGCCGACGTAGGTCTGATCGTTCGTCAACGCTTCAAGGTAAACCTCCGCCCAGTTGTCCAGCGGCTTCGCTTTGAGGAAGGAGACACCCTCCGTCGAGGCACCGTTGGCGATGTTCGTCCATCCGAACGGGATGCCGTTCAACATCAGGCGTACGACATCCTCGTTTTCGGTGTTCGCCTGGACCAACCCCCTCCACGGGGCGGGCGTCGGGTGGACGGTGAAGAGGTCGAGCAACGCGGCACCGGCGCGCGTGGCGAAGTTGATTGTGTCGTAGCGGGTTTTCTCTGCCTCGTCCTCCCGTGTCTTCCGGAGGAAACTACCGTAGACATCGCCGATTTCGCCGATGCGCGTAAACGGTTTGTCGTGGTGGATGAAGGGCAGCTCCGCGACCTCGGTGAGGTTGGTGGAGCGAATGTTCTCGCCCTTCCATTCCAATCCGTCGGGGAAAGCGGCCCAGTTGTCTTCCCCCCACATATTACGGCGGGGGTCCGGCGCGTAGAGGTTCGTCACGACGTTGAAGGGGATGACCTTCGGCGGGTTTTCATGCGTGAGCAACGCTTCGTCCACAATCTGGTCTTGTTCATACTCGGAACCGTCAGGTCTCACGGTCGTGACCGGACGGACCCAGATACGGTTGACCTCGCCATGTCGGATTTCGCCGAGTGCGTAGTAGTTGGTGACCGGTTGCTGCTCCGTCACGCCGTTCTCGCCGGGGACCTCGCTGAATTCAACCTCCATGAAATTGACCGTCTGTTTCGGGTAGACCGTCCAGAAGTAGCCCTGGAAATCACGTCCCGGCTGTACCCGTTCGAGGTCATGGACAACCCGTCCCCCTTTGGAATTCCCGTTTTCGTCACCTTCCTTCAGGTAATACCGGTTTGATTCATCGAGATCGCCGAGGGTCGGCTCCTGGATGGTGGGGAACATCTTGTTGAGGATGTTCGGGAAGTGCGAGAAGGAGCGGTGGAGTCTGTCCCAGTCGAAATCGTCATCGAACGGCGTCGCGGTGAGATAGGTGTACAGTTCCGACGTGGAATTGGTCGGAAGAAGGTAGAGCAATTCGTCCAGCGCCACCCCCAGTTCGCCGGGCATGGGTAACGGCTTGACGCGCTGCACTTCCAAACCCATCGCCACATTGTCCCGTGTCAACGTCCAGGTATTGGTCGTGCCGGATTCACATACCGTCAACGCCGTGACGACGTTCGTGACCATTTCGTACTCCAGCGTGACGGTCTCGTCTTCATTGGTGACGGGATGCCCGACGGCACGGACGGTAAAAAGAATCCGGTTCGTCGGATCGATCCAGAACTCGGCAAACTGGTTGGTTGAGGTGAAGGGAATCGTTTCGTTGGCGAGCGTGGTAAGGGAAACCACGTCGTTCGTCAGGAAACCGCCGTCCCCCGTTTCCCACAGCATCCACGTACGGTCGTGACGGTAGTCGGGACTCTGCGCGTAAAGCAGCCGGTAGGAAGTCTCCGCATCGGGCTGCCAGGTGATGACGGGGTTGGTGACCGTCAGGTAGGTGTAGACGTTGGTGACGAGGGCGACCTGCACCACCTGGTTCGATTCGGTCGGTTCGAAGACCGTTGTTTCCTGTTCCCCGTCGACGTAGGCGACCTCGTTGGATTCCGTGACGACCCAGACCAGGTTCGTCTCCTCCTCGACGATGTTCGTAACGGCGGGGTGGAAAGCAAGCCACACCGGGGTCTGCTCGATATTGAAGGCACCGTTGGTATCGACGACCGGCCATTGTTCCAGTCCGAGCGGCGTGAAGAACTGTTCCACGTAGGGCGAATAGACGGAATTCGTGCCGACATCGGGCCAGTACGGGTGCGTAGGCATGGCCGGGGTGAACCAAAGCTCCTGCTGGAACGTCGCCGCCAGCCAGAGCGGGTTGGCGTAGACCGAGGAGCCGACGGCGGAGAGATAGGATTCCTTCCAGGCGCGGAAGAGCGTTTGCATGACGGTGTTGCTTGAACCCGGATCATTCCAACGGAACCAGTCCCGCAACAGACTCGCGTTCCATCCCATGTTCGTGGTCGTGGCGATGTCGTCGCTGTTCGTGTAGATACCGACGTAGGCGGCGAAGTTCAGTTCGTTCCCCTGGCCGTCGCGGTACGGCGAGACCGGCGCGAACGGATACCAGTACTCCACCGCGACGGCATAGTGGTTGCTGAGCGAGGCATCGAGTTCATAGAAGTCGAAATCGACATCCGGCGGTAGATTCTCGCTGGGCTTTCCGCCCTCCGGCGCGTAGAGCGGGAAGACGGAGACCTTGTTGATGAGCGGCACGGCTTCGACCGCGTAATCGACGCGCGTGGCGAGTGCCTGTCCGGTCGTCTGTTCACCTTCGACCACTTCCGCCGTGAACGAAGAAATTTGCGGGATGCGGTCGCCGTCCAGTTCGTTCACGATGGAATACGGGATGGCGACGCCCTCCGGCATTTGGTAATCGTCGTTCTCCAGTGCCCCCGCTTTCGCCATGCCGGAGACGTAGACGTTCACGAAATCGAGCCACTTGGCCTTGAACTCGGAATCGTTGTACCAGGGCGTTTCATCCTTCCCGTTTCCGTTCCCGTAGCGGACGACCTTCCACGACGCCAGATTGGTGACGCTGTTCAAATTGAACTTGTGCAGCGTCCCGCTGTGGAACGCATGGGTGCCGAGCGCGGCGCGGACATGGTTGCTGGGGAAGGCGAGCGGAACCGTGTCGGGATCCGGATCGTAGGAAAAACAGGTAAAGGGGCACCGTTCCTCCGCGATGCCCGGCACGTCGTTCGTCTCCGCGAAAACGCGGTTGAACCAGTTGGTGACATCCGCCTGCGCGTGGCAGACGCGGGCGAGACGCTGGGAGACCGCCCCCGAAGCGTAGTAGTTCGCGTCGGCGCAGCCGGAGAGATCGACCACCGCGAACGCGAAACGCAAAGGGTTGAGTTCGCCCGCTTCGGGGTCGATCCACGACCATGCGCTGCGGAGCGGATACGCCTCTTCGGAGGCATCGAGCGGCAGACCATTCGTAAGCGCGGCGGGAATCATCCGCAACACCTCCGGGGTCAGCAGATTCACGACGTCGTTCGAACCGGGGGAGGTCATCACCGCGCCGTGCCAAAACGTGTAGCGGTCCGAATGTACACCGTAGCGGTCGCGCAGGTAGTCGGGCGAGAACCATTGCCCGACAGGCGCGACGCGGCGTCCGGGGACGGGCGACGCGACTTCCCCGAGGCTCGCATTGGAGACGACCAGCCCCTCCTCGAGCTGGCGCACGGCGAGCCAGAGCGCCTGCGGCATCTGGTCGCGCGCCGTCTGCGCGTGGCGCTGATTCAAGGCGATGCGGCGAAGGGAACGCGAACTGGCAAGGAACGCGACCGCGAGAACGGCAAGCAGCGAAAGGACGCCGAGCGTGACGATCAACGCCGCGCCGCCATCGCGCGGCCGCAACCGGAATCCCGACGGCAGAGTCCCCGTCACCGTGATTTTTTTCAACCCGATCATAAAACCTCCTCACTTCCGTATGCCGGGAAAGGAACCAGGTGCAGATACGGCACACCCAGCGATTCGCGACGCAAACGCGCGTCTTCCGATGTCTCGTCCAGCAGCCGCCGGTATTCGTTCCGTTCCGCTTCGTCCTTGAACGCACGCAACTGGATGGTGACGCTGACCGGCAGCGCATTCGTCACCAGCGGCACCGTGTTCGTCACCAGTGCGCTTGCGCTGAAATCCTCCACGCGCGCGCAGGTGAGCGCGACACGAGAAGAGGCTCTGTCGGGGGAAGGTTCGGACGCATCCTCCCAAATCTCCTTCACCTGCTTGCCGACCAGTTCATCCGAATAGAGGGGATACACTTCGCGGATGATCTCGCCGTCGGCGTTCGCGGCGTATTTCACGCAGTCGAGTGAAAGCCGCCACTTGTTCTCGCCGTTTTCCGCCTGTTCGAAACCACGGGGGGAGGACGGGCGGACGAAACAGAGGAAATAATT
Organism: Kiritimatiellia bacterium; assembly: GCA_017962315.1. Lineage (GTDB taxonomy): Bacteria > Verrucomicrobiota > Kiritimatiellia > RFP12 > UBA1067 > RGIG8368. The sequence goes on from JAGCVN010000079.1 coordinate 45,918, forward strand.
CCGTTCCCCCGCGCCTATGTCGCGCTTCGGCACGTCGATGCAGAACGTCACGTTCGAGGAAACATCGCCGGCCGTATCGGCGACCGCCTGGCGCAAATCGTCGTCCCACTGGCGGAAAAAGCGGTCCACCTCGCCGTCCTGCATCTCGTTGTGCGCTTCGCCCGACCAGAAAACCGACGCCTTGTTGAGCAGCGCCAGCACCGTCGCCGTGACGATCGCCATCAACGCGAGCGCGGAAACCAGTTCGATCATCGTCATGCCGGCCCGTCTCCGTGCGGGAAGTTTAAACGCAGAGGCGCAGAGGCGCAGAAGCGCGGCGCACGGCGCACGGTATGCGGTATGCGGCAGACCTCCGGTCCCCCGCGTCTCCTCCATACGCACCCGGTGGAAACCGAACGACCGGGCCGCCTCCCCGCCCGTTTCCACATCTCTTCTCTTTTTCATTTCCCTTCTCCTTCCCGTTTCCCGCGCCTGGCCTGTTCCCGCTCCCGCTCTTCCAGGATTTCGCGGTTCCGCTCCCGCTGCTGCCGGATCCATTCCTCGTAGCGGCGTTTTTCCCCCGCCTCGATCTTCTCGATGGCTTCCTCGTCCCGCTTCCGGAAGATCTCCGCGATTCGTTTGAACCGCCTCTCGCTGGCGTGGTGCGGCGTGTCGATGTCCGCCCGGATGAGCTTCTCCGCGAGCCGGGGGGCCTTGACGACGCGCCAGATTTCGCGGGCGAAGTAGCTAGACGCGATCATTTTCCGGACGAGCGCTTCGTCCTCTTCGCTCAACTCCCGCGACTGTGCGGGAGTTATCATCCCCAGCCCCAGGAGGGAAAGAAGCACGACCGTTCTTGAATAAGCGGATCCGTTCATTTGCCTCCGCCCCTCTGTGCCTCTGCGTTTGTTTTCAGGAAGTTCACGGCAGACTTCCTCCGTAGAAAAGGGCCGTCTTGTACAAACGCACCTTGCCGTCGTACAACGCGCCGTCGGGGACGACCGCCAGACGGAAGCCGAGGTAGTTGTAGCCCCCGGCGACTTCGGAATATCCGTTCGTGTAGACTGCAAGCTCGTAGTAGGGATTCCATTCGGTCAAGGAGATGTCGTTCTCGTCGAACGCCGGCTGGATACCGCCGATCTTGAGCGCAAGCCCGTTCGTGTGCATCCCAGGGACCGGAGGGAACGGGAACGTCTTGCAGTTTGCCCAGCGGCTGCGCCAGACCGCGACGGCGTTCAGGTTCGAGGAAGCCTGCGCCGCGAAAAGCCGGTCGTATTCGCGGAGCGTGCCGAAGACCGCGTCCGCGAAACGGTCGCACCGGGCGTCGTTCCGGTTTTCCACCGTGCTCTCCAGCGCGGACTGGGAAATCCCGAAGATGGCGAGGAGCCCCAGTCCGACGGCGAGGATCGCGAGGGCGACCTCCACCAGCGTGAAACCGTGTGTTGCAGATTTCATTGCCCTGCTCCTTCTCAATCCGTGCGAACACGCCCGGTGTCAAGGTCGATGACGACCGGGAGATAGATCGGTTCGGTCTGCTTGTTTTGGGTTTGGAAACGGGTTCTCGTCCTGAACCCGATCGTATGCGTCCGGTTGGAGGCGGTCGCGTAGTCGGCGGAATACGGGGAAAGCGCGGTGCCGTCCGGTCGGAAGAGAATCAGGCACTCCTGCGCCGGGACGGGCTCGCCGTTGACGAAGTGCGCGACCGTCACGCCGTCCGGAAGGAACCGCCACGGCGCGTCCTGGTAACCGTCTTCGAAGCCGGGAGGATTCTCGACGCCTTTGTACTTCGCTTCCAGATCGACGGCCTCGTTGGTGAACACGTAGGCAGTGTAGGCGAATTTTTCCACCGGCTCGTTCGTCGCCACGTTTCCGTAGCAGAACGCGGCGTACCGGTTCTGGGCGAGGGCGACGGAGCGCGTTTCGCGCAAGGCGTTGCAGACCGCGCGCCGCGCCCCCTTCGCCTTCCAGTAGGCGCCCCACGGCCCGAACGCGCCGACGGAGACGAGCAGCGCGACGCCGATGATCGCCAATACCGTGACCAGCTCGAAGATGGAAAACGCGGCGGAGGAGGCGTTTGAAATTTTCGATGGCGTTCGATGGCTTTCAACAGCCATCGGTCGCAGACGGTTTTCATTTCCCATCGTTCACCCCCGCGCTGAAGATGTAGTTCGTGGCGGCCGTCGCCGACGGTGCGCCCTTGGAAAAAGCGAGGGCCGTCACGTTCGAGACGGAAAGGATCTGCGTACCGTTCAGATAAAGTCGGAACTGCGAGCGCGGGTTCATCCCCATCAGGAGCGTGTAGGCGTTGCCCCACGGGTCCACCTTGCCGACACGATCCCAACGCTCCTCGTCGTCCAGCCCGGCGAACTCGATGCCCTTCGGATTCAGCGGGTTGCATTTCGACTGGGTGGACTGGCGTTCGTTGAGGCGCGCGAAACAACGGTAGACCTCGTTCGTCCTGAGCCGCAGCCAGCCCGCCGAGCCGGCGCTGTTCTCGGTCAGGTTCTCCAGGATGTCCTCCGGCGCGGAGACGACGAGCGTCGCGCGCTTCAACCCGTTCTGTTCCGGCGTGTCCTCGTGGAGCTTCACCTTCGTGTCCGAGTCGGAAACCAGTTTCACCTCGCCCGGCCAGAACCCGTACGCCTCCTTGTAGCGGAGCGCGCCCTGGACGAGTTCCGTCGCCTCCGCCGCCGCACGGCGTTTCAGCGAGGCCGTATGCACCGCCCGCATCGCGGGCAACGCGATGGCGAGGAGGACGGACACCATGCCCAGCACGATGATCAGCTCCATCAGCGTGACGCCTGCACGGGGGTACGCCCCTCCCGTTTCAACGATCCTTCGCCTTTTCATTTCCCTCCTCCCGTTGTCATTTCACGCCGAATGAATCCCAGGAACCGATGACTTCATCAGGAATGGCGGCGGTGGTGTCTTCTTCCGACTGCGCGCCCTTTCGGGTGCCGGGGATCAACGTCCAGACGGCGATGTCGGCGATGATGTTCGTGCTGAAGGCGGGCTGGCGGTCGTTATCCGAAAACTGGAGGGTGTGGTCGCCGTTGGTGTCGAAAAGGACTTTGTATTTGCGGATGTCCCGGGCCAGGTCGTCCGCCGCCGAGACGAAGGGGTTGACGGGGATGCCGCTGCGCAGACGGGCGAATTCGATAAACGGAATCCGGCGCGGATTGAAACGCCTCGCGGCTTCGTTGTCGTTCAGGGCGACACCCCGCAGAAGGCGGCCGATCTCTTCGTTGATGACGAACCCGCAGTCGTTCCCAGAGGCGAGTTCGCTGGTGAATTCGAGCCTGGTGTCTGCGAGTTCGTTCGTCGGCCAGTCGCCGTAGACGGCGTGGTACTGGCGGAACGCGCTTTCGATGTTTTTGATCTCCGTGAACACGACCGCCCGCTGGCTGAACTTGCGCGACCGCTCCAGCGCGCCGTACAGCAGCGAGAGGAGGATACTCAGGATCGAAACCACGATAATCATTTCTATCAAAGTAAACCCGCGTGTTCTTTTTTGACGGTTGTCGATTACCGTCGATTGCCGTCGATGGCGATCGAATATCGTCGCGATTTTGTATGAAAGGTTCATGCCTTTCTCACCTTTCCGCCGTGATGTCGTCATTTCCCATGTTCTCTTTTCCGCCGTTTGTCGTACTCCTCGCGGCGGCGTTTTTCCTCCGCCTCGATTCTCGCGATCCCTTCCTCGTCCCGCTTCCGGAAGATTTCCTCGATTCGTTTGAACCGTCTCTCGCTGGCGTGGTGCGGCGTCTCGATGTCTGCCCGAACGAGTTTTTCCGCGAGCTGCGGATCCTTGACGACGCGCCTGATTTCGCGGGCGAAGCGGTTGAAGTCATCCATCCTGTTTTCCCGCCTGTCCCTGTCCAGGCGGTAGACCAGGTCGTCTTCAAGCCGCCTGTAAGAGCGTTTTAATCTATAAACCAGCTCATGTTCAAGATACCGTTTCGCGGCGAGGCGGGCATCCCGGTGCTGCATCTCCTTGCGTTTCGTTTCGTCCTTCTCGCGCACCGACCAGTCGTCGAACGATTCCTCCTCGATGAAAATCTCCGCCGCCCTGTCCAGGTCCATCTTTTCCGCGAGGGGGATGGCTTGGTGTAGGCACCACAGGATCTGTATCTCGACAAGCGCGCATCTGCTTTTTGCGTATGGACTGTTACGGCGATAATTTTTAAATCTCACCCAATCGCATTTTGGCGGGCATCCTGAAAGAAGCTCATCTAATTTATGAATGGAAGCCAATATTTTCGCTTCGGGAATCAATCTTAAAACCTGTTCACAAATAACAGGGGTATTTGTCTCAAAATGACGGACAAAAGGCTCCATTGCTCTTGCTTCTTCCAGCATCTCCCTTCGCGTCTGTTCCATACACGCCTGAAACTCCTCCCTGGACAGGTACCGCACCTCATTCGAGTAGCTTGACGCAATCATTTTCTGGACGAGTGCTTCATCCTCCTTGTTCAACTCCTCCGCACAGAGAGAAACGGCGGACGCGAACACAAAGACACATAAAAGCGGGAAAAGTGAAGGGATGAGGAGACTCTCGCTGTGGCCGTTCATTTTCCGCCTCCCGCCTGTTGTCTTTTCCCGTTTCTTTGTCCGTCCGTTTCCGGACGAACCGAACCCTCGCGAAGTTTTCCGACCTCTATTTCCCGTTTTCGCTCCCACGCCTTTTGCGCGGCATCGCACCGCCTGTGGAAATAATATCCAAGGGGGAGGTGTTCTGCTCGCAAGACCTCGCCCTGTAGTTCCGGATCTTTGATGACACGCTTGATTTCAGCGACGAACCGATTGTATTCTTTCAACAGTTTCGACTCCTTCAAATTCCGGAGGCACAGGCCAAGCTGGTCTTCGATCCTTCCGCATTCGCTTTCCAGTATGTAGACGAGGGTGCCGTCCAGGCGTTCCAGTGCAGCATACCGGGCTATACGCATACGTTCAGCTTCTTGTTTCTCTTTGTCATTCGGATATCGGATGTTCGGCCAGTTCGGCCAGTCGGAAAAAGACTTTTCCTTGACGAGTATTTTCGCGGCTTCGTCTAGGTCTATCTCTTTTGCCCGTGAGAGGGCCAGATGAAAATATCGGAGAATCAGGATTTTCACCCTGTCGCACCGTCTGTACACTTCTTCGGTGAATCCGTGGCTGTTCACGTCTTTCGGGGGATTCATGCAAGGGTTTCCCGCCAAGATTTCATCCTCCTTTTCCAGCGCGTCGCGGATTCTACACGCGGAAATCAGCTCCAGTAGCTGTTCGCAAAGCACCTGTGTGCGGGTCTCGAAATCCCGTAGATAGGGTTCGACGATCTCTCCGTTCCGGAGATGATTTTCCCGTAACGTTTTTTCATACGTCACCATTTCCGCCTCCGATAATTTTCGAAAACGTACGCCCGACGATCCAAGCGTAATCCATGCCGATGATATGTTCTGATTCGTCTCCCCCGACGAAATACCGACAAAACCGAACATCAGGACAAGCAGGGAAATAAAAAAAGAGAACTTCATTCAACACCTCCTCATTTCAGTTGTGATGCAGATCCCGCGACTGCCCCTCAATCCAAGCGGAAAGATTCTTCTTTGAAATTGTAAATCTCCCCGAGTCTGCATCGAACGCTTCAAAGTCATAATTTTGTTTGACACAATCTAACGCATGGTATGCCCCATTTCGTTTTCCTACCCTATACCCCCATGTGATTAACCAGTACCACGAGCCACTTTCAAATGGCACAGAAGGGGATCTTCCGGTAATCTCATCCCAATGTTCACATCTCGTTCCCAATCCCGGAACGATTACTCGCATCATCGGATGCGGACCGTTTGCTTCATGCTTTTGCAATGGTTCACATTGATACCCACCTTTTACGTCAAAAACATCAGATTCGGATTCATAAAGGAGAAGATTGTAGAAATTCACGGTATCTGGCTTGATATAAATGTCAGAACTGATTTTAAGTCCGTAACATGAAGGCGGCAATGTCAAAGAAAGTGTAGATCTGTACTGAAAACTTATGGTATCAGGCTGAATCACGTTAAATGTAACTTCATAAATTGCCCCATTGAATTTCGCGGTGACGACGAGAACACAGGGGACTTCCGGTGCCGTCAGCAGGACTACATTTCCTGATGCGCCAGACAACGTCCCGTTTGTCTTGTCCCACAAGATTGGCGTCGTATTCCCCATTACCGTCAACCTGACTTCTTCTCCGATTCCAATCGTCTTCCTCGTTCGGTCTACTGGTTGCTGCGCAATCGTCTGCGTGCCTATGCCAGGATTCGTCCATCCCAGAATCAGGTCGGACGTCCTACCCGACTCGCCGTCTGGTCCCAGTGCCGTAATGGTGAAAGGACCGGTCTCGGACGAAGGCACGGCATGGAGTGTCATCGTCCCGTTCGGCAGTTCGAACTCCGCGCCGTTCGCGACCTGCGAGGCATCGTCGCGGTAGACTTTCAGCGAGGGGTCGTTCCAGATTAATTTCACGGGACCCTTGGCGAGCCTCCCCTTCTCGTTACGGACGGAAATCCTGAAGGGCCGCCCCTGTAGCGGAGTGGACGGAATTTCACAAAAGACGTAATTGGTGTCTTCGATGTGTTCGTCCGGCTCCGACTCAACCCCCGCCCAGTCGATGTCGACGGACGGGACGTCCACCGTAAACAAGGTAGGTCTCTTTAACTCCTCTTCCGATGCCTTATTTAGACTCCCTGCGATTGTTGCGTACTGTGTACTTGAAAACGCGGAAGAGAGGTAATAAAAAGGTTCGCCATCTTTACGCCAAAGGGCGTACGGGTTCAACGTGAGGTCTGACTTCTCGACCCAATAACCATCTGGTGCGTCTAACCTCACGTCGTAAACCACATACGGATCGACTTCTATCGTTTGGCGTACAGATTTGTTCGCTTTCAGTTTGATATGCAAAATTTCGTTCCCTTTATCCCCATTCTCTTTTCGTAAAGCAGGGATGCGGTGTTTCTGGATCTCGTCTTTGAAAGGCGTGTCGGGATATTTTTTCAGGAGTTCCGCGTAAAGCCCCAACGCCTCCCTGCGGCGTTTTCCCCACTGGGAGAGCGTCGCGAGGTAGAACAGCACCCGCTGCGCGGATTCCTTGTCCGTGCGGATATCGGCGGAAAGGCGGAAGTACCTGCCCGCCTGTCTTGTATTCCGCAACGCGCCGGCCGAGAGGCATCCCGCGAGCAGCAGCCCCTCGCCCGCCCTCTTGGTTTTCCGGTATCTCGTTTTGAATGTGTCGAGAAGGGGCAGCGCTTTCCCCGCCCTTCCCGCGTTGGCGAGACATTCCGCCCGGAGAAGGTTCGCGTAGGCGGCGAGTTCCGTGTTTTTCACGGAATGTTCCAGACGCCCGTAAGCGTTCGCCGCGCGCAGATGCCGCCCTCCTTTGGCCAGGACTTCCGCCGTCCGGAAGGCCGCTTTGGCTTGTGGTGTTTCGGACGCAAGGCTGCCGTTGAAGCGCGAATCGCCGAACGTTCCCGCAAGGGCGTCGCGGAGTCGCGAATGTAGCGGTTCTGTAAGCAGGGAAGCCTTTCCCGCGTCGGCGAGGAGCGTTTCGGCTCCTTTCGTATTCCCGGCGGCAAGGCGGGCGAGGACTAGACCCGGTATTACGGTCGCGGCGTTCTCCCGCGTGACGGTCACTTTCTCGTAGAGGGCCGCCGCGCCTTTCGCGTCGTCGAGGTCTTCCAAAAGCGTCTCCGCTTTCGCCAGGCGGCATTTCTCGGCGAGCGGGGCGTTCGCCGCCGCGACGTTTCGGGCGGCGACCGCGTCCCACGACTCGACCGCCTTGCGCGGATTCCCGGTTTCCCGCAGGCATTTCCCGTAAAGGAGCATCGCCTCCCCCCAGGCCGGATCGGCGAGTCTCGTCTTATACGCCGCAAGTTTCTTCAACGCGGAACCGTAGTGTTCCTTCGCATACAGTTTCCGCGCGGCGGCGATGGGGTTCTCCGTTTTCGGGGAGGCCGCGCCCTTCGCGGCCTCCGCCTGTTCGCGGTATTTTTTTTCACGTGCCAGCTCTGCGAGCAGCGCCTCCGCCTCGGCAGTCTCTGTTCGGGAAAGCTCCGCCCGGTTCAGCCGGGCCATCTCCGTCCCGGCTTCAACGTGTCTACCCGATCCTGCGAGGAAACGGGCGTGTCGCAGGATTGCCCGGTTCGCAAGGGGCGATGCGCCGTGCTTTCGGAACCAGCGTCTGTATGCGGTTTCCGCCTCGCGGGGGGCGTGCATCCTCTCGGCCAGGATACCCGCCGTGAGAAGTTCACATTCCGGCGCGTCCGCCGGCGATTCCTTCGCTATGCGTTTGCAACAGGCGAGTGCTTCTTCAAACCGTCCCGCCGCGAGGTAGACATCCATTTCCTTCCTCCAGATTTCGGGGGAATCCTTTCGCGTCGCGCGTAACCCCCTGCAAAGTGCCGCCGCGCACATCCAGTCCCCCGACTTTTCGACCGCCTCGACACCGGGGAGGAATGAGGTGAAAGGTTCGTTGCTCCGGGACAATATCCCCTTCCGAATGACGCGGTGGACAGCCGCGCCGACCGATATGGGCGGCGGGGACTCCGCCCCTCCCGGAGTGGGGACGGAAAGGCGCGTCCCCCCCAGACGGAAGAAAGCGTCCGCGTCGGAAAATCTGGCGCGTCGTGCCTGAAGCAGCCCTTCTTCTGCGCAAATCGCCGCCGAGACCTCGTTGGACGGGAAGGCCGCCGCGCACCGGCGGACGAGTTGCATCCTGCGGTTGTCCTCGGACGGGATCGCCAGCAAAGCCCATACTTCGCGGTAGGCGAACAGCACGGTTTCCGGTGCGGCACGTGCGGCGTCGCGGTCTTCTGCGAGCCGCAGGAACGCCCGTAACGCGCCCGCCTGGTCTTTCCTCTTCAGTCTGCACACGCCGATCCTGTACCGCGCTTTCACCCCCTCCTTTGAGAGGGGTGATTTTGTCGCTATGGTTACGTATGCGGTTTCTGCCTCCCTCCATTTCTTCTGTTTGAAAAGCCTGTCCGCCGTCGGGGCACCGTGTGCCGACAACAAAAATAACAGGAAAAACGCAGAGACGCAGGGACGCAGAGAGGAAGGACGGTGAAAGAGGGGCAACCCTCCTCCCTGCGTCTCTGTGTCTCTGCGTTTTTTCATCATATCCTTCACCTTTCCGCCGTGATGTCGTCCAGGGCGTCGTAGCGGCCGTTGTCGCCCTTGTCCGGTGATTTCCCGTCGGGGCCGCACGAGAGCATCTTGTAGGCGCGGTGTCCCGCCGACGGGAGGTAGAGGTACGGGACGCTCCAGGGGTCGTGCATCACCGTTTGCGGCGTCAGCAGCTGCCGGAAGCGGTAGACCGTTTCCTTGCCGTTCACACGGATGGTCGCACCGGCGTTCTCCACGAGGTTCGACAGGTTTCCCCTGCCCGCCGGCAGCGTGTCCGGATCGTTCAACGGCATTTCGCTGTTGTCGACATACGTGTGCGGGTATTCGCCGAACTTGTCGCGCCAGCGTTCCAACGCGACGCTCCACGCCTGGAGCGCGGTCTGCGCCTGTCGGATGCGGGTCGTTTCGTTGACATGGCGGCTGATTCCCAGGATGAGTCCGGCCAAGATACTCGAGATCCCGATGGTGATCGTCAGCTCCATCAACGTCATCCCGCGGTTCATCAGACCTCCCTTCACTCCTCCAGACGGCCGGCGACGCGCAACACCTCCTCGACGGAGGTGCGTCCCTCCAGCACACGCAGCCACCCGTCCTGCCGCAACGTCACCATGCCCTCTTTTATCGCCTGGTCCTTGATCAGGTTCGCCGGCTGGCGCCCGACGACCATCGCGCGGATCGGGTCGGTCATCATCATCACTTCGTTGATGGCGCTCCGCCCCCGGTATCCCGTGAAGCCGCACGCGGGGCAGCCGTTGCCCTGGATGTACCTCGCGTTCGCGATTTTGTCGGGGTAGCAGTCGCGGATTTCGCGGACAATCTCCTCCGGCGGTTCGTACGGGTGGTTGCAGTGGGCGCAGACGCGGCGCACGAGACGCTGGGCGACGATCCCCTCCACGCAGGAGGAGATCAAGTACGGCTCGATCCCCATGTCCGTCAAGCGCGTGACCGCGCTCGGCGCGTCGTTCGTGTGCAGCGTCGAAAGCACCAGGTGGCCCGTGAGGGAGGAGCGGATCGCGATGTCCGCCGTCTCCGAGTCGCGGATTTCGCCGATGAGGATCACGTCCGGGTCGTGGCGCAGGATGGAGCGCAGGACGGAGGCGAACGTCAACCCGATGCGCGCGTACACCTGCACCTGGCTCACGCCCTGCATCTGGTATTCGATCGGGTCTTCGACGGTGATGATCTTCGTGCCGCCCTTGTTCAGGCGCGCAAGGATCGCGTACAGCGTGGTCGTCTTTCCGGAACCGGTCGGCCCCGTCATCAGGATGACGCCGTGCGGCAGTTCGATCAGCTGCTTGATTTTCGGAAGCTGGTTTTCGGAAAGGCCGAGCTGGTCGAGGTCGATCTGCGTGTTGCCCCGGTTCAGGATACGCAGACAGCTCGTCTCGCCCCAGGGGGTCGGGAGGATGGAGACACGCAAGTCGAAGTCGCGCCCGCCGTAGGTCACCTTGATACGGCCGTCGTGCGGCTTGCGGTGTTCGGCGATGTCCATGTTGCCCATGATCTTCACGGAGGAACTGACCGCGTTGCGCAGGTGTTCGACGCCCTTGGGGAGCGGGATTTCCTGAAGAATGCCGTCGATGCGGTACCGGAGGCGCAGGGTATGCTCGAACGGTTCGATGTGGATATCCGTGCAGTCCATCTTGATCGCCTCGGCGATGATGAGGTTGATGAACCGCACCATGCCGGTCTCGCTCGTAGTGACGGCGATGTCGGTCTCGTGTTCCGGCTGCACCTTCGCCTCTTCGGCGCGCGCCTCGGCGATCAGCTGGTCGATCGTCTCCGCGCCCAGTCCGTAGAAGTGCGTGAGCGAACGGCCGACGTCCGTCTCGGGGCAGAGGACGAAATCGACCCCGATGTCCAGCACCATCCGCAACCCGTCCACCGTGGTGAGGTTCGGGACGCGGTTGACGGCGAGCGTGAGGACGCCCTCCTTGACTTCGATGGGGACGATGCGGTGGCGGAGGGCGATTTTCGCGTTGACGAGATCCACGGCCTCCTGCTGGATCTTGAAATCGCCGATATGGTGGAAGGGAATCCCGCTTGCCTCGGCGAACGCCTTCAGAAGATCTTCCTCGTTGACGATGGACTCCTGCACGAGCAGCGCGTCGACGGACTGCAGCGTGAGCGCCGCGCGCCCCTGCAGTTCGCCCAGCTTTTCAACGGTGAGTTTGCCCTCGGCCACCAACTTCTGCGTGACTTCCGCCAGCAGTTCCTCTGAATAGTATCGCGTCATCTTCTCACATCACTTCTTCTTCGCGGTTTTCGCGCCGTTCCCCGCCGGTTTGCCCAGCTTACCCTGCTTGGCCTGTTTGGCTTTGGCCGCGGCCAGCGCGGCGGCCGTCGCGACCTTTTTCTTGGGCGGCGTCTTCATCGGTTCGGGCGCGAGCGTGACGTGTCCGCCGATCTCCAGCTTCCGTACGGAGCCGTTGGGCAACCGGACGGTGGCGCTGCGCGTGTCGCCGCCGATCACGTCGACGCCGTGGACGGTTCCGCCCGTCTGGTAGAAATGGGTCGAATGGTCGGAGGAGTCGCTGAACACCGAGACGCGCGAACCGTCGGGGCGGTTGATGAAGCCGAGGAAGGAGATCTTCGGCTTGATCATCTTCTCGCCGTTCGGCCCGACAAGCTGGCCGGGGATCTTCTCCTGCTTCCGCAGGGCGGCGAAGGGATCGGCCGCCTTCTTGCCCGCGCCGGGCGCGGCACCGCCCGCCACGCCGACGCCCCCCGGCTGCCGAACGCCTTCCTTCGCGGCCTGCTGCGCCTTGAACGCCTTGATGAACGCGGCCCGCTGCTCTTCGTTCGTGAAAATCGCCTCCATCGTCGGGCGGAACGGATCCACCGGGATGGTCAGGCTCTCCTGCGAGAGCTGGTTCGAGACGAACGCCAGCGTGTTCAGCGCAAACGGCGCACCTTTCGCAGGCAGCGTCTTCGTCCCCTCGCGGAAAGGTTCCTGCGGCGTCAGGAAGAGCAGCGCGCACCAGGCGGTCACGCCGCTGAACACCAGCAGCGCCGCCAGGCAGAACGCCTTGGCGGGCAGCCGCATCACGTTTTTCCAAAGTCTCTCCATTTCGCGTCCTCCCTTTACTCGAACAACAACGCGCTCAACACCGCCTTGACCCGCAGCTTGGAGTCGAAGGTCGGTCCCGACTCGACGCGGATGTTCCGGAAAATAAAGACCTGGTTTTCCTCGAACACCGACTGAAAGAAGGTGAAGAGGTGGTCGAAGTCCACGTCGCACTCGATGCGGACGGGGTACTCCTCGAAGATCTTCTTGCCGCGCGGAAGGCTTTCGGGTTTCGGCGGCGGGGCGCCTTTTTTGAGGGCCGGCTGTTTCGGCTTTTCGACGTGTACGATCGGCGGCAGCGGGTAGATCGCGTTAAGCCGGTTGATCTGGCGGTCGAGCGTCAGGTCGGCCAGCTTCTCTACGGCCTTAAGCTGAAGCATGCGGACGCGGCGGTCGTCGTTGCTGTCCAGGTTCTCGTCTAACCCCAGTTCTTTCGGAACGAGCTGGATCTTCAACTCGTCGGACTTCTGCTGGAGTCTCTGGCGGATTTCGTACAGTTCGACTTTGTAGTCGATGCGGTCCAGTTCCGTGTCCTGTGCCGCCACCTGTCCGGGAAAGGTGTCCAGCCGCTTGGCGATGCGAACCCATTCGTTGGAAAGCGAACCGAGCGTCTCGCCCTCGGCCTTCGCCAGCTTCTGGATGCTCGCGGTCGAGATCTCCGCGTACCGGCTGCCCTCTAGCGCCTCGCGCACCTGGGCGTACTCTTCCGCTTTCTCGTGAAGGGGCTGCCAGACAAACCGGAAAGCGCAGATCAACGCCAACAGGATGCAGATGAGAATGTAGACCACCTGCATGCGTTCCGTTTTTAGAAATTTCAGGGAGGCTAGGTTCATGGGCGGTTCACCTCGATTTCGATGACGAAGCGGCGGAAGTTTGGAAGTTTCTCCTCCTCCAGTTCCGGAATGCCCGTCGGGGCCAACACCTGGTCGTCTCCGCGCAAGTCCACACGCTTCACCTCCTGCGCGGTCTTCAGACGGGTGATCATTTCCTTGACGCTCTTCAGGTTCGGGTTCGGCGTGTAGCCTTCGACGATGAAGACGGTGGAAAGCGCGTCCACCATGTCCTTTTTCTTCTGCGGTTCCTGGTCGCCGGAGACCGGACGGGGCTTCGGTGCCTCGGCGGGGCCGGCGCGGAGCGAACGGAAGAGCGAGAACGGCGCGGAGGGGGCCGGCGCGGCGGCACCGCTTTTCGCGGTCTTCTCCTCGGGGGCCTGTTCGACGGGGTTGTAGATCTTCTCGTCGCAGAACAGCGTGATCCAGTCGTTCGGGTCCACACTCTGCGCGACGAGCGTGAGGACGGCGCGGGCGAGCGGCCCGTTCACCAGAAGCTCGGAGAGCGGCACGGAGTTGGTGATGATCTGCGCGCTCCTCTGGCGCGTCGCCTGGATCTGCTTGTCGATCTTCTCGCGCATGGCGAGCTTCGCCTTCTCCGCGTCGAGCATCTTCGTGTCGCGTTCGAGCAGGTAAAGCCCCGTGACGGAATAGACGGCGATCGCGCCGAGCAGGGAAAGCGCCCCCGCGATCCACCAGGGTTTCTTCTGGCGGAAGACGACCTCGTCCTTCAAGGAGTCCGGCAAGAGCGAGAGGTAGGCGATGCAGCAGCGGCTCGCCGTCAGCGCAAGCCCGTAGGCGATGTCGTAGACGCCGTTCTCGCCCTCCAGCTCCATCGGCGCGGAGACCTGTTCCGTCGTGAACTGGACCGGCAGGAAGAGTTTTTGTTCGAGGTAGGCTTTAAACCCTTTGAGCTGGGCCCCTCCCCCGGTAATCACGTACTTCTCGATCGCCATTTTGCGATCTTGGAACTGGCTCTTGTAGACGCCGAGCGCCGCGTTCAGCTGCGAGACGAACCGGTCCGCCGCCAGCCGCAACTCTTCGCTGCAGGCGTCCGCCGCGCCCAACCCGCAGTCGGCGTGCTTGCGCACCTCCGCCTGGACGGGGGGAAGCCCCGTCGCCTGGACGATCGCGTCCGTGAACATCTTTCCGCCGACAGGAATCGAACGCGCAAAGAGCAGGCCCTCGTGGACGCCGACGGCGATCTGGGTCTCAGAATCCCCGATGGCGATGTAGCACCAGGGTTTGTCATGCGGTTCGGTCATCGACTCGACCGCGTTGTAGAGGGCGACCGGCGCGGCCACGAGGTCGGCGGGGCGGAAGTGGCGGGCGGGCGCCTTTGCAACCATCTCGTCCAGTGCGCTCGGACGGGCCATCGAAAGGATATAACGGCGGATCTGCGGCTCGTTCGAGGGTTCGAAGGAGAAGACCCCGTAGCGCATCTCGTCGCCCGCCATCTCGCTAAACTGGGCGATGTCCATCGCCGCGACCTGTTCCGGCGTCCGGGGGTCGTTCGGCATGATGCGTCCGGTCTGGAAGAGCGACTGCGCCCCCGGCATGGCAATCGTGCAGAAGTGGTGGTTCAGTCCGATCGAATCCACCCAAGTCGCAATCAGCTTGTCCGGATTCTCCTCGTCCATCGGGAGGGCGAACGACTCCTTCCGGGTGATGACGGGACGGGCGCCGCGCAGCGTCAGCCAGAGGGCGTGCGCCGAACGGGTTCCGATGTCCAGGGCGATGAAGGTGTTCGACATAACGGCTACTTCTTTGGGGCGTTCTCATCCGCGAGCAACGGGCGCACGGGCGGCAACGCCGTTTTGGGGGCGGCCGCCTGCGCCGCGGGCGGCACCGCGGCTGCGTCGGGTTTGACCGCAGGTTTCGGGGCAGGCGCCGCAGGGGCTACGGGAGCGGGCTC
>JAGCVN010000008.1 GCA_017962315.1 Kiritimatiellia bacterium
AAAAAAGTTATCCACATCGACATTCCCGTGCGGAGCGCGGGCGGCGGGCTTGCCTATAAAATGCCATCTATCCCCATGAATGCTCCCGCGCACCGTGCGGTCGGTCCGCTCTACATTCAAATTTTTCACGTCCGCCGAAGGGGTATTGTTGAAACGCAGAGATACGGTAAAAACGGTCGGATTTGCGCGGGCAACCAAATTCATATACACCCGTTAATTCCGTCCGGCACAATCACACACGGATTTGTTCGCCGTTAACGCGGCTCACTTCCTCCCCTCGAACGCCGTCAGGCGTGAGCAAATCCGTTTGTTGTCTTTCATTGGTATGGGTGGACAAGGATGATTTTTGAACAAGGATGATTCCCGTTCCACTAAAAACTCCGAAGAGCCGAAACTTCAGAATGGTATACACAGTCGCCCTTCGCAGCATACAACTCCATCCCCGGCACGGTATTTTTCCGTGCGTTTCTCCTTGTAGGTTGTGTTTTTTTCGGCTATCCTTTAGGTCAACAAGATTCACGCGAAGGATGTCGACATGAGCATGGATGGATTCAGAGAATCTTCGGAACGCAAGCGCAAACTCGATTTATGGCTTTCTCTCGGGTTCGCAGGGTTGGCCTTAGTGGTCTATATTCTCACGATTTCGCCCGGATTGTACCCCGGTGAATCGGCGAGCCTTGTCGCCGCGTACACCGGGTTGACGCCGATGGAGCTTCCGTTGCGCCCGGTCTGGGGGATGATTGTCTCGTTCCTCGGTTCATTCGGTCCTTTCTCGACTGCGCTCAACCTGAATTTGTTCAGTGCGCTCTGTACCGCTTTCTCGGTGTGCCTGATCTACCGGCTGGCGAATTTCTTCCTGTACGACACGATCGACGACGAACACATGGAGCGGCGCGCACCTTATGCTTCGACCTGGGGGGCGGCGACGGCCGCCGCCGCGTTCCTTTTCGCCGCGCCGATCTGGCAGTCAGCAGTCCGCCTCCAACACCAGAGTTTCGACCTGATGATCGCGCTGATGTGCGCCGGCGTCCTCATTCGACAGGCAGTCCGTCCGACTGCCGCAAAAGTCCTTTTGTTCTCGACCCTGCTCGGTATCGGGCTGAGCGACTCTGTGATGTTCGTCCCGCTCTTGCCAGTGTTCATCGCCCTGTTGGTCTATATCTATTGGAAACAGGGATTGTTGACGCTAGGGCGCGTCGCGTTCCCGCTGTTCCTCGCCATCTTCGCCGCATTCGGCATCTACTTCGTCACGGCGCGGAGTTTCTACCTGGAGAACGGGACGCTACTCGGACTGAAGAGCACGGGGGAAGTGCTGCGCGACGTGGCGCGCGCGCAGGTCGCAATCTTTGAGAACGGATTCCCCCGTGTCAGCTGGTTGCTCCTGCTGCTTTGCGGCATCGTCCCTTGGCTCTCCGCCATGCTGGCCTCCTTCCGCGCGTTCAACAACGAACGTTCCTGGAGTATTTACCTGCTGCACCTTACGATGACGCTCTTGACGATCCTCGGTCTCTCGAACTCCAGCATGTCGCCTTGGGCGATCCTGCGGCCGACGGGCGGCCTGCCGGTCGCCAGTTCCGCGCTGCTCGCCTTGACGTTGGGTTATCTGGTGACGTACTGGTACCTGTTGATGAAGGTGAAGGACACGAAGTCGAAGGGGGTGTCGCGCACCACCATCAGCGCAGGCGACTGGATGGGCTGGACGCTTGCCTACCCATTGGTGGCGTTTACCGCCATCATGGCGATCGTCAACGCCTTCTCCTGTTCCGGCCGTCGCGGCGTTTTCGCCGACCGTTGCGCCCAGGCGATCCTCGACCGGCTGGACGGCCGCACCTGGTTCATCACCGACGGCACGCTCGACGCGCACCTCCAATTGCTCGCCAAAGAGCAGAACCGCGAGGTGAACCTGATCTGTCTTCAGAACGACATGAACCCCGCCTACCTCAAATCGATGTCCCGCCTAATCGAGGAGAAGGCGTTGTTCGCGGACGAGGCGAAACTAAAACGGATGCAGAACACACTTGACCTCGGCATCCTCCCCTTCCTCCAGGACTGGTTCGCCGAAGACAAGGAAATCCAGAAGAAGGTCGCCGTCTACGGCGTACCCGATTTCTGGTACATCGCGGACTGCCAGCCGAAACCGGAGGCGCTCTTCTTCGGCGGAGTCTCTGACAAGGAGGCGAAAAAACTGCGCGACAAGCCCTTCCACGCAGAACACGAGGCGTTCTGGAAGGAAATGGACGCGATACTCGCCCCCGGCGGGGAGGAGATCACCGAACCCGTCATCGGCATCCGTTCCGTACTCCGCCGCCAGATGGGCTTTGTAGCGAACAACCTCGGCGTCTTTCTCGAAGACCGGGCGAAAGAGGCGAAGGACTTAAACGAGAACGACCTCGCCGCCACGCTTGAAAAACAGGCGTTCCTGACGTACACGTACGTCCACGAGACGATCGACCCGAAGAACATCTCCGCCCTCTTCAACCGGTTCGAGATGGCACGGCGCGGCGTGGAGGCCGCAGCTCCGCATAAGGATTCAATCGAGCGCGAATTGAAAGAGTTCATCGCGAATCTGAAAAACCGCTACCCGCTCTATTCGCTCTCCCGTATCTACGGGTATGTCCGTTCCCCCGAGATCTTCGCCCGCCTCGGCTGGGGCTGGGCGCTCTCCGGACAGACCGGTGCCGCGCTCGCGGGTATCAGCCGCGCGATCTACCTGTTGCCCTCCGACCAGCGCGCCAGCGCCTACGAGGCCCTTGCCGCGATCTACTCTGTCGCCGATGAGAAGAAGAACACGCGGAAAGTCTACAACGCCCTTCTCGCGAAGGATTCCAAGAGTACCACCGCCATGCTCGGTCTCGCCCGCCTCTCGATTCAGGAAGGGTCGTTCAACGAGGCGAAGGAGTGGCTAGAAAAGGCGGCCCAGACGAAGGGCAAGGGTGCCAACACATTCGGGGTTGAGTGGGCGATCCTCCACCTTATGAACGGCGACGTCGCACAAGCGCGCCTCCTCCTCCAGCAGACGACCGACTTGCAGCCGAAGAACCTGCAGGCGTGGGCGTTGCTCGCCATGGTGCAGATCCAGCAGGGCGAGGTGGCCGATGTCGAAAAGGTCACCCTTCCGAAAATGGAAAGTATCGCCGGCACGGTAAACAACTATTTCATCCAGATCGCCCGCGCACAGGCGGCGTTGAAACGTTCCGCCTCGCTTAAGGGCGATGCCCTCTACAACGTGCGCCGAGCCGCGCGTGAAGGGTTCATCCGCGCCGCCTCCCTAAAGCCGGAGGTCGGCGGCGTCAAGGACATGATCCTTCAGCTGGACATCGAAATGAACGACCGCAAGGCCGCCGAACTCCACGCCCGCCAGGTGCTCCGCGTCAACCGTAAGCACGCGCTCGCCAACTATGTCCTGGGTTCCCTCCGCCTCGAAGAGGGACAATATGGCGAGGCGGAAGACTTCCTCCGCCGTAGCGTCGATTCCAAGCCGATCCCCGCCGCCCTCAACGATTTGGCAGAGGTCCTCTTCCGCATCAAGAAGTTGCCGGAGGCGGAGAAGTTCGCCCGGGAGGCCGTCAAGGCCGACGCCAAACTCTATGTCGCCTGGGCGACGCTCGGTTCCGTCCTGCTGGCACAGGAGAAAGACCTGGACGAGGCCGAAAAGTGTGTCAACAAGGCTATCGAGATGTTCGGCGAAGACCACCGCATCAAGGTCACCCTTGCGCGCATCTTCCTGAAGAAAGGCGAAATCGAGCGTGCCCGTACCCTGATCCACCAGATTAAGAGTCATGCCGACAAGCTTCCCGACTTCGACAAGCGCGAGTTGGAGAACGTCGAACGCGAAGCTTCCTCCGCGAAACTGCACTAGGCCATGTTCCAATTCCCCTCACCTGGAAGCCGACTCTTGCGTTGGGCCGGCGATTCTTTGACCGTGACCCTTGAACTCGACGCCACGCGGAAGGGACGCGCCGTTTTCCGAACCAATCTTGGAAACGCCGGTATACACCGCCGCGAACAGATCGCGCATACCGAGTCCGGCGCACCGCTCCTTGAGCGGGACTGGCACGACATCCCGATGTGCGAGACCGCTCCCGGTCGTTACCGGCTTTCCCTGCCGCTCACCGAAGTCGGTGTCTTTCGCGGCAAAGCCTGTTTCTTCCCCGATGGCGCGGAAAGCCCGATCTGGCCGGAGGGCGACAACCTCCGCATCAAGGTCGCCCCCGCCCACACCGCGACCGGCAACACGGTCTACACTGCGTTCGTTCGCCAGTTCGGCCCCGCGCTCACCGGGAATCCGCGCACGCCCGAACGGATCGGATGCGAACAAGAACTCGACGCGGCGGGGTACACCGTCATCCCCCCGTCAGGAACGTTCCGCGAACTCGTCCGCCGCCTCGACACGATCATGGGACGTATGCGATTCCGTATTCTCCAGTTGCTCCCGATCCACCCGACGCCGACGGTCTACGCACGCATGGGGCGTTACGGTTCCCCGTTCGCCGGTCTCGATTTCTTCGCCGTCAACCCAGAACTGGCGGAGTTTGACACGCACGCTACGCCGCTCGACCAGTTCCGCGAACTGCTCGACGCCGTCCACGCACGGGACGGTTACCTCTACCTCGACCTTCCAGCGAACCACACCGGCTGGGCGGCGACGCTGCAGGCGGCGCACCCGGACTGGTACAAGCGAACGGAAGACGGCGCGTTCGCCTCGCCCGGCGCGTGGGGCGTCGTTTGGGCTGATCTTGTGGAACTCGATTTCCGCTCGCCCCGTCTCCGTGCCTTCATGGCGGATGTCTTTCTCTACTGGTGCCGAATCGGCGTCGACGGGTTCCGCTGCGACGCCGGTTACATGATTCCCGCCGAAACCTGGACGTACATCGTCGCCCGCGTCCGCGAGGACTTCCCCGACACCGTGTTCCTGCTTGAAGGCCTGGGCGGTCCTGTCGAAACCACGCGCCTCCTGCTGGAGGAGGCGGGGCTGGACTGGGCGTATTCCGAACTTTTCCAGACGATGGACCGGAACGGCGTGGACGGTTACCTTCCCGGTGCGATCGCGCTCGCCGAACAGGCTGGGCCGCTAATCCATTTCGCCGAAACGCACGACAACAACCGCCTCGCCGCCGCCGGTGCAACCTTTGCACGGATGCGCGTCCTGCTCAACGCGCTCTTTTCCCATCAAGGGGCGTTCGGGATGGCGAACGGCGTGGAATGGCTGGCAACGGAAAAGATCGATGTACACGGAGCTTCTGCACTCAACTGGGGGGCGGAGCCGAATCTCGTCGAACTGCTCGCCCGCGTAAACACCCTGCTCGCCACGCATCCCGCGTTCGGCGCGGCGACGCGCCTCCGCCTGGTGCAGACAAACGCCGGCGAGGCCGTCGCCCTCTTGCGTGAGACAACGCCTAGGGAGGATGCTCTGCTGGTACTGGCGAATCTCGATGCGCATCATGCACACAAGGTTTCGTGGAATGCAGACGACTTCCCCGCGCCTGACGGTGCGTTTGATCTGCTGGGCATCCTGCCCTCCCGTCCGTTACCCGCAGGGATGGCTTCGTTGCGACTCGAACCAGGACAGGTAGTCTGCCTCTCCGCAAAACCGGCCGTCCTTCCCGCTTGGGAAAGCGGTGAACCGCCCGCCCTCGTCGAACGCCGGACACGCCTCATGCTTCTACGTGCCGGACGCGATCCGGATAAGCCGGTCCCGCTCGCGACTTCGGTCGTGTTTTCCGACTGGCCCCGCGACACGCGCCGCACGGTTCCGGTTCCGCACGGCTGCCAGCTACTGGTCACCGCGCCCTACCCCTTCCGACTCGACCTTCCGGGAGGTCCCCGTGAACAAGCCGTCCAACTTCCGGTGGAAGGCGTGCCCCCCGGAACCTGGTGTGTCCTCCTGCCGACGTTCACCGTCGGCTCATGCCTCGAAAAACGGGCCACGATCACCGTCTTCTCTCCGGGCGGGACGCGCCACGACACCTTGCCGCTCCTTTTCTTGCCGCCGCTGGAGGCAGCGCGGGTACGGACGGTTATCGGGGGCGACGACGTGCGCGCCGATTACGCTCGCTGTGCCGGTGCACCGTCCGCCTTCGGCGAACCTAGACGGGCGTTCACGCCCTTCACCGCCGTACTCGCCAACAAAACCGGCGCGGCGGCGCAAGTCCGCGCCGCATGGCCGTGCATCCGCAGCCAGTACGACGCCCTGCTCGCGTTGAACCTCGACCCCTCCGTCCCCGTCGACCGCACGGTCTTCTGGACCCGTTGCCGTGCCTGGCTCGTCCATGCCGGCTTTTCCTACGAAATCAACGTGGATTGCCTCCATACGTTTCGGGTCGATCCCGCCGGACGTTTCGCGGAATGGACGTTCCGCGTACCATGCGGATTCGGGCGGTGGGTGCCAATCGTGTTCACGCTCTCGCTCGCCACGATTCGTAGCGCAGTCCGGTTGCGCGTCACCCGCCTGAAGAGCCGCGAAACGGATGTACTCTCCGCACGGGAAGACGTGCGGGTGATTCTGCGCCCCGACATCGAATGGCGTTCCTTCCACCAGCCGACCAAGGCGTTCACAGGGCCGGAAAAGGAATGGCCCGCCGCCGTGCAGACAACGGCGGACGGGTTCACGTTCTACCAAGCGGTGATGCGCGTGGAGGACGGAACCTACCACGCCGGACCGGAATGGACGTACATGGTCTCCCACGAAGAAGAGGCGGAACGCGGGTTAGAAGCGGCGGGCGACCTCTTCTCGCCTGGCTGGTTCGAGATGCCGCTTCCTGAAGGAGGGGCGGCGTCGCTCACGGCGGGTATCTTCGACACGGAGACCGCGTGGCCGGATACCACCCCCGCGCCCGATTCGCTTCCGCTCGTCGAAGCGGTCGCCGCCTCCCTCCCCCTGTACATCGTGAAGCGCGACGCACTGAAAACGGTCATCGCGGGCTACCCCTGGTTTCTCGACTGGGGGCGCGATACGCTCATCGCATTGCGCGGCTTGATTGCGGACGGACAAACGGACGACGCGCTCGCCATCCTGACCGAGTTTGGACGGTTTGAGAAAGACGGAACCCTGCCAAACATCATCCATGGAAACACCGTCGGCAACTACGACACCTCAGACGCCCCGCTCTGGTTCTGCGCCGTTGCCGCCGACCTTATCGGTGCGTTGGGCGCGAAAACCGTCCTGAACCACGTCGTGCGCAAGGGGCGGACGTTGCGCGACGTCATCCGTTCCATCCTCGACCACTACCGCGAAGGGACACCGAACGGAATGAAAATGGATCCGGCGAGCGGGCTTGTCTATTCGCCGCCGCACTTCACCTGGATGGATACGAACTATCCCGCCGCGACCCCGCGCGAGGGGTACCCTGTCGAAATCCAGGCGTTGTGGATCGCCGCGCTCCGCATGGCTGGGAAATACCTGGCCCCCGCTTACGGTGAACTTGCCGAACGGGCACGGCGGTCGCTGCTGGCGTACTTCCCGCTCACGGGCGGCGGGTTGGCAGACTGCCTCCGGGCGAAACCCGGCTTGGCGGCTGCGGACGCCGAAGTCGAAGACGCGATCCGCCCGAACCAGCTCTACGTTCTCTCGCTAGGCATCCTCGACGGACGTGACCCGCAAGCGTCGGAGATTCTACGTGCCTGCGGACAATTGCTGATACCCGGCGCAATCCGTTCCCTCGCCGACGCACCCGTTCAATGCGAACAGCCGGTTTGGCGCGACGGCGTGTTGCTCAACGACCCCTCCCGCCCTTATTGGGGCTACTACCGGGGCGACGAAGACACGCGGCGAAAACCCGCCTACCACAACGGAACCGCATGGACGCTCCCCTTCCCGCTCTTCGCCGAAGCGCTTTTGCGCGTCTACGGGAAAGGGGCGATGCCGGCGGCCGGTTCTCTTCTCGCCTCCGCCGTCGAACTGCTTGAAAATGGCTGTCTCGGACAGCTTCCCGAAATCTGCGACGGCGACGCGCCGCATTTCGCGCGAGGCTGTTGTGCGCAGGCATGGGGGATGTCGGAACTTCTCCGCGTCTTACGGCAATGCGAGAATGGGAAATGACCCCCGTCACCGGGGCGAGACACTGTTCACTTCGTACGCCTGCGAAAGGACAGACCGCCCGCCGATCTCGATGTCTGTGATGACGATTTCGCCGTTCTTCACGCGATAGACGGCGACCGCGCCTTCACCTTTCGCGCCTGTCGCCTCGCTCAGAACCTTCTCTGCCGCCGGGGCGATGCGCTCGTTCAGGAAAAGCCGATCGGGCAGTTCGATATGTACGACAAGCGGCGAAGCGGTCCGCCGCTTCTCAAAGGCTTCCCGCGACTCACGCAACCCAATCTGGGAGTAGTCAAGTATCCCGTCGACGCGGGAGGACATCGGCTTCACCCACAACCCGCCGTCATCCGGAGGCTCGATAGCGACGCTAGCCACACGCCAAAGGTCATTTGTGGACGGTTCAAGTTTGGCGAAAAACCTGTTGCGACGTCTCCCACTCCCCACTTTCGTCGCCTCAGTCACATCGACGAGGTTCGTACACGTCTCGCGCACGGTCGTGCGCAGATAACGTCCGCGGAGCGGATCGTATGGATCATACGCCTGGCAGCGGAAACGCACCTCGGTTCCGTTTCGAACGATACTTTCATAACGCCCGATCAACCAACCGACCGCCACGCACTGGACGGCGAGCGCAATAGCCATACAGACCGCTTTCTTCAAATTCCCTTTCATGTTCAGGCGCTCCTTTTTTTGCGGGAACGGACTAGCAGAACATTCATCGCCGTCAGCACCAGCCCCGCGATGACCAGCACGATGCCTTTCAGGGTGAACGACGCATGGCTCTCGAAGAATTTCGAAACCACCAGCCAAAGGAATGTCGCCGCGCCAACGTTCGTGAACAGAAGATGCATCTTCCGAATTCCGTACACGACGACAAGTGACATCAGGACGAGCGCGACGATGTAGCCGGTGAGTTCATGGAAAAACGGAGTCGGGAACGCGGCACCAGCCGCGACGAGAAGCGCGACTGCCCCCCAGACCGGCAGTTTGAAAACCAGACCAAAACCCGCGACGAGCGCGGCGCACAACCAGAAAATCAAGACGCCTGTGAAACCGCTACCGGGAGAAAGCGTAACGCAGAAAAGTACTCCGAGACCGAACGAATAGTTGAATCCGGAGACGGTCTGCGCCGAGACAAGCACGGGCTTCGGCGGACGACTCCGAAGAAAAGCGAGGTAGGCGGGGAGAGACAGTGCCATCAGCGCAGCGGCCTTCATCGCGAGGGAGATTGACGCACATTCACCTGCGTCTCTGCTGACGCCTCCCCAGACAATCGCCATGATCGGCCAGAAAACAGTCGGCACGACGGCACGTGTCGTCCAAATTGTCGGCAGCATCAGGAGCGCAACCAAAAGGATAAGCCCCGGCACCGAGCCACCGACTTGATAGGTCTGCGCGACAAGACACGTCGCCGCCGCGATCGAGACACACCAAAGAATGCCCAGCGGGTCCCACAACGCCTTCGCCTTCACGTCTTTCACAGCCGCGACAACCGCAACGATACCGCACACGAGAACCGGGAAAATGGCAATCGCCGCACGTGCCGAACGGTTGAACACATCCCAATTCGCCGCAAAGAGCGCAATCACACCGAGACCAATCATCAGCGCACCGAATGCGCCCGCAATGATTGCACCCCACGACAACCGTCTTTCATCGAGTTCCGCGACAAGTTCCTTGCGCCGTTTCTTTAACTCCGCAATCTTGATGTCGATTTCCTCGACCTCACGTCGTTTCGTGTTCATCGTTTCCATGCAGTTCCTGCCGATAACGTCATTTCCGCCAAAATACGGATTGAAGGCTATTTGATCAAGAGCGTGAAACCGGGACGGAGCGACACCTTCAGCCCTTCCGCCATCTTTTTGATTCGATAGCCATTCCCATACGATTCCGCATCGACCGTGAGGACGCCGTCAACCGTCTCGTCGGCGGTAAGCGTATAGTCCGAACTGATTGTACGATCCGCCGCATACAACGGCGCAGACACCACCGCCATACAGACGACGGCAAACGCGACCGGTACAACGCATTGCACGCGTATTGCCATCGTCCCCGCGAGCGGGCCACCTACCCGTTCTGCCATACCTCTAATCACAGCTTTGAATGTCATCGCAAGTTGTTTCTTCATAACCGACATTACAGAATCTCCTCGTTTTGACGTGCTTTCACAAAAACCTTTATCCACAAGGTTGGGGGTAGTTTATCAAATTTCTCATTGGCCAAGCAAGGGAGAACATGGTCGGTCCTCCGATTTGTTTTCGAATGACTTTCCGCCATCGATAATCAAGGTGTTTCCTGTCCCGATAATTGCTCGCGGATTTTGTTGAAGGAAGTGCGCATGGGGGCTTCCTGCCCCCATGCCGCACGTTTACGTTCGGGACTAATGATGCGGCAATGACCCGTGACGATGTTTCGTTCAAGCTTCCAACCGCCACATGTGTCAAGCACGCCCCACCATACGCCGGCGTCGATTACCTTCCACTCGAGGTTGGGACGCCCTTGCGGTACGCGCACCTGGGCGGACTTTGACGGCCTGCCATCGAGAATACGCTGAAGCTCGGTGAAATAGAACGCGGCGAGATGGTTGCACACGCGTTTCACGGTTTCAGAACGTCCCCATGCGGCATCGATTTTCGTCTCGTCCGTGATTGTCTTGGGTACGGCGTACTCCACCACGTTCACCAGCGCGACGGGCGAGCCGTTCCGTCCGAGTGCCGGACCGCCCTCGCCTCCAACCACGTCATAGCAGTACTTGAGTACGGAATCCTTCGGGTTCACCACCACGATGGCGGGATGAACGCACCCCCCGCCGATCTGCGCGACATCGGGGTCGTTCATGGGAATCGCCGGCGCGAGCAGGATGCCCTGCCCCACCTTCACGCCCTTGCGCGAAAGATCCGCGAGCGTACGCGCCACGATGCGTCCGCCGAGGGAGTGCCCCACAATCACGAGTTCGGAACGGAAGGCGGTGTTGGTGGCGGCAATCTCGGTGGCGAGACGCTTCGCGGCGGCATCCGCGTTCGCCGCGGAGATTGACCAGCTGCGGTTGCCGTCCCATCCCCAGAACGTGCAGACCTTGCCCTTGAACACGTTCGTACATGACGTGTACGCAAGCCCGTTCGTCTCGGTCGTGCGCTTCCACCCCGGCACGTACCATACCTCAGCCGATGCCGTAGCCGCGCCGCAAACGGTAAGAATTGAAATAATGATCTTTTTCATAGCCATTCGCTTCCTTTACTGTTCCACTTTCAGTTCTGCCCAAACCGCCGTCGCATTTATCCCGGTCCCCGCCACCCGTGCCTATTCCCGCCAGGCGCAGGAACATCACCACAATAATGCAGAAACGTCCGTTTCTTGCCATAGTTCCCGGTATTCTCCTCAATAAACGTGAATCCGTATGGGATATTTCCTTTCATGCCGTTAAATCGTACAGCAGATTTCCGCATTGTCCGCAATCTGCAGATTTCGGGATTTCAGGAAGTGACAAATGCAACAGCACGACGAGTTCAAGCCGTGCCACAATCCGCCCGCCGCCGCGTCTGTTCGACCATCGCCTACGGATCGATAAAATCCCTGATTTCCTTCAAGTAGACATCAACGCCCATCACGGCGGGGAAGTCGTTGTGATCGCCGCCTTTGACCGTGACGAATCGCTTGGGTTCTCGGGCAAGCTTGAAAAGGGCCTGACCCTGCGAGTAAGGGACAACACGGTCGTTCGTACCATGGAACAGGAGAATCGGACATTTCACTCTCTTGATGTTTTTCTGGTTCGGAAACGGATCGACCGGCAGAATCCGTATGCGGGTGACGACGCGCGGAGCGGAAAGGAACGATGCCTCAAGGATAAGTCCGCCAACGGGACGTGTCGCCGCGAGTTCCACGGCGGGACCTGTTCCGATAGAAAAACCATCGACGATGATGTCCTCGGGTTTGAAACCGCGTTTCTCCACAAGCCAATCGTAGAGGCGGTGGACGTTGCGATAACACCCGGCCTCGTTGGGAGAACCATCCGAAAGTCCGTAACCGGGATAGTCCGCGCACGCGACCGTATAACCGCTTTCGGACAGGCGGCTCAAAAGCCAGAGCGAACCGGCAGCATCCTCGGCATTACCATGACACCGCAGGATTACCCGTTTGCCGTGTGCTGGCCCGAGTACCATTGCCGCAACCTTCACGTCGGTCGTACCGATGTCCACATACCCTTCAGTGGACTCGTCATAGCCACCCTTGCACATTTCGGGATGGAACATGAACGAATTGATGCACCCGGTTCCGATGATCAGCACCAATGCCACGACGCAGACCACACCCCGGCAGATCGATTTCACGATTGACTTTGTCATTACCAGTCTCCTTCTGACCACCCCGTCACAGCCAAATGAATCGACATTGTTACAAATCACGCAGTAGTGAATGGGCGAGGCCAAATGTATCGGAGTTTACGATTATTTCCCCGTCTCTTTGCGAAAGTTGTTGAAGTAGTTGTCGATTTCATCCGCGCGCGTCGTCTCGCGGCGCGCCTTCACACCAAATGACCTCACGTCGCGAATCCAGTTCTCGACGGCTTCGGCCCTCGTGGCGGGGCGCGTCCACTTCACACCGTGCCTCGTAGCGACATTCTTGAGTATATCGTAGTTGAGGAGCAGCATATGGTCGATCGAAAGGCGTTCTCGCCTGACGCGGGAGGCGAACGGTTCGCCCTCCTTCGCCGCTGCCGCCACGGCTTCGTCCATCAACTGCGTTGCCTTGAGCTTGTCGTCCCCCGTCAGGAACGGCGCACCCTTGTGTCCGCATTTCACCACCTGCTTCGTCTTGCGCGGCCCCGCCTCGATCACCGCGATGAACTTCTTGAGGATCGGCGCGGCGGCGGTGCCGTAGTAACCGTTGAGAAATTCATCCATGAGCCGTTTTTCGTCGTCCTTCGGATCCCAAAGGAGATGCGACGTCACGTAGTGCCGCAACGTCGCGAACGATCCTGCCGAACAGATCGCGTCGCCCTGTTCGAACACACCCACCGCACCGTTCTCCGCAAAGAGGCGGATGTTCGGCGCGATCGAGTTGATGTTCGGATGCGGCATCATGTAGTTTCTGAAATTGGCGAGGTAATCCCAGATGAACAAGTTGCCGCCTGCAACACGCCGCCAGTCGGCGAGGTCCTTCGCGAACGTCGCCTCGTGCGGCGGCAGGGGTTCCGTGAGCGGGCGCGCGAAGTCGCACTCGATGTCACAGAGGCGCACCACCACGTTATGGCGAGGCTTCGTCTTCGTCGGTGCCCGACGCGTGAACTGGTACGCAAACGTGTCAATGCGCACGTTCGGGAACTCCTTCTCAACCGCCTCCGCCACGTCGTTCGCAAAGCGGAGGTACGGACCGGACGGTACGCCGCCGTCCTCGTCCATCATCGCCTTACATTCCGTACATTCGCAATAACCCCTCCAGTCGTTCTGGGAGACCTGGATGAAGTCTGCCGCCGGGTCCTCACGCAGACACTTCAGCGTCTCCTTGATGTACTCCGCCTTCATCTCCACGTTCGCAAGGCACAACTGCTTCGGTTCGCGTTTGCCGCCGATGAGGGAATACCATTCAGGATGCTTCTCGAAATAGACCTTCGGCGGAAGAATCTCGAAGAAGGAATGATACGCGCTGTGGCGTCCCTTGAAGAAGAAAAGACGGTGGTTGCCGCCAAGTCCAGGAGGGATGAACTTGATTTCGTCGAGCAGGTAGCGTGTGATCGACGTGAAGTTACCCTTGGAACGCACCTTGAAGAGCGGATCAAACCCGTCGAGGTAGTACGTCTCGCGGTACTTGAACTGCGGGGCATATTGCAAGTCGATCCCTTTGACAGGCACAAGCGGGCGGATGTCCCCGACCGACACAGAGGGGACAACGCCCTTGTTGTCCGAAAAGCAGACCCGATGTTTCGGATACATCGCCGCGTCGGACGTCCACCATCTGACGCCGCAATACTTTTCAAGATAGAGATCGACCGCATACAGCGGAGCACGGGCGGGCTCGCCATCGAGAACAACACCGTCATCGACGGATTTCAGGAACACCTCGTCGGTTTCCCACGGTTTTCCTCTGCGGGCGGCCTTCGCCGTTTTGGTCGCGCCGACAAAGAAACGCGGTCGCTCTGAAGTGCGCCCCTGCTGAATATCAGCCTCTGCAAGGATGTCCAGTTTCCCGTCGAGGCACTTGCCGAGTTCGCCTGCGAGTTCCTTCGCGGCGGATCTTTCGACGACGGTCGGCGAATCCGGCAGAACCACGACGGGCATCAAGGGAGACCCCAACACAACCGTCGCCACAACCGGGTTGTGGTCGGAAGTCGTATTATCCTGAGTAACATATGTCTCTTTCACACACACGTTCGCGGCGTGGGCGGAATCGACCGCGATGAAGTCGATGCAATACCCCGTCCTCGGTTGTGAAGAGAAACCGGTGAACGTAGTTGACGTCTCATCAGAGAGGATGGTGACGAAAGCGCGCATCTTCGCAAGCGTCGGCGACGACGCCTGGGCGTTCCAATCGCCTGTGAGAAACACGGGCTTGGCCTTCGCCCGTTCCACCACGGCGTCCCGGACGATCCCGACTTGGCGGAACCTGTTCGTCTCAACGAGGTCGAGGTGCATCGTGGCAAACCAGAAACGGGGAAACTCGCAGAACAGCAGGACACCGGGATGCCGCCCGTCCAGCTGGACATGTTCGACAGAGAGAGGTTTTTCGCGGGAGAGGATTGCCCGTCCGTATTCGCCGCCCTTGTATGGAAAGGCGGACACGAAGGTCGCGTGCAGTCCGGTAAGGCGGGCAAGTTCTTCCGGCTCGTCGATGCCGTCCGACCGGCTCACACCCTTGTCCACTTCCTGAAGGCCGACGAAATCCGGCTTCTCGCGCTGGATTGCGGCCGCCGTACGCCGGATATCGACCTTCCCGTCCGCGCCCTTCCCGTGAAGGATGTTGTAACTCATAAAGCGAAACTCGCCCGCGCACTCGGTCGATCCACCGGCGGTGGATACCATCGTCACAGCGGCCAACGTCCATCCAGCAAGATGATAAAACGACATACGCTCTCCCAGAAAACACTTTCGGGAATGTCAGGGATGTCCCATCCCTATCAAGGTCAAGAACAGACCACACCCAGCGAAAGCTGGGGGCAGTCTATACCATCTTACAGGCAATTTCAAAACTTTTATAAGCCTAGGTGACTACATGACGAGACCACAATATAGCACCAGACAGGATGGACAAAATCAGCCCACCACCCATGCCTGTGTTCCGCGGCACCCACAGTCGCTGTTTCAACCATTCCCTTTACCTGAGGTAATTCCCCCACTCGCCGGTAGGGAGACTTTCGGTCCCCCTTCTGGACGTTCAATCCCCCGCGCCGTGAAGCGGACACAGTCCCCCTTTACGTTCCCTGCGTCAAATACCCGTACCTTGAAAGCTGTTCTTCCCTGCGCCTCCACGTCTCTGTGTTTCAATCAGACGGAAAGACGGGAAAGGAGAATCCATGTTTCGGCGAAATTCCCGAAAGTCGGAAGAAAACACCCGCACGTATTCCTGAAGAGCCAGTTTTTACAACTCTGCGTTTAAAAAAAATAGTCGTGACACTTGCGCCATCTATCGGAATTTGTTACAATTTCCTCCGTTTTTGATGAGGCTCGGTCTCATCGTTCGTTTACAGAGAAGGAGTATGCTCGTGGATATGACCAGACATGTTTTTTTCATCGCTGCGTTTGTGTGCGCCGTTCAGGCGGGGGCAACGGAGTATTTCGTTTCGCCGAAAGGCGATGACGCGGCCGATGGTTCGGCAGGACAACCATGGCGCACGATCCAGCGCGCGGCGGACATTGCCAAGGCTGGCGACACCGTGACGATTCGCGGCGGCACGTACCGCGAATGGGTGAAACCCGCGAACGCGGGGCGCGCAGGCGCACCAATCACCTATCAGGCGACGAAAGGCGAAAAGGTGCTCGTGACTGGCGCTGATCCCGTCAGGGGCTGGACGAAGCGGCACGACGGGCTCTGGACGACGCGCGTCCGCTACGACTCCTTCGGCGGACTCAACCCGTTCACCGACTTCATCAACGGCGACTGGTTCTCCAACGGCGGCAGGAAGCGCTTCCGCACGCGTCTCATCCAGGATGGCAAGCCGCTTGAACTCCACACGCGCGACCTCATCCTCGGCCACGGCGGCGCAGCCGAGCGCGCGCTCGTGAACATCGCCGGCATTACGTCCGGCACACGCACCGTGCCGGGCGACTCCGCAGCCGCGAAGAGTTCGAACGTGAAGCCCGGATATCCAACGCAGTGGGGCATGGAGCTCGGCTGGATCTACGACAAGTCGACGCTTCTCTACAAGGGATTCGACTTCTCCTCGCCCGAGGCGCGCCGGCTCAAGATTCACTTCTCGAGCATGATGTTCAAGTCTGTGATCGAAGTGTGCGATGCTGCGAAGCCCGAGAAGCCGCTCGCGACGGCCCAGCCGCCGCTCACGGGCGACTGGAGGAAGTATGCGACAATCGAGGTGGCGCTGCCCGACTCCGCCGCCGGCGTGAAAGACCTGCTCTTCCGCGTGCGCGATGCGGACGAGGTGGGCCGTCCCCTCGGCCTCGCCGGTCTGCTCAAGCCGGGTAACGCCGCACTGATCCACGGCATGGTGTACGGCACGATCGTCGCCACGTTCGAGAAGGATCCGAACGTGTCCGTGCCGGAACTCATCGTGCGCCCGGCGTGCTTCTACCCCGTCGTCGAACACCGCGACTACATCACTCTGCGCGGCATCACGTTCGTCAACGCCGGACCCAACTGGGCGCCGCCGACGAGCGAACAGACCGCCATCGTGGGCACCAACTGGAGCAAGGGCTGGGTGATCGAGGACTGCGAGGTGTACGGAACGGAATGCAGCGGCATCACGCTCGGCAAGTACGGCGATGAGTTCGACAACGTGGGCCCCACCGCGCAGAACTACCACAACACGATCATGCGCTCGATCTCCAACGGACTCGACCGCGTGGGACACCACCTCGTCCGCCGCTGCCGCATCACGGACTGCGGCCAGGCCGGCATCTGCGGCTCGCTCGGCGCGGTGTTCTCCACAATCGACGACTGCGACATCTCCTATTGCCACTGGAAGAAGCCCTACGGCGGCGCGGAGATGGGCGGCATCAAGATCCACGCGGCGGTCGATCTCACGGTTTCCAACTGCCGCATCCACCACTGCGGCTCGATCGCCGGCATCTGGTTCGACTGGATGGGACAGGGCGCGCGCGTTGTCGGCAACAAGATGTGGGCGAACAGCCGCGACCTCTTCTTCGAGGTCGATCACGGCCCCATCCTCGTGGAGGGCAACGATTTGCTCTCAGACACGGCGCTTATGGCCTGCTCGCAGAGCGCGGCATTCGTCGGCAACCGCATGCGTGGCACGTACCGTTACCACAACGACAAGCGCCGCACACCGATCTTCAAGCCGCACTCCGTCACGCTCGATTCGCTCGACAAGGTGGAATGTGGACAGGGCGCGTTCATCTTCATCAACAACATCCTCGGCAACGACCCGCGTTTCGAGAAGGAGGCGCACACGAGCCGCTACGAGGACAACTGGATGATCCCCGCCGAGAACTGGAAGGTCGACGAGGCGACGGGCGCGTGCACGATCATGCCGTCCGCTGGCTCGAAGAAACCTGACTTCAAGCCGGTGGACGCGAAACGCCTCGGCAAAGCGATCCTACACGACCAGGCGTTCCCCTGCCCTTCTTCCGCGTATGCGGACTAGCCCGCCGTTCAATTTAACTTTTTTTCACTTTGTGGTTGCACCTATTTTCAAAATGTGCTATATGCCGTTTGTTGTTTGTTTTAAACAACGTATCACAAACCGAAAGGAAAGTCAGGTATGGCTTGCAAGTACACAAAGAAGCCCGCGGCTGCGAAGACTGTCGCTGCCAAGAAGGCTGTTGAGAAGAAACCTGCGGCGAAGGCCGTGAAGGCTCCTGCGAAGAAAGCGGTTGCCCCCAAGGCTCCTGCGAAGAAGGCTGCCACTGCAAAGAAGGTCGCCGCTCCGAAGGCTGCCCCCAAGGCTCCTGCGAAAAAGGCCCCGGTGAAGGCTGCCCCCAAGGCTGCACCGAAGGCTGCCGTGAAGAAGGCCGCCGCCCCGAAAGCCGCTGCGAAGAAAGCTGCCGCCCCCAAGGCTGCTGCGAAGAAGGCAGCCGCTCCGAAGAAGGCGCCGACCAAGAAGACCGCCAAGAAGGCGTAAGCGTTCTGGCGATTCCGCAGCCCGTGAATCCATATCCCGGAGAAGGAGGGATTCGCGGGCTTTTTGTACCCGCATGACCTACCGTTGTCCATACTGCAAACAGACGTTCGGCGAAAAACCGTCCGTAAGATGCCCCGCCTGCGGACGTGCCCTTGGTGTTCGTGCCATATCGGCAGAGGAACGCCGGACCCGCCGCCGCGCCAAGGCGCGCATCTGGCGTGAAGCCGAACGGCAAAAAGCCGCGTTGGGGGCGTCCATGCCGGGAGGAGGACGCCGCAATCCGCGTTTTTATCTCGTCGCCGTCTTGTTTCTGGCCGTGCTTGGCGGACTGCTCCTGAAGACCGCCGACACCGCCGCCGCCCGGAAAGCCGGCAACCCCCTGCTCCGCGCCATGCGCCATGTCGATACCTTGGCGACCGCGCTGGCCCGTTACCATTTCCATACCGGCCGCTATCCGGACGCCATGCAGGGGCTTCTCGCGCTCGTGCGTGACCCGCTGGACACGCCGGGGTGGGACGGTCCCTACGTCAGCCACATCGCGACTGACCTTTGGGACACACCCTACATCTACCGCCCCGACACAACCACAAACGGACATCCGCTCGTCTTTTCCTGCGGACCAGACCGCCGCCCCGGCACGCCGGACGACATCCACCCCGATCCCGTCTGTTTCAAGCCGGGCAACGACTGGACGAATGGCTGGGTCTCCGCCGCCCGCCGCACCCGGAGTGTCCGGGTCTTGTCAAACAACGGATCCGCACAAGAAGGAGCTACACCGTGAACACCGCCCCTGTTGAAACCACCCGTATTGAAGTCATCGCGCGCGGCGTCTGCCTGGTTGACGGCCAGTTGTTGCTTTGCCGGGGCAAGGGTGCTCCGCTCTCCTACCTTCCGGGCGGACACGTCGAATTCCGTGAGACAGCCCGCCACGCGCTAGAACGCGAAATCCTTGAAGAACTGGGAATGCCGTCGAAAGCGGGACGTTTTCTCGGTTGTTGTGAAAACTCGTTCCTTCAGAAAGGCGAGCCGCACGCCGAAATCAACCTCGTCTTCGAACTGCAGATTCCCGGAGCCTCGCCCGCCGAGCCGCTGGCGGCTACGGAATCGTGGATCGGTTTCGAGTGGCATCCGCTCGTCTCCCTCGGTGACGCGGGTCTCGTCCCCGCGCCCCTGCGCGCGCAACTCACGCGCTGGCTATCCGCTCCGGGCGGACACGTCGACTGCGGCGACCAGTGGCTGGACATTCCGCCGGAACACCTTTGATCAACCAAAACAGAAAGGAAAACACACCATGAACTCCATTCCCAACGTCACCCTGAACAACGGCGTCGAGATGCCAATCATCGGCTACGGCGTCTATCAAGTCGAACCGCAAGAGGCGGAACGCTGCGTACTGGACGCGATTTCCGTCGGATACCGGTCTATCGACACCGCACAGGCGTACTACAACGAAGAAGGCGTCGGTCTCGCCATCTCGAAATGCGGCATACCCCGCGACCAGCTCTTCATCACCACCAAGGTCTGGATCAACAACGCCGGCAAAGAACGCGCTGCAA
Source organism: Kiritimatiellia bacterium (assembly GCA_017962315.1). Classification (GTDB taxonomy): domain Bacteria; phylum Verrucomicrobiota; class Kiritimatiellia; order RFP12; family UBA1067; genus RGIG8368. Next base: position 19,841 of record JAGCVN010000008.1, read on the forward strand.
AGTCCATCGAGGAATCACTCCGCAAACTGAAGACCGACTACGTAGACCTGTTGCTCATCCACCAGCCGTTCAACGATTACTACGGCAGCTACCACGCAATGCAGGATGCGTTGCACGCGGGGAAAGCCCGCGCGATCGGTGTCTCCAACTTCTATCCGGACCGTTTCATCGACATTGCGCGTTTCGCCGACGTCGTCCCTGCGGTCAACCAGATCGAAACACATGTCTTCCAGCAACAGAAGATCGCGCGGAAACACCTTGCCCGCTACGGGACTCAGATCGAGTCCTGGGGACCGCTCGCGGAAGGCCGGAACGGCTTGTTCACGAATCCCGTGTTGACCAATATCGGCGCGGCGCACGGACGTACCGCAGCCCAGATCGCGCTGCGCTTCCTCATGCAGAGCGGCGTGGTGATCATCCCGAAATCCACACGCCGCGAGCGCATGGAGGAAAACCTCGCCATTCTCGACTTCTCGCTGACGCCCGAAGAGATGTCACGCATCGAGGCGCTGGACGGCGGCAAGAGCCTCTGGTTCAACCACGAAGATCCGGAAACGGTCGAGTGGTTCATGGAATACTGCAAGGAACACAAGTAGCAAAGAACGACTCAAGACGGCGGATGTTTTTCGCACCGTCGAATTCCGCCTCGACCGTCCGCCTCGCCGCAACGGCGAGGCGGTTTCGTTTTTCAGGACAGGCTAACGCCTGTTCCAATGCGGAGGCGAGCGCCCCCGCGTCTTCCGGCGGGACGAGCCATCCATTTTCATCGTCGCACACCACTTCGCCCGCCGAGCCCGCCGTGGTGGTCACGACGGGCGTGCCGAGCGCCATCGCTTCCAACAACAGGTTCGCAATCCCGTCGCGGTCGCCGTCGCGCGTCCGCCGCGACGGAAGCACTGCCAGCGTGGCGCGGGAAAGACGTTCGCGTACCGCCTCTTCCGGCAACCAGCCGGGAAACGAAACGATCCCGCCGAGCCCAAGCCGGTCTCGTTGCCTTTCCAAATCCTGCCGCAGCGTTCCCTCCCCCGCGATAACACAACGGAACGAGCGCCCCCCGTCCCGCAACGCCGCACACGCGGCGAGCAACACATCCAACCCCTTTTTCACTTCCAAACGGCACGCGGTGAAGAGTTCGTCTTCCGCACGCCCCTCCGTAAACCGGAACCGTTCCAGCGCGAGTCCATGCCGGATGACGCTAAGACGCGCCGCCGGGTACCCCGACGAGACGACCGCCTCCGCAGCCCCCTGCGAACAAGCGGTAACCGCCCGTGCGGAACGAAGCCGGCGATGCAGAACCGCCTTGCCGCACGTGAAGACATCGTGCGCATGGACAGAACACGTCCAAGGAATCCCGACTGCACGCGCGGCGATACCGGCAAGATCCGCCGTGATGCCGGCGAACTGCGCGTGGATCAACCGGACACCCGCCTCCCGCGCGCGGCGCGACAAGTCAGCGGCCTGCGGCAGACGCCGCAGAATCCGCAGCGCGGCGACGGGTCGTGGCGCAAGCTCCTCCAGCACGCGACAGAGGGAGGCGCGGAAAAAGCGCCGACGGCAGGCGGCGGGCAGGGCTGCCGCACGGCAACGGGAGAGTTCACCCGGACCACCTTTCAACGAAACCTCGAACACCGGCCAGTCACGAAGGCGGAGTTGTTCGACCTCGCGCCGGATGAAGGTTTCACTCGGCGCGACGGTATCGACAAGGTGGAGCAGGGGGAATGGCATGGCTTACGGCTGTGGCGGACAGAGGTCGATGTCGGCGGGAAGCGATTTGATCGTTTCAACGATAACATCCACCGTCTGCATCGCGTCCTCGAGGTTAATAACCTCGACGGGACTGTGCATATAGCGGAGCGGGATGCTGAACTGCGCAACCGCCGCGCCTTCGCCGGTCAGGCGCATCGCGTAGGCGCACGTCCCGGTGCCGCGTGCGCTGACGCGGTGTTGAAGCGTGACGCCGATGCGCTGCGCTGCATCGTCGATCCGGGAGACGAGACCGCGATGGTAAACCGGTCCGAGGGCCACGATGGGCCCCCCGCCGAGGCGGACATCGCCGCAGACCTTGCGGTCCTTCTTGTTCGCGTCCGTCGCATGGCCGACATCGACGCAGAACCCGATCTGCGGCGCAATGTCGTTCGCGGTCGTGTAACCGCCGATCAACCCGATCTCCTCCTGGACGCTCGCGACCGAGTAAAGGGCTACGTTCAATTTCTCTTTCGCCAGGCGGCGGGTCGCCTCGTTCACGATGAACGCCCCGATCCGATTGTCAAAACCGCGACAGGAGACATTGCCGTTGGCGAGTTCGCGCCAGCCGGCATCAACGACGGCGGGGGCGCCCAGTTCCACGAGGCGGAGGGCGTCCTCCCTGTCTTTCGCACCGATGTCCACGGCGATGTCGCGGAGTTCCAACGGGGCGACCTTTTTGCGTTCCTCTGCCGTCATCAGGTGGGGCGGGCGGCAGCCGAAGACGCCGTTCACGGGGCCGTTCCGCCCTTGGATGACCACGCGTTCGGAAGCGACGGTGGGAACGGTCACACCGCCGAGGGCAGCCATATAGAGGAAACCGTCGTCATCAATGTACTGGACGATGAACCCGATTTCATCGCAGTGTCCTTCAAGCATGACGCGTACGGGCGCGTCGGGATTCAACACGGAAACCAGGTTCCCGTGCCGGTCGATGCGGAGATTCTGCACACCGACCTCTCGCAGGGAAGCGGCGAGCAGGCGCATGCCGCCGTCTTCGAAACCGGTCGGCGTCGGGGTCGCCACAAGATTCTTCAAAAATTCAAGTCTGTCCGTCTGCATAGCAAAAACCTCTTGTTTTGCGCGAATTGCGCGTACAGGAGGAAAGTATACCAGATAAGGGGTGAAAAATGAAGGGGGAAACCGCTTCCAAATTTTTTCGGATAAGTTATTGACTTTCCCCCTATAAGGAGGTATACTGGCAGACGTTTTCTTTTCCCTGCGGAAGAGGTCCGCCGGTAAAAGGAGGGGAGACAAGGGCCAACTTAGCTCAGTCGGTAGAGCACTTCCTTGGTAAGGAAGAGGTCGTCAGTTCGATTCTGATAGTTGGCTCCATGCCGCCCGTAAGTTCATCACTCACAGGATGGAGAAGAGCAATGGCAAAACAAGAATTCGTGCGCGATAAACCCCACGTAAACGTGGGAACGATTGGTCACGTTGACCATGGCAAGACGACCTTGACGGCTGCGATTACCAATGTGCAGGCCCTGAAAGGTCTGGCTACCCCGATTTCCTACGATCAGGTTGCGAAGGCCTCCGAATCGGCCGGTCGCCGCGACCCGACGAAAATCTTGACGATCGCGACCTCCCACGTCGAGTACAGCTCCGACAACCGCTACTACGCGCACGTCGAC
>JAGCVN010000080.1 GCA_017962315.1 Kiritimatiellia bacterium
CGAGGAGTGGGAAGAGGTGAAGCGGCGCATCCGCGCGCTGCCCGACGCGCATGTTCCCTACACGTTCTGCGACGAGTTCATCTGCGCCTGTCGCGCCGACACTCCCAAGCATCTGCTCGAAAAGTGGTCCGCCCCGAACCGCAAGCCGTGTCCGGCGGGCAAGACCTTCGGCGTCATCGGCCCCAACGGCCACTACCGTACCTGCCTCCACTCTCTGCCAAAGGGGTTCTGTCGGTGAAGAGACGAGTGTTGTTTGCGCGGAACGCGCCCAGCGGCGGTCGGGAAATTATGTTATAATATTTTCCGTCCCGTGGGAAAGGTGTCTTGCGGGGTAGTTGATACGGGGAATGACCCGATAGTGACCGAATGGCAAACAAGGAGGAAACGATGAAGAAGATGATAGTTGCACTTGGCGTGATTGGATTCGCGCTTGCGGTGGTGTCCACGCCGTCGTATGGTGCGCCGACGCCGGAGAATACGCCCGACTACTTCGTCGAGTGGGTACAGCCGAACGGTGCGCTTTACGTTGATACGGGCATCACTGGCAAGTGCGGAACCAAGGCGGAGATCGGGTTCAGCAACGCCAACAGCGGCACTTATCCGTGCCTGCTCGGTTCGTTCCGTAAAGACGCGACGGAAAAGCGTTTTCACCTGCTGGGTTTCTGGAGGGAGTCCGTCAGGTTCCAGTACGGAACGAAATTCAAGGAGGACAGTTACGCCTACGTTCCATACGGCGGCAACTTCCTTGTGGAATCCGAAATCGCCCCAGACGGAACGATCTCTGGCCGATGCACAAGATGGAACGGTGTGGTGGAGACCGGTTCCGTCTCGTGGGGCGGAACGGAGGGGATTATCGACACCGGCGTGTCCATGTATCTTTTTGCAGACCATTGCAAGGAATCTTCGGGTGACCGGGCGACGGATAACCACCTGGGGCGTCTCTACCACTGCAGGATATGGCAGACGAAAGGCGAGGACGCGGCGAATTACGTGCTTGTGCGCGACTACAGGCCATGCGTGAAGAACGGCGTGGCGGGCGTCTACGATGCCGTGAGCAAGACGATATTCCATCCCGTCGGGAACAGGCTTGACGCCGGCCCCGTGAAGCTTGGCGGCGGCCACGCGGTCGGCCCGGTTGCGCATCCCGCGACGCAGTGGGGCAGAATCTCGTATGACGCCGACCGCAAAGGCATGAACGACAATTCGTGGATGTCCATATCGCTTCCCGGCTACGTCGCACAGGGGGCGGGCGACATCGCTAACCTCAACGGCTCCAACTCAAGTTGGCAGGGGGAGAACCTGAAACATTCGCAGTTGCGCTTCGACGGCTGGTTCCAGGTGTCGGCGGACAAGGCGGGCGTCTGGAACATCAGTCAGAAGTTCGACGACTACTTCGCCCTCTACATCGACAACAGGAACGTGTTGTACAACAACTCCTACAATGGCGAGGCGAAATCGACCGTGAAGGTGACGGAGGGCTGGCACCGCTTCACAATCATTGCGGGAGACACCTTCGGCAACTACGGCTCGAACAAGGACTACGGCGGGAACGTCGGCCCCGTGCCTTTCGCCGTTTCCGTGAACGGTGGGGCGGCGATGGCGTTCAACGCCGCGAACTTCCCGCAGGGGAAGGGTACGAACAATGTCAGGCTCGACGCGGACGCGGACTGGTCGGATCGCGGAGCGCTCATCCTCAACGGCGGAACCGTCCTTGACCTCAACGGACACCGGCTGACCGTAAAGGACATTGCCTGTGACGACTACATCGGTTCAAAAATTGTCAACACGGCGTCCAAGAAGGCCACGCTGCTCTTCAAGGGCGATCCCTTCAAGGCCAAGGTGGTAGCCGACGGACTGATCCAAGGGCTCGGAACGAAGATCACCGTCGCGAAGGCGGGCGAAGACTCGTCTGACCGCCCCGGCGCGGCGACATCTACGCCAGAAGGTTTCACCGACAATCTTGGCGCGGCGCTCAAGCGTGCCAAGAGGAACAGGCGGCATGTCGTCGTGGTGTTCAGCGGAAGCGACTGGTGCCACTGGTGCAAGGCGCTTGAAAAGGAAGTCCTTTCGACCGAGGTGTTCCGAAAGGTGGCGACGAACACGTACGAACTTGTGTACATCGACAATCCGAAGAACGAGAGCCTCCTATCCAAACATGGCAGGATGAACAACGAGAGGCTCACGGAGGAGTACAAAGTCAAGGGATTCCCGACCGTGCTTGTCCTTGACGGCGATGGCAAGAAGATCACCAAACTCGGCTATGAAGAGGGCGGACCTGTGAAATATCTCGAAACGCTTGCCACGACAATACGCGAGGCACCGGACGTTGAGAAGTACATCAAGCCCATAGAAGCCGTCCTCAACCGCCATGACGAGAACATGCAGAAGGAAATGGAGGGCGCGATAGATGAGGTCAAGGCAAAGTTCCCGAAACCGGATGGGAAACTGTCGAAGAAGGAGAAGCGCAAACTCGAAAAGGAGATGTCTGACTTCCTTTACAAGATCATGTTTGAACGCATCGCCGGAAAATACATACCGCTTTACGAAAAGGCATTCGTCGAAGCGCGCGCGATGCAGGTGCCCGCGCACATGGAGAAGAAAAAGACCGAGCTGATTGATGGACAGGAAGAGCGTTTCAACCAACTCAAGGCCATGCGGGAAGCCTACCTCGCCGACAAGGCGAAGAAGGCGAGCGGCGCGAAGGCGGACGATGACAAGGACGGCAGGGAAGACAAGGACGACGACGCAGACGATGACGACGGCGATAAGATGGTGGAGGCGGCGCGTATGCACCCGAAGTTCCGGTTGCCGCGCCCGGAGGACGCGAAGCTTGAGACCGACTACTGGACGAATGTCGCCATGCCGTTCTATGTGCGGCATTTCGTCGATACGTTTGTGCCGCCTGCCGGGATGTCTGAGAAGGACGCGAAGCGCGTAAAGGACGTCCGCCGCGCCCTTGCACGTTATCTGGCGACAGGCCGCGACGAGTTCCCTACGGGAACGGAGTGCGCTGAGGCGAGTGCCCTTTGGCGGGCGAAGTGCCGTGACGCCGCCGTCGCGATCGTCCATTACATCGGCCTGGAGGCAGACCCCAAGTACTGGCAGGGGAACGGGGTGTTCAGGGACGCGGTTGCAAAGCACGACTTCAAACGCGAGCCGGTCTTGGGATTCGTGCTTCGCGCGTATGCCTTCAAGAGCGCAGCCTACCACATCAAGAGGAAAAAGGACGAGCCAAGGAAGCCGCTCGAGGATGCGCGGGTGGAGTACGAAAAGGCGTTTGGGCTGGTCGTCGGCATCTACAAGTCGGCCGACCGGCGCATCCTTGAGCGCTTTGCCGATATCCAGCGTTTGCCGCCAGGCGCATTGAAGGCGTTTGGCGACGAATACCTGACGCTGTGCCAGACGGCGCAGGACTACATGGACAAGGCATTCGACGCACGCGGTTCAGGATGGGCGAGCAGCGTGACCGAGGAAGGTTGGAAGGCCTGGGGCGACTACAACGCCATGGCGGCGTCGAACCTCCTGGCGGCGGTGAGGCTGCGTCCGGAGGAGCCTCGCGCGGCGATGATGCTCTCCAGTCTTGCCGGACGTTCCTGTGCGGTCGGCGGCGATTCGCTTTCATGGGCCATGACGTCCGTCTCGAATTCGCTGGACTGCAGCGCGGAGACGATTGAGCGGTGCCTGCATTTCCAGACGTCGCGCTGGGGTGGTTCCACGGAGTTCCTCCGCGACTTCGTGATGGAGTGTGCCACCAACGTGGACGTCCGTTCTACGTTCTCGTACAGGGGCGCCGCCACCGCTTTGGACAAGCTGTTTACGGCGGAGGCCGACGGCATGACGCAGAAGGGTGTGGTGGAGAAGATCATCACCCCCGACATGGCAAAGGCCCTCTATGCGATGTTCGACGCATACGCCGCCGCGCCTGAGACGGAGTTCATGCCGTCGGCGGACGTGTTCCGCGGCATGGGAATGTCGCTTGCGATGCAGCGCGGCGACTGGGCGAGCGTGCGCCGTTACTGGAAATCCATCCGGTCGCCCCTGCGCCAGTACCGCTCCGCGCAATGGCTTCGGAGGGTGGATTCGCCCGCCCTTGACGGCATCTATCTGCGGCACGTGTTCGAGGTGCTTTCCAACAGCGCGCGGGCGGAGGATTTCCTGAAGGCCGAAGAGGCCGCCGCCGCAGGTCGCCACGACGAGGCGTTCAAGATGTACGCGGAACTCGAGCAGATCAGGAACCCGAGTTCGGCGGAGAAGTACCTTGCGTCCGGCCGGTTCTTCGCCGAGCGCAGGTTTGCGCAGGAAAAGGTCGGCGGATGGATTGACATCATGCCGTCAAGGGCCGGCGGCGAGGCGAACCACTGGTGGGGCATCACCGGCACCGACACGGACGGCAAAGCGAGGCTGCGCGGCGACAGAAAGGGATACTACCGCGTCCAGTCCCCGATTCCTGGGATCGGCGTGGAGATAGAGGCGACTGTGCATTTCGAGAAGAAGGACGCGAAGCAGCGGGTCTGGAACGTCGGATGGGGACTTGCAAGGGTATTCTCCGGTTTTTGCGCCGAAAATTCCTCGTGGGCGTTCCCGTACATCGGTTTCTGTCGGGACGAGAAAGGCGACCACTACTTTGTGCAGGCGTACACGCGGGAAAACGAAGAAGACGCAAAAAAGGATGCGGACAAGGCCTCCCTTGAGATCGGATCGTTCCCCATGATCAACGTCTCCACCGGAAATCTCCAGGTCAAAGACTCCCATGCCTTCTCATTGAAGACCACAGATGGAAAGCTGTCAATATCCGTCGACGGGAATGAGGTCTATTCCGCTCCGCTAGACGAGTCAACGGACATGTCCCGGATGCGTGACCGCATCCAGCCCAACGGCGACGTGCTGCCCGTGTGGAAGCTCTTCAAGAACACGTCGTTCTCCAACTACCGCTACCGCCGTGTTCCCAAGGAACGGTGAACTGTATGTCCTGACTCACAAAGATTCCCATTGAGGCAGGGCACGTTTTTCTGTTAGGTTGCGCCTTGAGCGCGATGGCGGCGATGGCTGGCGACGGGCGGAGCGCGCCCCGCGGCGGCAAGCGAAAGGAGTAGATGAA
>JAGCVN010000081.1 GCA_017962315.1 Kiritimatiellia bacterium
CATCCGGGTGTTCCTTTTTGTTGTGGTGTAAAAGCACAGAATGGAACCTCGGATGACTTTTGTCAAGGGGGAACGTGGCCTCAGCCTGCAAGTTTTTGTCCATGGCGGGTTGCAAACAGCCGCCCGGCCGGCCAGCCAGCGTCGCAAGCGCGCTGGCCGGCCGTGCGGCTGTTCACAACCCATGCCGCACATGAAAAAGTTGTGCGTTGCAAACAGGCGGCATGACGGCCGCCTGTTCACAACGCACCTACACCCGCAGGAAGGTGGCGTATGGCCGTTTAAAGCATCACGTCATGGCATGAGCCGACCCACACTCATGCACGAAGCCTCTTATTTTTTCACACGATTACCCGAAACTTCACGGGCAGTACCGGGCGGAACTTCTGGCCGTCCGTCCGATAGAGATCAACAGGAACACGCCCGACGAATTGCTCGAATATGATACAACATATTACGACACATTCTTTGAGTATGGGCAGACCTTCTACGAAAAGAAACGCTACCCGCTAAAGCCAGGCAAGTATCTCCGCCTGATATTCGACGGCGAAAAGGGGATCCCGTTCACGACGATCCGCAAGGCATACCCGCCGCAGAAAGTCGAGTATTACAAACAGGCGGTCGGCGAGACGTTCGAGGTTTGGATCGTCCCAGAGAAGAAAGGCGGCAAGGCATGAGGGGCGGCAAATTCACACACCCGAAGTTGGTGAAGATCGAAGCGGGACGGTACTACTTCGACGGGAGGTACGTTATAACTTGCTACGGCTACAACAGGATCGTCGGCCATGTCCGTTGGCACGTTTCCAAGAACGACGACAGGCTGACGAGCGTGACGGAATGCGACACGCTCACCGACGCCGTTCACTACATAGAACGGATGGAAGCGAAAGGCGGTGCGGCATGATTGAGTTTTGTTGCGCTCAAAAAACGCGGGTTGGGGTATTCATTCCGTTTCAGCAGATTTACCACGACGTAAAAGAAGCGAAGAAATCGGCCCGACGGATTAAACGGACATTCCGAAACGTCGAGGTCGTCGTGTTGAAAAGGGAAGTCCTTGAATGGCAAGAGGTGCGAAATGATCCGCGTGAAACTTGACATCGTGCCGCCGACGGCGACCGCCCAACAAAAGGGCGTTTTCGTCCACAACGGACGCGCCCACTTTTTCACCAAGGCGAAGGTGCGCGACGCCGAGGACTTTCTGGCCGCGTTGCTTGCGCCACACGCGCCCGCCGAGCCGCTACGCGGCCCGGTGTACTTTCAGGCGCGGTGGTGCTTTCCGTACAGGAAAAGCGAACTGAAGGGCGTGACGAAGACCGGGCGCGAAGTGCCCCACACCAGCCGCCCAGACCTTGACAATCTGGAGAAAGCACTCCTCGACGTGCTGACGCTGTTGATGTACATGGAGGATGATTCACAAATCTTCCTAAAGTCAACCGCCAAAGTCTGGGGGCCGTCGCCCTATCTGGCGATTGCGCTAAAGACAGAGGCCGAACTTTACAACATGAAAGGTTAAAACTATGACCGCACAAACAGTACAAAGTGTAATCAATATGTCGGGCAACAACTACCCCGCGTTTTGTTTTATCGTTGAAATCAGAGGCACACAAGGGATGGGTACATTCGCAACGGCTGACGCCCAAGAAGCGGAAAGGTTATGCCGATATATTCAGGACTTCCCCGAAATGAAACTCGCCCTCATCGACGCGAACGAGAAGATCGACAAACTGACAAGAGCCAACAAAGCACTCCGCCAGAAAATCAAAGAGGCACAGGAATGAGAAAGCCGAAAATCTACATAGCCGGGCCAATGCGCGGCTTGCCGGACTTCAATTATCCGAAATTCGATCAGTACGCACAGGCGCACATGGCCGTCGGTTGGGAAGTCGAGAACCCCGTCGAGATCGGCGCGGGCTATGGAACGCCCGAACAGATAAACGCCGACCCCGCGCTTCTGGCGGCGGTAATGGCTGCGGAAATTCACGCCCTTGAAACGTGCGACGCCATCTATCTTCTGGACGGTTGGCAGAACTCCGAAGGGGCGCGGAATGAACTGGCCGTCGCCATTTTCTACCGCCTGAAAATCTACCTCGCGCCCGTCGTTTACATTCCGCTAATCTGCCGCGACGAGCCATGACCGACGCCGACTTCCAGAGCCAACAGCGGCGGAAATACGAGGCCGCGCTTGCCGCCCTTGTGCCGGGGACGCGGGACGCGAACCTTGCAGCCGTCGCCCTGTACGGACGCCGCGCCGGAATCCCGCCAGAGGAACTTTACGCCGACATAATGGCGAACGCGCCCGGCGACAAGAAGCCGAACCCGTCCGCCGTCCGCCGCGCCGTCGAACACGCGGCCCGGACAGTCGAACTCGGCGGCGTGAAGGATTGGGCGGAGAAGAACCGAACCACACAGGCCGCAGCTTATGACCGAATCTGGAAAGCACCGAAAGAGCCGACCGCCGCCGAGAAGCGCGAAAAGGAGCGACGCGCCCTGCCGCCGAACATTCGCGGCACGGTTGCGCGGCTTGTGATCGAGGGGCGCGGCGCGACTTCCAAGACACTCCGCGAAATGTCCCCGACCGCGATCCCGTCCGCCCCGGCGGAACAGGCGGCGGCGCACTTGAACGCGCTCGGCGCGGACTGGCGTTTCACGGCATGGGCGGGTACAATCGGCGCGACAGGAAAGCGTGGCGGGATTGTCACGCCTTGCGCCCTTGCCGAGACGATCCGCGCCGGGCTTGCCGACATACCAACCCACGTTTCCCTGAATCCGCTGACCGGGAAAGAGGGACAGACGAAAGACGGCCTCCCGTCGTTCGATTGCGCCGAAACGGTTGCGGCGTTTCCGTTCGCCCTTCTGGAGTTTGACGCCATGCCGCTTGCCGACCAATGCGCCCTCTTCGCCGCGCTCATTCGCCGGAAGCCGGGGCGCGTTGTTTCGCTTTGCTATTCCGGCGGCAAGTCCATCCACGCCGTGGTGCTGATACACGAAGCGCACGACCGCCGCCTGAAAACCCTCCCGCCGACACGCGCCCTGCGCGAGGATCGGACGGAGGCGGACGTGGAGAAGTGGCGCGGCGAAATGGCCGCGCTTGTGCGCCTGTTTGCGTCTTCGGACAATCCGGAGGAACGGATAGACCTTGCGCCGACGATGAACCCCGCCATACACACGCGCCTCGCCGGGGCCTACCGCGCCGACAAGGGCAAGCGGCAGACCCTTCTATACCTTGACGCCGACCTTGCACGGCGCGAACTTGAACTCTTCTGAAAGTTGAACCATGAGCGACGAAAAACACACGCCACAGACCGCCCACGACCGCGAAATGATCGTGCTGGCATCCATGATTGCCCCAGAGACGGCCAAGGCCGCGAAGAAGGCCGTAAAGGCGGCGAAATTCGACCCGCTGAAAATGTTTTCAGACCCGGAAGCGCGAGACAACTTCGACGTTTTCCGGCAGCACGGCGCGGACGTGTTCGACGGGCATTTGGGCGGCAGACCGCTTGCCGACCTTGCCACGCCCTACATTGACGAACACCTCGCCGCCATTGTCGCCGATTATCGGCGACGCCTTGCCGAATCCGACCGAACCCTTGACACGTTCGAGACGCCCGGCCCCGACAAGGACGACCCCGACTGCCTGTTTCAGAACCGCTGGCTACGGCGCGGGGCTTGCGGCGCGATTGTTTCCACGTCCGGCGTTGGGAAGTCGTCGTTTTCCATGCAAGCGGCGACCGTTTGGGCGGGCGGGCAAGAGTGCCTCGGCGTGAGGCCGCTCCGCCCGCTGAAAATCGGCATTTTCCAGAGCGAGGACGACGAGTACGACGTTGCGAACTTCCGCGACCGCATACGCATCGGCCTTGCCGCCGAACTGGACTGGACGCCCGAACAGATACAGGAAGCCGAGAGCCGCGTGACATTCTGCGCCCTTGACGGATCGACGGGGGCGCGGTTTGTCGAGCATTTGCGCCGGAAACAGGAAAAGCACCACTTCGACCTGCTGATAATAAATCCGCTTTTCGCCTTTTTCGGAGGCGACCTGAACGACGGCAACGCCATGACCGCGTTTCTGCGGCACGGCATAGACCCGCTCATAAAGGCCGACGAGACGAAATGCGGCTGCATCATCATTCACCACACCGGGAAGCCGAACAAAGACGCGCTGAACCAAGGCGAGGTTTTCAAAGCCTACCTCGGCAGCGGATCGGGCGAATTTACGAACTACATCCGCTCCGCCCTTGTGCTGACCCCGTGGAACGGCGGCAAGTTGCCCGGCGTCTTCGACCTTATCGCCGCCAAGCACGGCGACAAACTGGCATGGCGTGACCCCGACGGCAAGCCGACGACCAAGAAAACGGTCTGCTACGCGAACCGCCTCCCGGAATACACCGACAAAGGCATGATTTTTTGGGTTGAGCCTGACGAGGTACAGTTTGCCGAACTCAAAAAGAGCGCGAACACCGCCGCGACCGTCAAGACGAACCAGCCGCCGCCGATTGAGCGCACCGCCCAGATTATCGCCGAACTGATCCGAACGGCATGGACGCCGACCGCCCGCCCGGCGAACGCGACACGCGGCCAGCGCGATTGGGTTGCGAAACTGACGAAGAAACAGACGGGCGGCAACCGCTCCACGAACGAGGCCGCGTACAACCTCATCGCCGCCGACCCTTCACGTTTCAACCTACGCGAAACCGGGAGCGGCAAGGGCGCGTATTACGTCGCCGCCGAAGCCGCTGAAGTTGTCGAAAATCCCGACAACTTGAACCCCGAACAGGAGGAGTTGTTCTGACATGAAAACAACCTCCCAAAACAGAACCTCCCAAAGAACCTCCCAAGTTTGGGACATTAGGGGGCAAAACCTCCCAACTCCCAAGGGAAAAAACCCCCTAAAGGGGTTTTTGTCCCTTGTGAGGTTTTTTGGGAGGTTGCCCCACCCCCTTACTTCCCCCTTTTGGGAGTTTGGGAGGATTTTTGGGAGGACACATTGAAACGAGGTGAACCATGCCACGGAAACCGAAACAGAAAAAGCCGCCGCTGACCATCATCGAGGACACCCGCGAACAGACCCCGCTGACCGATTGGCCGGAAACCGTCGCCGTCGAGAACGGGACGCTCCACACCGGGGACTATTCAATCAAGGGCTGGGAAAACTGCTTCACCGTCGAACGGAAGACGCTGGAGGACTTCGCCGGAACTATGATGGGCGGGTACGAAGCCCACAGCGAGAAACCGAAAAAGCGGTTCAACCGCGAACTGGAGCGCATGAGGCACTTCGACTGCGCCACCGTGATCGTGACCGCCACGCCCGAAGACGTGCTGAACTTCCGCCACCATTGCGGCCTTGACGCCCACGGCGCGTTGTGGGGCTTTGCCCTGTCCGTTTTCGCCACCTACGGCGTCCCCGTGTTTTTCCTGAATGACGAACGGACGGCGGCGCGTTGGATTGCCGACCTTGCCCGCCACTACGTCGCCGTTCGCACGAAAAAGCACTTCACCAAGGCCGATTTGTCCGCCAAGATCGTCGCCGAGTGGGAGTTTTAGACCGTTTGACCCGTCCGCCAACTTTGCCTTGACATGACTTGCACGAAATGTAAACATAACCGCGAGATTGCGCGACTTGCGGACGAACAGGCGCGGTTGCGTAAAATCTGCTCGAAATGCCGCCTCGGTGAAGAAATCGCCGGGGACGGTAGTGTTTCTCTTGACGCCATCCACGACGGCACGGTTGACCGCGTTGCCAAGGTTGCCCCAAACCACCGCACATCCTACACGTTCGACCCCGGAGCGATTGACGAATCACGGCAAGAGCCGGACGTCGAAACGCGGACGAACGACGCGCTGACCACCCTGTTGGCTTGCGTTGCCGCCCTGCCATACGAACACGTCGCCCGGCTTGCCAAGGTTGCCGAAGTGTTCCAGTCCTTGACCCGCCCGGAGTTTGAGATCGTCGCCCACCTGTTGAACGGCGGCACGATGATCGGGTACGCCGAAGCCCACGGCCTGACGAAGCAGACGGCTTTCGCCCGGATAAAAGCCCTCTTCAAGTCCCGCCCCATATTCCGGGCCATTGCCAACGGCGGACTGGGACACGGCAAGGGCGGACGTATCGCGACGCCGCGCCCGGATTGTCAGTTGACCTTTTTCGACCAGTTGGAGGGTTGTTGATATGTTGATAACTTGCCAAACGCGCTGGACGCGCCCACAAGCCCTTGTGAGCGCGAGGAGCGGCCACCCATACGCCGACACCCCCAGAGCGCACGGACGCGCCACAAGCGATTGTGGGCGGCTCACGCGTCGTTTGGGGCGGCTTGCCCCCCGTCAAGGTACTGTCAGCCGAGGCCGATCCGCGCCCATAGGCCGAGGTCTTGCGCATTTTTCGCCTAACGGAAAAAACCACTGTACGCCATGAAAATAGCAGTTATCGGAAGCAGAACGGTTGCAGAGATTGACTTCGATGCAATAGCGGCGCAAGCCGGGGACGTGATTGTTTCGGGCGGAGCGCGGGGCGCGGACACGCTTGCAGCGGCGGAAGCGCGGCGGCGAGGGCTTGCCGTGATCGAGTTTTTGCCGGATTATGCGCGATTTGGGCGCGGCGCACCGCTAATCCGCAATCGGCAGATTGTCGCCGCTTGCGACCGACTTGTCGCTTTTTGGGACGGCAAGAGCCGAGGAACGGCGTACACGATACGAGAAGCGCGAAAAAATGGAAAACAAGTGCAGATTATTGAAACATAGCGGCTTTTATGGCTTTTTTCGCTATGTTTCCATGTTTGGCTCACGCGCTTCCGGCCATTACCAACAGGCGCGGGACGCCGAGTTGGTGTACAGATTCAAACGGCAAGGGCGAAATGCCGACCTTTTCGGCGCGATGATCCGGGGCGTTGCCGCTCATTTCGGCTGCGGCGTGATTTTGGCTTGCCCCGGCCACACGCAAGCCGAGACGCAACTCCAGAAACTACTCGGCGGCGACCTTGTGCGGACGGCGGAAGTAAAGAGCCGCAAGTACAACCACAAAGCCGAGATAGACTTCGACGGCGAGGCGGCGACCCTTGAACTTCGCCGCGACATAGGCGGGCAGCGCGTCCTTTTCGTGGACGACGTTGCAACCACCGGGCGGACGTTGGGATTTTTTAGGCGGTTTTTGACCGATCACGGCGCGACCGAGGTTGTGTGCCTTGTTTTGGGCATCAATGAGCGGTTGAACCCTACCGAGGCGGACTTTGAGATCACCTACACGACCGCCGACGCGAAAACTGGCGTGGAACGCGCCGCCGACCATGTTGCGAAATATCAGGACATTGCCGCCGACCTTGACGCCGCGCTTGCTGGCATTGACTGGAAACGCCGCCGCCGGGCCGAGCGGGACTTCCTGTATTTTCTCCGCACGTATTGCACCAGCGACGACCCCGGCACGGGCGCGTTTCTGGAAATCCCGCCGCCGCCGTCCATGCAGCCGATTGTTCGCGACATGGAACAGGCAATCGGCGACGCTTCTATCCCCTACCACATCCGAGTTGCCAGAGGCCACGGCAAGACCGCATACACCAAGGGCGCGGCGTTGTGGGTTGCCGCGACCGGGCGCAGACGGTACGAAGTGGTGGTCGGCGCAAACGACGGCAACGCGGCCAACATCATCGAGGATATTTTCGCCGCCGTCACTTCCGGCCCCGCGTTCATTCATGATTTCCCCGAAATCGCCCTGCCGTTCCTGAAACTTGCCGGGGCATACCAGCGGGCGAAAACCCAGAAGTACCACGGCAAGCTGACGAACCCGCGCAAAGCCGCCGACCGCATCGTGTTTCCGTCCGTCGCCGATCCACGGACGGGGCGACCCTTCCCGTCGTCCGGCGTGATACTTGACGCAATCGGCTTCAACGCGGGGGCGCGTGGAAAGGCGAAAGGCATCCTCCGCCCGGACTTCCTGATTTTCGACGACCTCCAGAACGACGACAAGGCGCAGAGCGAAGGACAGGTCGGCAAAATGGCCGCGAAGATCAAAAAGACCTTCATGGGGCTTGCCGGGCACAGGAAGAAGATCGCGGCAATAATGACCTCGACGCCGATTGAAGCCGACGACCTTTCAGAGACGTTCGCAGCTGATCCCGGCTGGAAGACGAAGACCTACAAGATGGTGACGGCCTGGCCGAAGTGCCACAACCCGGAGGCGACCGCCGAAGAGCGCAAGGGCGTCCGCGACCTTTGGGCCGAGTATTGGGACATATTCCAAGCCGAGAAAGCCGCCGACCGCTTGCCGCATATCGCCGCGAACCGCTTTTATCGGAAGTACCGCAAGGAGATGGACGCCGGCGCGTCCGTCCTGAATCCGCGAAACTTCGACCCGGCGACCGAGATCAGCGGAATCCAACACGCCATGAACATTCTGTTCCGCGACGGCGAGGCGACGTTTATGAGCGAATACCAGATGCAGCCGCCGCGCAATGCGTTCGCGTTCGAGTTGTCCGCGCGGCACATCCTCTCCCGCGTCAGGCGCGGCGTCCCGCCGAAGACCATACCGCCCGCGACCGTCTTCACCGCCGCCGCAACAGACATCAACCCCGGCTATGCGATAACCACGGCAATCACGGCCTTCGACATACGGCTGACCGCGCTTGTCACGTCCTACCACGTCACCAGAATCAGAATCCCGGAGAATTTGAACGACACCGAGTTTAACGCCCGGCTCTTCGCCGCCCTGAAAGCACACGCCCGCGAGATCATGGCGCAGGGAATCCACATCGACAAGTGGGGCATAGACGCGGGCGGGCGGCAATTCAACACCGTGACCGCTTTCGTTCCGACCGTCGCCGCCGAGTTTGGGATCGAGGCCGTCGCCATGTTGGGCCGAGCCGGGCAGAACTGGAACCCGAACGTCCGCAGCCGAATCCGCAGCGAGAAGAACGCGACCATCTTGTGCCGTGACCCGCAGGGGCGGCGTTGGCTTGCGTGGAACGCCGACGAGTACAAGGAGAATATGCACAGGGCGTGGGGAGCGGAGCCGGGCGCGGACGGCGGGCTTTCCCTGTTCGACGGCAACGCCAACCACTACCGCTTCGCCGTACAAGTGGCGAACGAGAAACTCAAGGCGAAGACCAAGGTGAAGTCGACCGTGGACGGCAAGGAGCGGTACGCCTACAAGTGGCAGACGAAGAACCCGCACGATTTCGGCGACTGCCTTGCCATGTGCTACGCGCTTGCGGGCGCGGAAGGTTTGACCGGGGAAGGAGAAACCATGCCAACCAAGAAGAAATCGCGCCTCGCAATCGGCGGCAAGATCGTCGGCGCGAAGAATGAAGAGCCACCGATCACGGAAGCCGGGGCCGCTTCCGTCCTGAAGGATGAAAACGGGAACTGGCCACCGCAGCAGCCGAGGGCGAAGAAGAAGCACCGCATCGCAATCGGCGGGAGACTTTACTGACCATGCGCGTTGCCATCCATAGTGTTGACGGGATGAAATTCCCGAACCTTGCGCTAATGCGAATATCGGCATGGCACAAGGCACATGGTGACACCGTAGAATGGTTTGCCCCGCTTGCGAAATATGACCGAATTTATGCCTCTAAGATTTTCACCTTCACGCCGGACGATCCGTATTTGCCGCCGGACGCGATCAAAGGCGGCACGGGGTACAATGCCGCAAGCCGACTACCGCAAGACATAGACGAGACGCCGCCGGACTATTCAATTTATCCACAGTTTGACGCGGCTTATGGATTTCTAACAAGAGGATGCCCGAACAAATGCCCGTGGTGTGTCGTGCCGCGAAAGGAGGGCGGGCTTCGCGTCGTCGCCGACATTGAGGACATTTGCCGGACAAATACAGGATTTCGGCGGACGGCAATTCTGATGGACAATAACTTCCTTGCCGCTCCGCCTGACTATTGCCGCCAACAGATCGAAAAAATGCAACGGCTGAAAATCCGAGTTGACTTTAACCAAGCGACAGACGCCAGATTGTACAACGAAGAAACGGCGCGGATGATGGCGACCGTGCCTTATCTGAAATATGCGCGGATTTCGTGCGACACGGACGCCATGTTGCCGCATTGCGTCCGCGCCATTTCGCTTTTGCGGAAATTCGGCTACCGTGGCGACGTGTTTTGTTATGTGCTTTCAAAGGCCGACGGCATTGCGTCCGCGCTTGATCGGATTTATGGCCTAATGGCGGCAGACCGCCGGGCCATTCCGTTTGTCATGCCTTACCGTGACTTTGAGCATTACACGACGGAAGTCGCGCCAGAGTTGCGTCGCCTTGCGCGTTGGTGCAATCGTGCATGGATTAGAAAGGCTTGCCGCTTTTGTGACTACAAGTAAGGAATCAGAGATGGAATACGACACCCGCGACATCTTGCCCGACGAATACCGCAACCGCAAGGAACGCCCGAAACGCCGCCGCGATTTCAATTCCGCGTCGTTTCGCGTTGTTTCGCTAAATGACGACGGTTGCGAAACGAAGCGAAAGAAAATTTGACCGCCGCGCCAAAGGTGAAGAAAGGAAACTTCACCAATGGCGAGACGATTTACAGACCGCGCCGTGTTCGACGGCGAGACGCTAAACGGGACTTTCACGGCCCCGGACGGCGCGACCGCCGTCACCGTCAAACTTGCGGACGGGGCGAAGACCGCCGACGTTGCCGCGATAGACAACGGCGACGGCACATGGACGGCGACGGCCACCGCCGAGACGCTTGCGGGCTTTTCGGGCGCGACGCGCTGGATCGTCTACGCGACCACGGCAAGCGGGACGGAGGCGATTGCGTCCGGCGCGGTGTACATCCGCCCGCTTGTTTCCAGATACCGGGCGGTCGTCGCCGCAGTAGAGACGGCCCTCCAGAATTACGGGAACAACCCGAACAAGACCATAACCGTCGGCGAACTCTCGATCACCTACAAAGACTACGCCGACCTCCTGTCAATCCTTGCCTATTGGCGCAGACGCGCCGAAGAGGACGAGACTGGCCAGCAGCCCAAAGCCAACGGGCCGCAATTCATGAAAGTGAGGTTCGTGTAATGTTCGACTTCCTGAAACGACTGGCAAGGGCGAAGCCGGAACAACCCGCGCACAACACGCGGCTCGTTCGCTCATTCAGCGCGGCGCAGGTTTCGCGGACTTTGGCCCCGTGGAAATGGGACGGCGGTTTTTCCAACACGGAGATCGCCGCCGCGCTTTCGACGATCCGGCAGCGTTCGCGGGACATGGAGAAGAACAGCGAACACTACCTCCGCTGGCTTGACCTATTCGTCGCGAACGTCGTCGGTGACGGTTTCAAGTTTAAGCCCTTGCCGGGACGCGAGACGAATGTCGAGAAGGTTGACGCGAAAGCGGCGGCGTTCCTGGCCTACCATTGGTGGAAATGGACGACCGACCCGGAACTGGCCGACGTGACGGGCCGCAAGTCGTTCGCGGCAATTTGCCGACTTTGCGCGTCGAATTGGGCGCGGGACGGCGAAGCGTTTGTCCTGATAGACCGCGCCGCCCAGAACGATTACGGCTTTGCGCTCCGCGTGATCCGTCCGGACGCGATGGACGAGACGATGAATCTCAACGGCACGGCGACCGCTATCCGCAACGGTGTAGAGGTTGATCGCCGGACATTGCGCCCCGTCGCCTACTATTTCCGCGCAGACCGCGAAGACCCGGCGGCGGCGTTTATCGGCGGCAAGCCCGTCGTCCGCATACCCGCCGCGAACATTCTCCACCTCTACACGCAACACGACGAGACACAGACGCGGGGAATCCCGCTCGGCCATGCCGTGCTTTGCAAGTTGAAGATGCTTGACGAATACAACGTCTCGGAACTTGTCGCCGCCCGCGACGAATCAAACACGACGGGCGTCTATACCGCGCCCGCCGGACAGGGCGGCGAGATCGGCGAGTACGACGACGATCAATCCGCCGCGCTCACCATGCCGAGCGAACCCGGCACGAAGATCATGCTCGAACAGGGATGGGACTACAAGACGGTCACGCCGTCGCACCCGAACCGCGAACTGACCAACTTCAAGAACTCCATGCTCCGCGACGTGGCAAGCGGCCTCGGCCTTGAGTACGCCTGTTTCGCGAACGATTGGGCGGGCGTTTCGTTTTCGTCCGTCCGCGCCGGGACGCTTGCCGAGCGCGACCATTGGCGGACGCTCCAAGCCCAGATGATCGAACAGATCGTGGCCCCCGTGTTTCGGGCGTGGCTTGCGTCGTTCCTGAAATACCGCGCCTCGTCGCCATACGTCGCCGCCGACTACGCCCGGCTCGTCGAGCATGAGTTTCGCGGGCGGACGTGGGAGTGGGTTGATCCGATGAAGGACGTGAACGCCGCCGCAGTCGCAGTCGCCCACGGTTGGAAGACCGACACCCAGATCGCCGCCGATTACGGCACGGACTACGAAGAGAACCTCGCCGAGCAGAAGCGGCTGAAGAAGAAAAAAGCCGACGCTGGGATTTTGACCGAACCGCCAAAGGTAGAGAATACACCCAAGACGGGAAAGGAGAACGATGAAGACAAGAACGATTGACAGGCGCGTCCGCGCAGCTGACCCGAAAGGCGACAAGCGCAACTACCGCGCCGCCGAGTGGATCGTCGAGACGCGGGAAGTTGGCGAGGGCAAGGACAAGAAGACCGAGCGCGTCGTGCGTTGCTCGATTTCGTCCGAGACGCCATACCCCCGCTACATGGCAGACCCCGAAAGCGGCGAGTGGGTGAAAGCGTTAGAGGTACTCGGTCACGGGCCGGGCGAGATTGACGACACCCGGATGCGCGACGGGCTTGTCATTCAGGAAGACCATTGGGGCGACCAGATCGGGATCATGGACAAGCCGGAGGTCAAGGACGGCAAGATTTGCGGCACGATCCGTTTCGGCCATTCGCAGAAAGCGCGGGACATTGAGGCTGACGCCCTTGACGGCATAAAGCGCAATATGTCCGTCGGCTACATCGTGCACGAGTACAAGCGCGACGGCGTGGACGCGGCAACGGGGCTCCCGATTTTCCGCGTGACGAATTGGACGCCCTACGAGGCGTCGTTTGTGAACGTCCCGGCGGATACCGGGGTGGGCGTTGGCAGAAATGCTGGCGCAGAACTGAAACCAAAAACCTCAACCTCGGCGGCGATACCCGCCGTCGGAGAAAGGAAAACGACCATGAAGTACACCGCCGAGCAGAGGCAGAAGATCAGAGAACTCGCTGCCGCCGCTCATGTTCCCGGCGAGGAAGTCGCCGACATACTCACCTCCGAGCGTTCCTTCGAGGAAGTCCGCGAGGAACTCCTGAACCGCCGCGAGAAGTATCTCGCAGAGTTGGCGAAGAAGCCCGCGAAGCCCGCCGAGGAATCCCGCGCCGCCATTGACGAGGGCGACAAGGCGAAGATTCGCCAGAAGTACGACTTCGCCAAGGTGCTGCGCTACTACGCCGAGGTCGCCGAGTCGAAGTATTCGACCATCGACATCGGTTTCGAGCGCGAGATTTCCGACGAACTGGCGAAGCAGACTGGCCGCGCCGTGCAGGGAATCCTCCTCCCCGATTTTGTCGGCAACCGTGCGGCGGCGAACTCCACCGACGGCGGACTGACGCTCGGCACCCCGGCCTACGACCAGGACACCAGCGCGGGCGGAATCTCCGGCATTGGCGGCGCGGGCAAGAACCTCATCGCGACGCTGCTGCTTTCCGGGCAGTTTATCGACGCGCTTGTCTTGATGCTTGTCCTTCGCGACCAGTTGGGCGCGGAGGTGCTTACCGGGCTTGTCGGGAACATTTCGATCCCCAAGGGCGGCAGCATTACGGGCGGCTGGATTTCCACCGAGGGCGGCAACGCCGCGAAGAAGAACCCAACCTTCGGGCAGATCACGGCGACGCCGCACACTTACGGCGCGTATGTGGACATTACGCGGAAACTGCTTCTGCAGTCGTCCGTCACTGTTCAGGCCAAGGTGCTGGAATGGCTCATGTACGCTTGCGCCGCCGGAATCGAGACCGCCGCGTTTCAGGGCACGGGAACGAGCGGCCAGCCCACTGGCCTTTGCGCCGCGCTTACTGGCACGGCATGGAGCAACGCGCCGACGTTCGACAAGATCGTCGACCTTATCGCCGCGACCAAGACCGCGAACTCCTACAAGCCGTCGATGAAGTTTGTCGGCAATGCGGGCGTTTGGGCGAAACTGGCGAAGACCCGCGACTACGAGGTGCTGACCGACGGGGCGCAGACGCCGAAGAACGTCGGCGCAATCGGCGGATCCGTCCGTCTCCTTGACACGGCGACGAACAAGGTCATCGGGCGCGATTTCGTCGAGGCGAACCTCATGCCCGCCGCGAAGCTGCTCTTTGGCGACTTCACGCAGCTGACCGTCTGCCTTTGGAGCGGCACGGACATCATCGTCGACCCCTACGCGAACGACACGAACGGCGGGCTCCGCCTTGTGGCGTTGCAGGACAGCGACATCCTCATCAAGAGGCCGGAATCGTTCGCGCTTGCGACGGGCGTTCACGCCTAATCCCCCAAGCCCCCGGCGGAGTTGATCGTCCTTCGCCGCCGGGGGTTTTGCACCCCAATTCACTCCCTAAAGACAAGGGAAAGAGTAAATGGCACTCCGCGAAGATTTCCGCAACGCCCTCGGCGCGATTGCGACCGCCGTCCCGGAAGCCGCCCGCACCATGCGGCACGGCGAATGGGAAAGCGGCCCAGTCGTGCAGTCGTCGTCGCGGGACATCGCGGAGGCCGTTTCAGACGCCGCGCCCGGAGAGGCGGCGCGGTACGTCGCAAACGCGGCGGACTTCCCGACGCTGGAACGCGGCGCGGCGGTGGAGTTGGGCGAATCGCTCCGCGTTGTCGTTTCGCTGAAAGAGGACGCGGTCGGCGCGACGTTCACCGTCGGGCTTTCGGCGGAGTTTGAGATATGCCCGGCGGCTTACAAGGGGACGCGACGAGAGAACGGCAGGGCGCGGACGATCCAGCACCCGCTCGACATCCTGTTGCTGGAGAACGGCACGGCGGACAACTACACGGACGCGCTTGCGCCCACCTACGCCGAAGCCTACCTCGTCGCGATACGCGGCGCGGACTGGCCGGAAACGTCCGCCCCGGAGCCGTCCGACACAATCGAAGTCGCCCCGGACGGCCACCCCCTCACCCTCAAAGTTTCCACCGTCACGCGGCACGGCGGTTGGTACATCCTGAAATGCCGCACAAGGGGCTGACTATGCTTGACATAAACGTGGACATTCCAGAGGGAACGGTCGCGAACTTTGAGGCGGCTATCAAACGATACCACACAGACCTTGGCAATTCGCAACGTGTAGCCGTCCGGCGCGGCGTCATCGCGTTTATACAGAAGGTACGGGGCCGGACGCTAAAGGCGAAAGAGAGCATACCCGCGAGAGCCGTCACGCGCTACAAGGGCGACGGCCCGAAATACATCACGCCGAAAGGGAAGAACCAGAAGCCGCAGCCGCGCTGGATCGTGCGCCGCCGCGACCAGAGCCAACGTTTCACTTTTGTCAGGCACCGCGAGGGCGTCGATACGCTTGCTGCCGCCAGAGAGAAATTCGGCGCGATCAAGCGACACGGACTGGCGCGAAAGTCGTGGGGCTTGTTCATGACCCATCTTTTCAACCGCGCCAATCCAGAGGACAAGAACCCGGCGGCGGTGATAAAGAGCGGGCTGACCGAGGGATACATCCGGGAAGTCATCACGGGCGACAATCCGCGCGTCGAGGCGTTGCTTGTAAACCGTCTCGGCTACATATGCGACGCGACGAGCGACGCCGCGATTGCCGAGGCCATGGCGAAGGCCACGAACCAGATAAACGGCTTAATTCAGAAACAAGTGGACAAAGGACTTTGACATGACCCCGATGGAATTCATAACACGTAAACTGAAAGCCCTGATAGAGGCAAGCGGCGCAACGGTGTCCGTTGTGTCTCTCTTGCTAGAGGCACTTGCCGGCGAGAAGCACCAAGCGAAGTCTAGCTGCATAGCCGTGAATGTCCACATTGCGGATCAACACGTAGAACCCTTGCCGCTTTATTCGTTCAAGGCAACAGTTATACTTTCTGTTTCGATAGACGACGACAAGGGCGGGAGCCTGTTTGTCGAGAACTACAACGCCCTATGGGCCGCGTTCGACTATCTGGCGCGTGGCGACAACTGCGTCGAGTTGGGTAGTAATCCGGACGATGACACGACCGTATTGGTTGACGGCTTTCAGATCGGTGAAGGAGATCCGCCGGACTTCGCCGACGACGGGAACGGCGGCTCATGGACTACCACGTTTGCTGCGTCAATTACGGGGCGCGCAATCTGAAGAAGAAAGGATTACTCGAATATGTCTGCAAATGGTTTTTCTGTCCCTGTGAGTTTCTGGGGATCAATTTCTGGCCTCACGGTAAAAAATTCGGAGGAGGGGTATCATATCGAGTTGGCAACAGCGCAGGATTCCAACGGCGACACTATAGCCGCAGAAAACTACGGCGGTACATACGCCCCAAAATCCACATACGTCGTAACAGGTGAGGTTAACCTCGCCAATCTAGCTCTTGGCACGGTGTACACCGGCGAGATCGGTGGAATAAATAGAAAATTTATGCTGACGAACGTAGTAATCGAAACGGGTGCCGGAGAATCTCCAACCGTCACCTTGTCTGGCACCGAAGTCGAAAGCTCGGCAGTAACTCAGCGTACATACAGACTTTGCGGAACGCTCACGCCGAGGGTACGGTCACAGGATGTAGCGGGAGCGTTCGCCAACACAAGCGAGAACATGAAATCTGTAAAAACCGAATTCGATTGTAACGTTGCCGAGGCGACAGTTTCTGGAATCCCCGTCGCCAGCGGTGTCTGCAACGCCCGTGTTACAGTATCCGCCACGTTTATTGACCCAGACAAGACGCTGGAGGTACGTTTAGGGCAGGGATTCCTCTATTCTAACGATCTGAATGTTGTACGCAACGATGCGAGTTATATCGAGTATCAGGCGGAGGCCGTTCGGTATCTGAACCCCGACGGCGAAATCAATGATGGCGAGTAAACTAGGAGATAGCATGTCAAATGGGATATCAGAGCTTGCGCTGGATGCGTTGGCAGATCTACGGGCAGAAGGTTTATCGCCGACCGATACTGATATAATTAGGCTCAATGCGGTTGCCCTCGCCATATCTGACAGCGGCGAGACCAACGCATTTACTGTGCCGAAGTTCGTCGTTGTCGGCGGGTGTACCTTGTGGGAGCCGACACTTGCTGCTTACGACTGGTTTTCGTATGCGCGTACATTGGCGGATGATATATCGGTCGAAGACTGGATGTTTGCATTCGCGTGTGCGCACGGGAGAGACCGGATATATTTATCGGCATTGACCGGGAAGGTGGAAATAGAAGTTGCACTAGGCACGTTTATCTCGTCGCTGGCGGCGACGAGGGACGAAGTGTTTCGTGCCGTTGACTACCTCGTCTCGGATGGCGTGTTGCCAGACCCGACACAAATTTCAAGAGATTCCAAATTCACAGACCCGGACGAAGAAGTACAGGTTAGGGAGGCTTTAGAAAAATTTTTGGCAGAAGCGGTAGCAACGTTACCGGGAATCTCGTTTGGTGAGATCATGGAGCAAACACCGAGGCGGCTTGGACGAATGATATACGCCTCGCACGTCCTCGCTGGACTGCCCGTGACACGGAAATCGTCAGCCGCCTACGCGAGTTATCTAGCGACCCTCGGTGGAATAAAGAAACGATTGCAAGACGAAAAGAAAGAGGTGTGAGAATGGCAAAGCGTGATATACGAATTACGATAACCTCGGCTCTTAACGCCGCCGGGATTAACGCCACAAAGGCACAGGTTCGGGATTTGGCGCGATCTGTGAGACAGTCTATGGATGACGTCGGCAACTCGACCAGACAAGGGTGGGCTGATATAGAGGCGGCGTGGAATATGAGTCTCGGTGCAATCCGACGCTCCTGGGCGGCGGCAATTGCCACGATAAAGGCCGCATTTAGTTTCGAGACGATGACCGTACAGTTCAAGACGCTCATCGGAGATATGGCCGAGGCTAGGCAGCACATGGAGATGCTGCAACACATGGGCGACACCCCCCCTTTTTCTCTCGAACAGTTCGCCGCCGCGTCACGAAGTATGATGGTCATGACAGATTGTGCGCTAGGGTTTGAACAGTCTCTGCAATTAGTGGGTGACGCGGCGGCGGCAACGGGCTTACCAATCGAGACCCTAGGACGCGAAATTGGAAAAGCGTATGCCGTAATCAGGGACGGGCAGCCGATCAATCGCGTAGCCATATCCCTTCGCAACATGGGGATAATAACGCCCAATGTTGCGGAGTCTCTTGTGAAAATGCAGGAATCAGGGGCTGGTAACATAGAGGTTTGGACCGCATTGGAAAAAGAGCTAGGAAAATTTTCCGGTGCAATGAAGGAAACCGAATCTACCGGAAACGGCCTGCTTGGGGCGCTATCTTCAAGGTGGGACGATGCTGTCAGAAAATTCGGGGCGGCATTTCTTGAATCCTCCAAGGGCGGTTTGCAATACTGCATTGATAAACTTAGAGAATTGGCAGAAAGCGGCATGATTGAGCGGTGGGCGGCGACCGCCTCCGCCGCCGCCGCGCGCGTTGCAAGAATATTTAACGCTCTAGGCACAAGCGTTGCACGTATCAGCTCGGCACTTGGGGCAGCAGTAGGAACGATGGATGCGGGCAAAGGGATGAAATCCGCCTTGAGCGAGTTCAGGCGGCAGTACGCCGATTGGCAACCCAACAAGGCTGAAGACAAGGGGATAAAAGCTGAAGATAAGGGGAAAAAAGCAGAAGACAAGATGACGGATGTGCATACTACGCATGTTACTAATGAACGCGAACGGCTTGAATCAAATATGCGAGCGGCGCAATCAAGAGCAGACAGCAAAAAAGCGAGAGCCGAAGCACTGGCCTCGGCTAGAGCCGAAATGAAGGCTGAAACCGATGAATACAAAAAACTCGATGCCGATATCAAGGCCCTGCTAGAAGACGAAGGGAAACAACAAAGGAAAAATGCCAATTTGGCAGTAAAAGGCGCAACGGACGATGTGTCAGCAGCAGCCGACAGGGTTCAGAGAGCGGAAGAACTGATCAAAGCCGGATTCGGGAACGAGAAACGGGATTCAGACAGGCGTCTTGAATTTCTTCGGCATAGCGACGTGAAAATACCGAAATTCCTGAAAGCTATCGATCCGGGGAAACAGGCAGATCGTATGGAGCGATATTTGGCAGGCGTGATGCGGAAACAGGATCGCGGCATACGGCTCTCCGTGCGCGACAGGAAACTTCTAAATGCCGCAGAAGTGTTCGAGAAGAGAAAGCAAGAACTTACTGAGGCACAGAAACAGCTCGAAGCGGCGAAGAAGCAACTCAAAGTCGCCGAAGAGATACGCGACAAGATCGCGGAGGCACTTGTACCTAGAGCGTAGGAGGTATCATGAGTTTCTTTACAGGATTATTAGGCACAGTCACTAACACGTCCGGTACGTACCCGTCAACAACCATTTCTCCGCCTTTGTCCGGTCCCTGCAATATCGTTATGGATCAGCCGGAGACGTGCGCTGAAACGCACTCCCTGCTCTCTGTGCGCGGGGGCATGGACAACAAGCTCTTCGTCATCGACAAATGCACAAAGGCGTACTCCGGCAGCTTCCGCGTCCTGTTCATCGCCCCCGACTACATCCAGTCCGTCGTTGACGCGCTCGTCGCGATGTATACGCGGAGCGTCCCGGTAGGATACTACCTCATACTCGACACCACCAGTCCGGATACCACCGACGGCAACGCCAGGATCGAATCGAGGCTCATGACGTCAACGCGGGATACGACGATATGCGAGGCGGTCGTTACGCCCACGCGCCTGTCCTGCGGCGCATATGACATAAGTGTGACTATACATCGGACGCGCGAGACATACACACAGTATACACCGACGTCCAGCTAGGAGAGGGAAAATGGGAGATTTGGGTATACCGCGCCTCCGCACGGGACAGGCACTCGCCGCGCAACCTATCGTTACGGCGTTCAACACCCTGGCCGAAGCAGTCGAGGGCATGTCGGGAGAAGACGGGGTTAGAATCGAGAAGAATCAAAAAAAGGGTTTGACCATTGGTTTCAACAATGGCGAGGCACCAGCCCCTGGCCCAAGCGATGCGTCCTGTAAATACGTAACTGATATATCCGCAGGGTCGAACGACTGGGAGCTGGAGATCTCCTACTCCGACGGCACCTCGGAGACCGTCACCGTCCCGCACCCAGCCCTCGTAACCTCCGTCACGTGGGACGGCGCGAACGGCCGCATCGCCGTCGCGATGACGTCTGGGGCCACCGACTACATCAGCTTCGTCAGCTACAACTACTAACTAGGGGGCATGGCAATGGCATACGCGACGTCGCAGGAATACAGGCCGAGGCTCGGATACGAAACGGACAGGCAGCGCAACCGCCCCGTCCTCGCCTACCAGTACTCCGGAGACACCGCCCTCATGCCCGCCTGCTGGAAGCCCATCGCCGACGGCACGGACTACCCCTTCAAGTATCTGCGGAAGGAGACGCTCGAGAACGGCGGCTCCGCCGTTCTCGAGCGCGGCGGGTCGCGCCTCGTGTTCTCCGAAAGCTCATCCTCCTCCCACTCATACGACAGCGACACGTGGACCGCGCTCCTGGTGCCCGGCGAACCGTCGCACATCGAGGTGTCGCTCGGCTACTCGTTCCAGCACCCCGGCTCGCTGGATTCGTGGTGGTTCGAGTTCGAGCTTTCCTTCGGCTTCGTCCTCGCTGGCGGGTTCATCGCGGATTACCGTATCGTCTGCGGGAACTGGGGCTCCGCCGGGGCGAAGCCGCCCGACCCCGTGTGGGACGGCGGGGACTCCGGGCTGACAACGACCGAGAAATGGGCGCGGGGGTCCGCCGTCGCAGCGTCCTTCCCCGTCCCGTACTACGCGACCCAAGTCTACATCGAGTTCGATTCGGTCCAGCACAACCCAGACGCGACCTCCGTCTCGCGGACGCTGGACGCGGCGGTGCAGGTGTGGCCGGGGTTCATCAACAGGCTGCGCTGATCGGTGCGGCGATGGCTGTGTTTATGACTTTTGACTATTGCGCTATAGTTAAGGAAGGGGAAACACGACAGCATGAAGACAAATCACATCTGGATACGCCCGGACAGGCTGAACGCGCCGCTTGCGACGTGCAACATCGGCAAGTTGTCCTCGGCGGTTTTCAACATCAAGGGCGACATTCCCGACGACGTTGACACGATCACCGTCCAGATCGGGCGGACGGAAGACCCGGACACGCACAAGCCGCGCCCGAACTTCACGGCGGCGGCAAGCGAGGTCGAAGGACAGACGCCGCGCAGCTTCCGCGCCTACTTGTCGCCGTTCCTGTTCCCGGACGTTGCAGACGTGCTCGAATACCACATCCTCGGCTCGGACAAAAACGGCAACGCCCGGTGGTTGGGAACGGGGACGCTCATCGTGCGCGAGAACCCGGCGAACGGATCGCCCGTGCCGCCAGAAATCATCCCGGCGGACACCTACATCCGCAACCCCGTGACGGGGCTTTACCACAAACTGATCGCCGTGGTGGACGAGGACGGCAACCTTACGATCAACCTCGCAGACGAGGGAGTGAATAGATGAAAAAGGCCACCTTGCAAACCTTGCTATGCGCCTGTTGCCTGTTCATGGCGGCGGACGCGGCGCAAATGGCATCCGAGCCGTGGGTGACGAACCGCATAGCGGAGGCAATAAGGGATTTGCCCGCCCCCGGCAACTACCACGTCGTTTCCAACGCCGCCATGAACGCTGCGCAGAAGGCATTCCTAAAGACGCCAATGAAACCTAACGGCTTGTGGCGCATCACGTTCTTCGACGACGTGCTGTATCCGGGCTGGTTCGACGTGCCGATGGAGATAGACAACTCATGGGCGTTCCTCCCGGACGGCGACGCGAGCATGGAATACGAGGCGCCCGGCTTGTATGTCGGCATCCCGTTCAACATCGCCGCCAGCCGCGCATGGACGTCGAACCAAGTCGCCGCCGCCGTGACCGCCGCGAACAACTACACCGACGCCGCGATCCGGGAACGGTCGCTCGGCGGCATTTGGGACGAAGCCTTGCAAGTGTGGTGGACGCCAGTCATGCGCAACGGATCGCTGACCTATCAGGCGACCACGAACGTGAACCTCAACGCGGAGAACTGACACGATGAACCGACTGGCCCTTTTCCTGTTGTGCGCAGCGGCAAGCGCGACCGCCGCCGCCGTCCCGGACGCCACGAACACGGTGATGATGGTGGATCAACGCGGCAAACTGAACGTCGAGGGCGTTGCGTCCGTCGCCGACGTCGCCGCGAACGCCGTCAAGGTGCAGATCGCCGAGGCCAAGGCCGAAGCCGCGCAACAGACGGCGCGGGGCGTCACGTCCGCAATCGGCGCGGTTGTCGATAACATCATGAGCAACAACGTGGTGGTCTATCGCTCCGGCTTTTCGGACAGTTTCGCCGCGCTTGTCGTCATCACCGAGGACGACATTCTGGCAATATGCGAGGTGCGGTGGATCGAGCGGACAGCCGCCCGGATCGTCGTCGAGGTTGACTACGTTTCGACGGCGGATTTGGGGACGGTGAAGCCCGCAGTCATGCACCACAACACGCTGGAGGGCGGACGCGCCAACTTCGAGGAACTTGCCGAGGCGAACGTGACCGCGCCAGTCTATCACGCCGAAAGCCGGACATACGACGGCCAGACGTTCGCGGGGTACTACACGATCCGGGCCATGATCCCGAACCCTTCCGGCACGTCGTCGTACTTCCTTTGGATAAGGGCGGACGCAGACGCGCCGAGCGGTGACGGCACGACCCTTGACTTGCCGAACGGCGTCACCGGGGGCGTTTCCGGCGAGTACACATGGGGCGACAAGGTGCTGACGTTCCGGGGCGGCGTTTTGATGGGGGTGCGCAATGTGGAGTGATTTCCTCACGGCTTGCCAAGCGGGGCTGACCGCCTGTTGCCTGTATATGCTTGCGCTGCTGCTTGCCGTGTGCGCGGGCGTTGCGCTTGCGCCTGTTATCCGGGAGCAATGGGCGAAAGTGCGGAAGTTGAAGCCGTTGGAAAAGGCGGTCGGGCTTGTCGCCGTTGCCGTCGCCATTGCCTACGGCGGCACGAAGCCCGTCCGGAACGCGGGCGCGGACGAGGGCATTGCGCTTGTTTCCGTCGCCGTCGAGTACGATGCCACGAACGACGTGACAGCCGTCGAGGTTAGTTTCACGGGCCACAACGTCACGACGGCGACCCCCGTTTTCGTCCGCAACGAACAGACGGAGAACTGGCGCGAACTGGAGAAGATCGGCGCGACAGTCACAACCGACCTCACAACAAACGTCCTCGCGTTCGCCGTTTCTGGCGACGTTTCGACCAACCGCTTCTGGTGGGTTGGCACGGAAACGCCAGCCGTGATTATCGAAAGCAAGGGAATCAAAATCACCCACTTCGCCGCGTCGTCGCGAGCCGTCGAGATCATGTGGACGTGCGACGACCCGAACGCGACCGAGTACGTGATACAGCGGCGGCGCAAAGGCGCGGCGCAATGGGAAACCGTCGGCGTCACGTCGTCGCTTGCTTTCGTCTATGTCGGATTTACCGTCGGCGAGACGTGGGAGTGGCGCGTGTCGTCAACCTACACGGAGGGCGAATAATGCGCGGCGCGATCCTGACATTGGCCGCAATTCTGGCGGCGACTACGGCGCGGGCGCAGCTTTTCGCGGTTCGCGGCACGACAAACATCGTCATCACGTCCGAGTCAATCGAGGAACCCGCATGGAAGCGGCAGGTCGTCATGCAGAACGGCGCGACGGGCGAGATCATGAACGACGACGGCAGGGTAGGGAGCGCGGCGGAATCGGCGGCGGCGGGCGAAGCGGCGGAACGTGCGACGGAGATCGGCGAAGCGGCGAACGTCGCAATGACGAACGCGCTGCGGACGCTCACCACGGCGCAGACGAACGCGGCGACGAACGCCATCGCCCTTGCGCTTGTCGTCATGCCGGAGACGAGCCGCACGAACCTCACCGCCTACGTCGTCAAGACCACGACGGCGGGCGCGGTTGATACGCAGTGGGTATGGTACAACCGCCAGATAGACCTCGCGCCGAACCGCTACGTCGTCTATGAGACGCACGACCGCGCCGCCACAAACAAGGTCGCGTGGGTTGACTGGCAGACGACCGAGACGATCACCCACAACGGGCGGACGTGGGAGGGTTGCCATCGTTGCACCGTGACCCGCCCGACATGGGCGCAGGGCGTGACGTGCCTCGACTTGCCAAACGACAGGCTCGGCGGGCCGTCCGGCTTTGATTTCGGCGACCTACTTGTCACCGTTGGCGGCGATCCGGCCTACACCGGGATCGTCTCGAACGGCGTGACCGGGGCCGTCCTATACTTCGACAATGGCTTTTGCAAAGGAACACCACAATGAAGAAAACCGCCCTCGCCATCTTGTGCGCGGCAATCGCCGCCACGTCCGACGCCGCCGCCCTCACGAAGAAACAGGCGGACTACTTCAAGAACCGCCGCATTTGCGTGAAGCGCGACACGACCACCATGCCGGGGTACGTCATCACCCATTGGCACAGGAACGGCAAGCCGGACACGAAAGGCCCCGCCGTCGTCACGAACCGCCTCCAGAGGATCGTCGGCGCGGAGCAGAAGAACCCGGTACAGGAACGCGCCGAGGCCGCAGAGGCGGAAGCGAAGCCGCTGAAGGACTTGCGCAAGGCGGCGAAGCGGACGCAGAAGAACCGCGACAAGATACTGAAGGACGTGGAAAAGGCGAAGAAGAAAGCCGAGGACGCCGACGAGTTGGCTTTCTACACCCTACTGGAAGAAATCATCATCTCGGCGATTGAAACGGAGGGCGAGTAATGTGCGACCGTGAATCATTCGCGAAAATCCGCGACGCAATCGGGGAGCTGCAAAAGGCGGACGCCGTGCAATCGGAGCAGATAAAGACCCTCTTTCACGTCACCGAGCGGCAGGGCGACACGCAGACGCGGCTTGTGAATCGGCTCGTCCTGGCAGTCATCGGCGTTTTGATCCTTGCCGTGCTTGCGCTCATTTTCGGCGCGTTGGGCGAACGGGGCTTCAACGCCGTCACCAAGACCGCGCCGCCGACCGCCGTTGCGCCGCGCTGACTTTGACCGCCGCGCTGATTGTAGAGGGCGCGGCAATTCCGCCGCCCCGAACTGAAAAGGACACACGATGAAAGACAAACTCCTCGCGCTGGCGTTTGAGTTTCTCTTGACGAAGAACACCGCCAAGAAACTCGCCCGGACGCTCAACAGGAAACTCGCCGACAACGCCGCGCTCGACGGCGGCAAGGCGAAGTATGCGGGCTATCTCCGCGACGGCATGGCGACCCTTGCCGTGTATTCGGAAGCCGTTGCCGACGACGGCAAGATCAGCGACGACGAACTGGCGAAGATCAACGCCCAGACCGACGCGCTCATTGACAAGTACATAAAATAAAGGGGGTGCGACATGGGAAAGACCATCAAGGGCAAAGACAAGGCCGCACGGAAGACGGCTGCGGCGAAGCGCAAGATCGAGCGCAAGACGAAGG
Organism: Kiritimatiellia bacterium; assembly: GCA_017962315.1. Lineage (GTDB taxonomy): Bacteria > Verrucomicrobiota > Kiritimatiellia > RFP12 > UBA1067 > RGIG8368. The sequence continues at coordinate 25,626 of JAGCVN010000081.1, forward strand.
GCGGGAAGGTTGCGGCCATTGTCGCCGCGTTCGCGCTTGCCGCGATCCTGACGGGTTGCGCCACGTCCGACAGCGCACAGCCCGCCAAGAGCCAGACGCAGAACAACCGCTTCGACGATTGCGTTTTCATAATGGCGGCACAGGCGACCGTGAGCAACGGCGTGGTGGTTGCCAAGGCCGACGGCGACACGCCGCCGCTGGAAATGTTCACGCAGGCCCAGAGCCTCGAAAGCACGGGGGCGACGGACACTTTCGGCCAGACCGCGACGCAGACGCCGACGACCGACATCAAGCCGAACATCGACGTCCACTACAACGACGCCATCGGCACGGGCGGCAACGCGGCCTCGGCTTTCCTGTCGTCGCTTACGGCGGAATCATTCGCCGCCGTCCGCGACTACATCAAGAGCGGCAAGAGCGGCAAAGTCACCGTCACGAAGAAAGACGGCACGACCGAAACGCTCGACTGCGCCGACGGGACTTGCACCTATTCGGGCGGCACGATCACCGCGAAGGATTGCGACGCCTGTACGGATTGCGCCCCCAAGTGACCGCCGTTGTGGTATAATCTGCGCGTGTTTTTCGAAATTCTTCCTTTCGGCCACGCCGCCCCCGTTGCCTTGCCCGGCGCGGGGGCATCTTTTTCACCCTAACGCCTCCACCGCCGGGGACGCCGTGCGCACCATTTCGTCGGCCACGGCGTCGAACGTGTACACGTCCGTGACGCACCCGCCCCCGGTATGGCCGAGGACGGCCCGAGCCGCTTCCAAGCCGAACGCCCGCCGGACTTCCGTGCCGAAAGCGTGGCGGAGCCTGTTCGCCCCCCACGGCGTGATCCCGGCGCGGCCACAGGCGGCGCGGATTGTTTTCGTGTATGCGTCCGTCGTCCAATGTTCGCCGAGTACACGCGGCACGTGCGGCGCGTCTTTCCGCTTGCCATAGAACGGCGTGACCCGTGCGGCCCGCCGCGCTTCCAGATATTCGGCCATTGCCCGGACAGGCGAGAACGGCACGTCGCCGCCGTCCTTGTGGCGTTCGAGAATCGCCCGCGCCTTTGGGCCGATACAGACGACACGCGGCTGGCCCAACTCGCCGCGCCAGTAGTTTTTGTTCACCTCCGGCGGGACGCGGTAAACCCACGGCGTCCGGCTTGTGTCGATCAGCGACCACCGAAGGGCGCACAACTCGCACGGGCGCATCCCCGTCAGCCTGTGGACGCGCACCATGTCCGCCGTGTTTGGCATCATGTGTTCGACCGTCGCCGCGATTGTGGCGTCGTCCACGGGGCGGACGGGGGCGCGTTCAGGGGCGGCGGATCGTCCGCGCTTCACGCCCTTTATTTGCGTCAATTCTGCCTTGACCGCCGCCGGAATACGTCCGTCATCCAACGCCCAGTCGAACATATGCTTGACCTGCCAGAGCCGCCTGTTAACTGTCACTCGGCACACGCCTGACCGGACGAGCGCGTCGCGGAATGTGAGCATATCGGCATGGGTGAGCTCCGCGACGGACGCGAGACCGAACATTTGCCGGAACAGGCGCACGTCGATAGCCGCGCTAGTGGCAGAGCTTGTTGGATATCCGTCCGGGCCTCGATACTATTCTTGACAATGGGCGCACCACGCCGCGCAAATATCCTCTACTGTTGCGCCTGGTCTGTTATTTTTGGCGATTTGTCTCGTTTGCTCTTCCCAATAGCGAGCGGCGGCCTCTTCGGCCAGCTTTCGTGGGCAGTCCGAGCGTAACGTATGCTTTGCACCGGGAGCGCGCAGGGGTATTTGTCGCCGTCTTTTTTCCCCCGGCAGTTTGACTGAATAATACCAAAGTCCGTGGTTGTTGAAGACTGATCCAGACTGTTTGAATCTCATATGCACACACTTTCTGCCAGATAGGCAAAGTCGGAGAATGTTGTAAAGCGTTGTAAACGCCTTAAAACATCGATTTCCGATGAAGGTATACGTAGACCAGTAAACGCACACCTCATTCGTAATGCACACGATACGTAATGGTGGAGGTAAGGGGAGTCGAACCCCTGGCCTTTTGAATGCCATTCAAACGCTCTACCAACTGAGCTATACCCCCAAAAGGACATCGCCCGGAACGGGCGTGAAAACAGGGGTTATTAAAGCAGTTCCCGCCCCGGATGTCAAGTACACTTTTTGCTTTTTTTCCCCCTTGCTTTCCGGGGGGAAGATGTGCTATACTGACCGCTCGTTGAATCTTCCAGAACGTATGTTGGTTTTTTTTGGAGACGAAAAGGCAATGAGTAGAAATGACCTGTGGAAGTGGCTGGTACTTGTGTTTCTAGCCATTCTTTCTGTGTACACCGTGTATCCGCCGAAGGAGAAGATCCGTCTTGGCCTCGACCTTTCCGGTGGTACGAGTTTCACGATCGCCATCGACCAGAAGCGTTTGGCGAGCAATCTCAAGGCTGAGAATCCCGACCAGACGGACGCCCAGGTGCAGTCGCGCGTTGATTCGCTCCTGAGGGATGCCGACGACCGGGTCGTCGAGGTGATCCGCAACCGTATTGACGGTCTCGGTGTGAACGAGCCAGTCATTCAGGGCGGGAAAAACCACCGCATCACCGTCCAGCTGCCCGGCATCAGCGAGGAATCCCGCCGTACCGCAGAGCAGTCCCTCCAGTCCGCCGCGTTCCTAGAGTTCAAGCTGGTTTCGCCGAACAACGCCGACGAAGTGGACAAACTCTTTAAATCCGGGCGCATCCCCGAAGGGTACGAGCTGGGCGAGGACGGGCAATCCTTTAAGCGTTCCGCCAATTACAACGAGCTGGTGAAAGATCCCGAATATCTGAACCGTCTCGGACGTTTTGAAGTCCGCGACCCGCGTTACCAGTTCATGCTCGAACGCTTCGAGAACGAAGATACCCACGCAATCGCCTACCGTCCCGTCTTTGTCCGCCGTAAAGCCGAGATGACCGGCGGCGCACTCTCCCGCGCCAGTGTCGAAGTCGACTCCATGACCGGCAAGGTGCAGGTACAGCTCACCTTCAACGCCAAGGGCGCGGCGGAGTTCGCGCGCCTCACCAAGGCGTATGCGCCGCATGGTTCGCGCAACAAGGATAAGGACAGGGGACGCCAGCTCGCCATCATACTGGATGACACGCTGTACTCCGCGCCGACTATCAACGAAGAGATTCCCAACGGCAAGGCTGTCATCAACGGGTCTTTCTCCTGGGCTGAGGCCGCCGTCCTCCGCAATATCCTGAATGCTGGTTCGCTGCCCGCGCCGATGAAAGTCATCGAAAAGCGCTCCATCGAGTCCACGCTCGGTTCCGACGCGATCCACAGCGGTTTGATGGCCGGTATCCTCGGTCTCGTGCTGATCATGATCTTCATGCTCTGCTACTATTGTTACTGCGGCGTCCTCGCCAATGTCGCGCTGATTCTCGACATCGTGCTGCTGCCCGCCGGCCTGATTATCGCCTCCAACGTCCTCGGCGTCTTCGTTCAGGACGCGGCCGTCGCGAAGAAGGCGATCGACCTGCCTGTGCTGACGATGCCCGGCATCGCCGGTATCGTGTTGACCGTCGGTATGGCGGTGGACGCCAATGTGCTGATCTTCGAGCGTATCCGCGAGGAATTCAAACTGGGCAAGTCCGCCCGCGCCGCCGTCGCCGCCGGTTACGACAATGCGTTCCTTGCGATTTTCGATTCGAACATCACGACGATGCTGACAGCCGCGCTGTTGTTCATCTTCGGCGCAGGCCCGATCCGCGGCTTTGCGATTACCCTCTCCGCCGGTATCATCATCTCGATGTTCACCGCGCTCGTCGTCACACGCCTCATCTTCAACTTGACCGTCTCCGAGACGCGCGTCAAGCCCTACAAGATGCTGCAACTCCTGAAAAACCCGAACTTCGACTTCGTGAAGTGGGGCAAGACGGCTTTTGTCACGTCCGTCTTGGTCGCGCTTGTCACCGTCGGTCTTTTCTTCGGGCGGGCGTTCCATAATCCCGCCAGCGTGATGTCCGTGGACTTTACCGGCGGTGAGGCGATGACCTTCCAGTTCGATTCCGCGCAGAAGATGGAGATCGGCGAAGTCCGCAAAATCGCGGCCACGCTGGTCAACGATGCCACCATCCAGTATCAGGATTCGCTTGAAGGTTCCGCGCAGACCCTGCTGGTCAAGACGAGCATGACGAAAACCGCCGACGGAAAGCCCGTCGCCGATGCCATGCTCGACGCGCTCCGCAAGGCCAAGCCGGAAGCGAAGTTCCTGCTCGCCAATAGCGAGGAAGTCGGTTCGGAAATCGGCGCCGACCTGAAGAAGGCCGCGATCTGGGCGTCGATCTGGTCGCTCGCCGCGATCTTGATCTACGTGTCACTCCGTTTCGAGTTCGCGTTCGCCCTCGGCGGTGTCATTGCCCTCGCGCACGACGCACTCATCACCCTCGGCCTCTACAGCCTCTTCGGTTTCCTCTTCGGCGGCCGCCAGGTCGGCCTGATGATCGTCACCGCGTTGTTGACCATCATCGGTTACTCCATCAACGACACGATCGTCATCTTCGACCGTATCCGCGAGGATCTGCGCAAGGATCAGAAATCCGACCTGAAGACGCTCTGCAACAAAGCCATCAATTCGACGTTGAGCCGTACGTTGCTCACCTCGATCACCACGTTGATTGCCTGCTTGACGCTCTTCATCTTCGGCGGTGGCGCCATCAATGACTTCGCACTCGCGATGGTCATCGGCGTACTCGTCGGCACCTATTCCTCCGTGTTCGTCGCAGTTCCCGTGATGATCTGGTGGTTTAAGGGTAAGCGTCCGGTTTCCAGGAAAACCGTTTAAATAGTTCGGTTTTCCTACCACCCACCGGCGGACAAAAGTCCGCCGGTTTTTTTGACTTTTCAACATTTGGCTCTTCGGAGTTTTTAGTGGAACGGGAATCATCCTTGTCCACCCATACCAATGAAAGACAACAAACGGATTTGCTCACGCCTGACGGCGTTCGCGAAGTGGCAGTGAGCCACGTTAACGGCGAACAAATCCGTGTGTTATTGTGTCGGACGGATTCATGGGTATATATGAATTTGATTGCCCGCGCAAATCCGACCGTTTTTTACCGTATCTCTGCGTTTCAACAATACCCCTAGGCGGGCGTGAAAAATTTTAACGCAACCCCCGCTCGCACCTCGGCGCGAGTGATTCGATTCGGATAACTTGCTATACTGTGGTGGGGTGAAGTTATAGACGAGAGGGGCAACATCCCCGTTACCCGTCAAGCACGTGAAGTGAAAGACAGGACACGGGGAAGCGGGGGCTTTGCACGGGCATTTCCCGCTTTCCCCAGTTCTCGGCGTTGAAAAAGTTCTTAGTCGGCGGCTTATCTCCGGAAGGAGCGCCGTCAAAGCGTATTGCGTCCGGCGGCGAGCGACTTCGTTTCGCCGGCGAACGAGAATTCACCGGGAACCGGCGTTATCACGGTTCCATGCGCCCGTCCACCTTCAAATGACAAATCAACCTCTATCATCTTTCCAGACGGATGCGGGTAGGATGCCTTGATGGATTTCAACCCGCCGGGTTGCGGCGAAACGCGGACTTTCTCGAAGAAAGGCGCCGCGCTGCGGATTCCCGCGATCCCCGTACGCAGGAACCAGAGCGGGTGTGCACCCCAGGCGTGGCAGTCGCTGCGCGCGTCCTTCCCCGGGTATTCCGGCGATTCGAGGGTTGTTGTCGCGCCGAGTTTCACGTAATCCTTCCAGAGATCGAGTCGTTTCAGGAAGAGATCGCCGCGTCCGAACTTGAAGAACGTCTCGAAGAGGTAGTACGAGAAATACACCGTGGTACGGTGCAGATTCTTTTCCGTGATGAGTTTGTCGAAGAGCGCCTGCGCCCGTTCACCCTCGAACACGTCCGTCAACAGCGCGAGACACTGCGCGTGCTCGGCGAAGGACTTACGCGCGGCGTCAGAGGCGAAAAGGCCGCGCCCCGCGTCGAAGAACTGCTTGATGATCGCCGGTTTCAGGCGTTCCGCCTTTTCGTGCCAATGCGCGGCGAGGTGGCGGTTACCGAAAGCTGTCTCGACTTTCGCCGCACCCTGCAACGCGGCGAGGTAGAAGAGGTTCATCTCGGCGTTCGCGCCGCCGTTGCGCGAGCCGGGCGCCCATCCGCCGCCCCACTCGCCGCTCTGCACCCAATCCATGAACGACCAGCCGGGAAGTTTTTCGATGATGCCGTCTTCGCGCTCATACAGCTCAAACCCGCTCAACGTGTCGCGCAGTCCGGGCAGCCGGGCCTTGAGCCAGGCACGGTTTGCATGGTTCATCAGGTAGTCGGGATACATGCCGAGGTAGCAAAGCGTGTAGGATGCGCCCTCCTGTGTACCGACGGTCGGGAAGTTGAACGGCACGTTGCCGTCATCGCGGCGGTTGATGTCGTAGATTTCGATGGCGCGCCGGATGATCGCGTCATCCGCCGTCATAGAGGAGATGACGTTCAGCTGGACACGTGTGTCGCCGGGGTACATCTGCTGCTCGTAGAAGGGGCAGTCGAACAGCATCTCGTGGCAACACATCTGCATCGCACGCGTGCAGATCGCCTGAACGCCCGCAAGCGCGGGATCGTCGGGCGACTCGAAGCGCGTTTCACATTCAAGCGGATAGCGTGACTCGATAAGTTCAAGGTTCTGGATTTCGATTGGCTCCTTGTCGGCCGCGATCACGATCTCACACCAGCGTCCGCACCGGAACCAAGGCGGCTGGAACACGGCGCGGTCGCACCCATTGAACACAAAACGGTCGCCGAAACCGTCGAACGTCTTGCCTTCCCATTCCGATCGGTTGCCCTTGAAGAATCTGCCCTTGAACCTCTCGTCCTTGGACGGGCCGCGCAGGGCCTCCGCCCACTTCCACGTCATCGAACCGCCCTTTCCGCCTTTCACGACCGCCTCCGGGTAGGCGCAGATGTAACGGTCGAGATCCCAGAGGATGCGGCGTTTCTCGCCGGGATTCACGACGAGCGGGAACTTCATCTCGCCGCCGGCGACGAACCTGCCGGGACGGACGCGGTACTCCGTCTGGTCGGGAAGCTGGGAAGGGAAGAGCATCCATCCCTTCTGCCTTAAGCCACACGCATTGCCCCGTCCCAGCGGGCCGCGCACGACGGCGGGCTTCAACCAGATACCCGGGACATATTCGTAGATTCCGGAGCCGCGTATCTCGAATCCGTCGCCGGCACCCCACGCACCGCCCGACTTGCCAATGTTCTTCACGTTGGTGACCGGCCCGCATTCCCACGCGCCCTTTCCCGTCGTGAGGACGGCGTCGTACGTACCTGCCGCCTTCAGGCAGAATCCGAGCTTGTACGAAATCTGCGCGAGCGGCGACGCCCGGTAGGGCATCCGCCACACCATCGCCTCCATCACGTGCTTGCCGGGGTCCAACGTGACGCGGTAACTCTGGTACATCCAGTTCTCGACCGTGCCGCGGTGCGGCCCGCGCGAAACGAACGCGCCATCGAGCGTAAGGTAGTAACGTTCGTCGCCCGTGACGTCGAACTCGAGCGGCGAGCCGTCGCTTGTGAACTCGCAACGGAAGCGCACGACGCGCGGTATCGGCGGATAGGCCACCTCGTCTTTGATGTCGGGATGCGAGAGCCATGCCGCCTGGTCGATCGGCTGCACGGGCAGGATTGCCGTGTTCCCGCGTGTAAAGCGCGGAGGGTTGATGACGTGCTCGATATTCCCGATGGCTGCAACGGCCACACCGGAAACCATGATTGCCGAGCAAAGCGTCAACGGGAGGGCTGCGGCACTCAACCCTCTGTCCGGTCTTGGGTTCTTATTCATCGTGTTTTGTCCTTCCGTGTTGAACATTCCTTAGTCCTCGAACACCACTTCCGTGCAGGAGAGCTGATAGTCTCCCTTCAACGTGGCCTTGCCCTGATAGAAGAGATAGACGCGGCCGTCGTCGTCCACGAAGAGTCCGGGATGGCCGCTCTCCCATGCGTTCCATGTGCCCGGCTTGCCGTGCGGGAACACCGGCGTATCGCGCCAGCGTTTGAAGTTCACGCCGTCGGACGACCACGCCACGCCGATCTGCTGGCGCTCGTGGTTGTACGCCCCCGCGTAGAACATGTACCAGATGCCGTTGCGTTCCACGACGGTGGGTGCCTCGATGCACTTCATTTCCCAGGGAAGTTCCGGCTCGAAGAACGGCTTCTCTATCGAAAGCTCCGTCCACTTGTCGAGTGCCCAGTCGCTCTCGTAAGGTGCCCATGCGATGCCGAGACGCTGGATCTTCGCATCGGGTTTCTCGCGTGTGGCGTACATGAGCATAAGCCTGTCGCCCACGCGGTAGAACTCCGCATCGATGGCACGATCGATAGACCACTTGTTCTGTGGCGCAAAGGCGGGCTTCGTGTCGGCGCATTTGAAGTGGATGCCGTCTTCGCTCGTCGCATGCCAGATGAGCGCATTCTTGCTCGTGTAATACCATTTCTTGCCTTCGGCGGCCTGGTGGCGGGCCTGGTGGAACATATGTATCTTTCCGTCGATTTTCTTCACGCACGGAGCCACGGCCGCGGAAATGAACTTGCTTCCCTCGATCTCGATGTCGCCGATGCGTTTCCAATGTACGAGGTCGGAACTTTCCGCCACGGCGCCCCACCAGCCGCCGGGTTTCTCGCCCAAGTCCCTCGGACGGTGCGCCTTGTCGTACGCACATACGCTGTAGTACATGAGATAGCGCCCGTTGTGGCGGATCACCGTGGGATCTTTTGCGAACGGATGCTCCGCGCCGCACCGTGTCGTGTCGCCGTACTGCATCGGCGACGGCATGGGCTTGAATGAGATTTTCGCGCACGGGTGCGACTCCGCCGTCGCGCGGAGGGGCATCAGGATTTCTGTCACGACTGACAGGAGGCCGACGGCCGTCAGGAACGCGGATAAGCGGTTTTTTGTGGATACGGATTCTCGTTGCATGGTTACCATCCTTTCGTTTCAGGTTTTCTCAGATTCCCGATTTTTCGTCAGTCTTCGATTTTCACCGCCGCCGGACCTTCCCTCAACACGGTATAACGCCCCGAAGGGTCGAATTTCACGACTGTGCTGGCAGTCCCGCCGGGGGCGATGCCGCCGTCAACCACGAGGTCGGCTTCAAGCCCGACATCGCGTAGCGACTGGGCGGCGGAGAGGGCAGGCTGTCCTCCGCTGACGTTCGCACTGGTGACCCGGAGCGCCCCGCCGCAGAGGGCGAGCAGTCGCCGCGTCAAGGGGAAGTCCGGTACACGGAACCCTTCGTATCCATCGCCGCACGGTAAAACCAGGGTGAGCGCCCCGGGCCAGTAACGTTCGGCGAGACGTTCCGCGCCGGGCGGGAAAACCGCACCGAATGCGCGCACCGCAGCCATGTCCGCAACCAGCAGGGCAATCGGCTTCCCGGACGGACGCCCTTTGATGGTCTGGAGGCGCCGGATGGCTTCAGGGTGCGCGGGATGCGCCGCAATGCCGTAGACGGTATCGGTCGGGATAACGGCGACACCGCCTGCGTTTAAAATCCGGGCGGCGTTTTTGACCGCCTCTTCCGTCTGCATCTTGCTGGCTCCTATTCGTCGCGGTAAGGCTTCTGTTGCTGGAACAGGCCGACACGGTTCAGCAGCGCGGCCTCTTTGACCGTGTTCCCTGCGGCGGCGTAGAGTTTCGCGGCTTTCTGCGTGTAATCGATAGCGCGGCGCCACGAACCGTCTTCGGCATAGGCCATGCCGAGGATTTCCATCGCGCCGGGGTCTTTCCCTTTGAGCAGGTCGTTGGCACGGTCGGCGTACTTGACGGCATCGCGCCCGTTGCGGAGCTCGCGGAACGGGGAGGTCGCGTGGATCCAGGCGGCGGTGGTCAACGAGGGGATGTCGTTTTTGTCGGCGGCAAGCGCGGCGAGCGCGGCATCCAGCGTCGCTTTTGGCTGGGCCATTTTGCGCTGGCGGATGGCCTCCTCCTCTTGACGCTTGAAGTCCATGCTGATGCCGTACACACGGAACTTCGTTTCGATGTCGGCCTTATCGACCGCCTTGATGTACGCCTCCTCGGCGGTGATGACACCGCGCGAGGCGAGCTTGGCAAGTTCGTCGCTGAAGGTCTGCATGCCGTCCTGTCTGCCGGTCTGCATGGTCGAGGGAATCATGTGCGTCTTCGCTTCGCGGATCAGCGCGGCGACGGCGGTGGTCACGTTCAGCACCTCGAACGCGGCGACACGACCACCGCCGATCTTCTTGCAGAGGGTCTGCGCCACGACACCCTTGAGCGTGTCGGCGAGCATGGAGCGGATCTGGTTCTGGCGGTCTGCGGGAAACTTGTCGATCATGCGCTCGACGGTGCTGGCTGCGGTGTTTGTGTGCAGCGTCGCAAAAACAAGGTGTCCCGTCTCGGCGGTTTCAATCGCGTTCTCCATGGTTTCCAGATCGCGGATTTCACCGACGAGCACGATGTCCGGGTCTTCACGGAGCGCCGCGCGCAGGGCGTGCGAAAAGCTCTGGGTATCGCGGTGGACTTCACGCTGGTTGATGACGCATTTATTCGGAACGTGGACGAACTCGATCGGGTCTTCGATGGTGATGATGTGTTCGTTTCGGACGCGGTTGATGTGGTCGATCATCGCGGAGAGCGTCGTGGACTTGCCGCTTCCGGTTGGTCCCGTCACGACGATCAATCCCTTGGAGAGCATACAGAAATCGCGGATTGACGAAGGCAGGTTCAGTTCCTCGAAAGTCGGAATCTTTTCTGGAATGACGCGGAGCACGGTTCCGTAACCGTTCATGTCGCGGAAGCCGTTGACGCGGAAACGCGCCACGCCGGGCATCTCGTAGGCGAAGTCCGTGTCGCCGCAACGTTCCAACTCGGCGATATTCGCGGCCGGCGCGATTTCTCGTAACAAGTCGAGAATCTGTTCGCCGGTGAGCGGGTATTCGTTGTCAATCGGGCCAATCACGCCGTGGATACGGCGGCAGGGCGGACGCCCTGCACTCAAATGCAGATCGCTGCCGGAAAGTCGGACAAGTTCCTCAAGAAACGGATCGATACGCGCCATGATGACTCCTTCTTAACAAACGGCGGGGGTGTTGTCCCCGCCCCCGCCCACTCTTGTACTGCGGCGGCAACCTGCCCCCCGCGTCCTCCTCGCGGGGGTGGTGGATAGAAGAGAGATTACTTCGCGGCGGCACCGGCGGGCAACGGCGGCTCTGCGGTGATCTTCGCGATGATTTCTTCCGTAACTTCTGGATGTGACCGCAAGAACTCCGTCGCGGCAAGCTGACCCTGACCGATCTGGTCGGTGCCGAAGCTCAGCCAGGAGCCGCGTTTCGTGACCACGCCGCGCGCAATCGCCGCGTCCAGTACGGAACCTTCCCATGAAATGCCGCGTGCGTAGAGGATGTCGAACTCGCCCTCGGTGAATGGCGGCGCAACCTTGTTTTTGACGACCTTCACACGGGTACGGTTTCCGACGACCGTACCGGTCGAATCCTTAATCGCGCCGATACGCTGCACGTTGAGGCGGACGGAGGCGTAAAACTTCAGCGCCTTGCCGCCGGGGGTCGTCTCCGGGTTGCCGAACATCACGCCGATTTTCTCGCGGACCTGGTTCGTAAAGATGCAGAGGGTCTTGGTCTGGGCAATCGCGCTCGTGAGCTTGCGCATAGCCTGGGACATCAGGCGCGCCTGAAGCCCCATGTGGGAGTCACCCATGTTGCCGTCGATTTCCGCCTGCGGCGTGAGGGCGGCGACGGAATCCACCACGATAACATCGAGCGACCCGCTCTTGATCAGCTGTTCAGTGATGGTCAGGGCTTCTTCGCCGGAGTTCGGCTGCGCAACCAGGAGGTTGTCGAGATCCACGCCGATACGCCGCGCGTAGGCGGGATCGAGCGCGTGTTCAGCGTCGACGAACGCCGCGATTCCGCCCTTTTTCTGGGCGTTTGCGATAACATGGAGCGTCAGCGTCGTCTTACCCGAGGATTCCTGGCCGTAGACCTCTACGATACGGCCGCGTGGGAGTCCGTTGACGCCGAGGGCGAGATCCAGCGAAAACGCCCCCGTGGAAATAACCTCAATGTTCTTGTTCGCTTCGGCGTCGCCCATGCGGAGGATGGACATTTCTCCGAATTCCTTGCGGATCTGGCTCAATACGGCATCCAGCTGGGAATTGCCGCTACCTTTTTTTTCGGCCATTTCATTCTCCCGTTACTCAACGTTAAACAACAAAACAATGACAAGCGGCATAGTAACACAGAGCGGGGGCGGTAGCAAATAGAAAATGAAACAATGTCGGAGTGAAATCAAAACAGGACTCCGCCTTTCAGTCTCAGCGAGGCACCAGGCGCGTTACATAGTCGGCGGGGAAGGAGTGGATGTCGGGGTGCCCCCTCCTTCAACCTGCCCGCGTCCTCCTCTCACGCGGCTCTGCGGCGCCCCCTCACGCGGCTCTGCGGCACCCCCTCCTTCAACCTACCCGCGCCCCCCTCACGCGGCTCTGCGGCACCCCCTCACGCGGCTCTGCGGCGTCCCCTCCTTCAACCTGCCCGCGCCCCCCTCGCGGGGGCGCGGGAAAAGGTCTACCGCCCGTGGAGGTGGTGGTAGGCAAAGAAGGCGTCGGCGTTTTCGTTACCCATGTACCGGCGGATGGTCTTTTCGGCGGATTCGGCCAAATCAACGACCACCAGTCCGTCAATGACGGAACTAAAATCCGGGTCTACGTTAAAGGCAAGGAATTTGCCATTCAGTTTCAGGTACTGGCGGACGAGGACGGGGATGTCCTTCCCGTCCGGCTCGATTTCCGCCACGACGCCCGCCACCTGGTCGATGTTATCCAGGCACTCCTGATAGGTCTGGAGATACCATTGGAAACGGGTTTTTTCTTTCGGCGGGGTTGTCGGCTGGACCAACGGCGCGAGTTTCGCGTTCATGTAGTTCAGCCGCAGTGACGAGAGCATCAGCGAACGCGATGATTCCAGATATTCGTTGGTGATACTTACCGGCCCGAAAAGGACACGGTAGTGCGGGTTTCGCGCAAGGTAGTACGAAATACCTTTCCAGAGCAGGAACAGCGAGGTGTACGCCTTCTGATACTCCTGTCGGATGAACGAGCGCCCCATCTCGATCGCGGGCGGCATATTCTGGAGCAGGCTCTCGCCAAACCGGAACAACGTTCGCGTGTAAAGCCCTTTGACGCCCTTTTCACGGATAATGACGTCGGTGAGACCGAGGCGGTAGGCACCGACAATCTCCTGTTTCGCGGTCTGCCACATGAACAGGTGCAAATAATCGTCATCGAAGGCATCGAGGTCGATGCTCTTGCCCGTGCCTTCCCCGACGGCGCGGAAAGTGGTCTCGCGCAACCGTCCGATCTCCCGCAGGCAACGGGGGATTTCCGCCGCCCGCGCAATGTAGACCACGCTTTCGCCGGACTTCAACAAGAGGGCTTCCGGCGGAAGAGAGGCGATCTCCCCGGCCAGTTCCGAGACGGGGACCGGCGGGATAACCGGTTCCTGCCGGTTCGACCCCTCCATGCGGTTCAGGGAAATCGGCGCGATCGGAAGCGATTTTGCGAGACGGCGTACCCATTCGCGCGGCCCGCTGCGGCTGCCGCCGTTGCGCTCCGCCAGAAGGTCCACCCGGAACCGCAGGAAGTGGAGCAGGCGCTGGCGGTCGTTCGCGAATACCTCAAGCATTTTCGGCGGGAGAGTCGAGCCGATCGTGAACCGGAGTGTCTTTCCCTGCTTGTTGGCGAAATTGCGCGGCAGGAGGACAGTCCGCAGACGCGGGTGGATTAGGCCTACGATCTGGAAAAAGAGGTTGTTGCGACCCCGGAAGAAGATCGGCGTGACCGACGCTTTGCTCTTCTGGATAATCGAGGCGACGTTCACTTGCCACTTGGGATCAGTCACGCGTCGCGTCGCCCAGGTGAAGTGGGCTACCTCGCCGGCGGGAAAGATGATCAGGAGATGCCCATCGCCGAGCCAGCGGATGCACTCCTTCATGGGACGGAGGTTGGCGCGGACCGAGCCTGACCCGGCGAAGGGGTCTACGAAGATGAAGTCGTCGCACATCTCGGGGATTGCGGCGAGCATGTAGTTGGCCATCGCCTTCACATCCGGGCGGATAGTCTTCAACCGTTCAAGCAGCAACACACCCTCGATACCGCCGAAGGGATGGTTGGCGACGACCACGACGGGGCCTTCCGCCGGGATCCGCGCCAGATCCTCCTCTGCCACGCCCGGCGTGATGCGCATCGCCTGTAGGATGCGCGTCTCGAACGGTGTCTCTTCCGGGAGAGCCAGGACGCGCCGGTAGATCCGGTTCAACGCGGGGAAACCAAGCAGTACCTCGATCGGCCATCGAAACAAACGGGCCATGCCGCGCAAGAGGGGATTCCCGATTTTTTCGACGGGGAGCCGGAAAAAAACACGTTTCGAATCAGGCATTCTCTTCCTCCTCCGGTGCGAGCCGGGATGCGAGCGTCAACACGAAAACCAACGGCAGCCCGATACCCCGTTGAAGCAACGGGTGCCAGACACAGGCAAACGCGAAAGCCCCTGCGGCGCCGGCGCACGCCAACCGCAATGTCCGCTTGGATGCCGGCGAGAACGACAGGGCATCCTCCTTGTCCGTTCCGCGTTCGCGGCGCGTGAACGGCAACGCGAGGCAGGCGAGGAACGCCAGGATCGCGGGGAAGCCCGCCGTCGCGAACAACACGAGGTAGAGGTTCTGCGTGTCCGGAACCGAGGGGCCGGGTTCACGCGGAACCGCATCGTAATACTGTCCGATGAACGTCTGGTAACAACCGAGCCCCACACCCGCAAGGGGGTGCGTCACCCCCATGTTGTAGGCGGCCTGCCATTCGGCGTACCGTTTGTTGACCTTGCCGCCGTCGTTGTAGAGCGCGAGCGAGGCGAAGTGCGAACTGTCATTGACACGCGAGAGGTGCGGTATCGCGGCACCCTGCCAGAGGGCCAGCGCCGTAGCGAAAAGGACGAAGAACCAGACGCCGTTCCCCCGCTTCTCCGGGACCGCCGCGAACTCGTCGCCGGAACGGTGCCGCCGGACGACGACCGTCGAAACCGCCATCACCGTCGCGGCGAGCAGAAGCGCCCAGTGCGAGGCACCGTCGAGCGTCGTGAACAGGCCGAGGGCAACAAAGAGCACACAGGCAAGGCGCACCGCCACGAAACGGGCGCGGATCGCGCCGGCGAGGCCGAAAGGCAGGACGAGGCAGAGGAGACCGCCGTAGACGGCGTCGTTCGTGAACGTGCCGCGCACGGCCGAGTCGAGAAGCTCCTCGCTGCGGTACTGCACCACCGCGATCACGATGTTTACCGTCGCGCCGAGGAGGAGCGCGGCGAGCCCCGCCGACGCCCGCCACCCGCGCAGGAAGGCATTGAACAGGAGGCCGCCCACGCAGAAATACTCCACGATCTGCACAAGCTCCTTGGCGATGAGCCGGACGTCGCCGCCGTGCGCCGACGCCGCCAAGGCCGCGACGCCGCACCAACCGGCGAAGAACAGGAACGGCCAGGGGGGAAGAAACGGGACGCGCCCTCCCTCCGGGACGTCGCCCTCGCGTTTCAGGAGAAGGGTGGCAAGCCAGAACGCGCCGGCAAGGGCCAGCGTCACATCCGCCAGCGAGAGGTGGAAGCCGGAGGCGGCCTTGTACGCCCACTGGGTCGGCGCCGTGAACAGTGTTACAAGGAGGAAGAAATCAAAGCCTCGCGAGGCGATGGAAAAGAGGCGTTCGCGTTTCATTTTTCAATACCCGAAGGGACAAATCGTCTATCGCCGGAAAGGAGGATCTGGTCCACGCGGACCCCGTCTTCGCGGTTGGCGAAGACGATGGTGTGCTTGCCTTGTTCAAGCGAGACGGGTTTCGCCATACGCGAGACGGGATACTTCACCCAGTGCCAGGCGCGGTAGGTGGCGTCTTCCCCGAAAAGGAATGGCGTCTTGTCGTCGATCGTGACGGTGAACGAATTGCTACACTCGCCGTTCCACCAGACGCGCGCCCAGAGCCAATAGTTGCCGGATTCGGGGATTTCGACCTCGTAAACCGCCTTGCCCTCGTTGCGGGCGGGCGGGTTGCCGGCCCCTTCGGGAATTTCGAGAAAATCGCCGGACGCGCCGTCGCATCCCGTCGAGAGACGGGCCACGGGCTGTTCAATGGTTTTGGCGTTTTCAGCCTCCCAACAGACCTTCACGCCTTTCCCTTGGGCTAGAAACGCCGCAGTCGCAGCCACTGCAAAAAGAAACAGAATCTTCATAACACCGCCCAGTATACCGCGAACCGTACCGCTGGGGCAACAGTTTTGTTACACAATCAGAGCCGCCGCACCCTGTCAAAAATCGGGGTTGTTTCACGCGGAAAAATCCGCTATACTGCAAACCATGTTTGACACACTTGCAAAATCCGCGAAAAAATTCCTTTCGCACGAAGCCTCCCCGTTCGCGCAGTTCATCAAATACGCGGCGGCGGGGGGGATCGCGACCGGTGTCCACATCCTCGTCTTCTTCCTGGCGGGCTGGTTCCTCTTTCCCTGTCTCACGCAGGACGACCTTGTGGTGAAACTGTTCGGGTTGACGGCGCCCGACGCGGGGACGGCGAACCGCGCCCTGAACGCATCGCTGTGCAGTACGCTGGGTTTCCTCTTCTCGAACGCGGTGTGTTACCTGCTCAACCGCCTTTTCGTCTTCACGCCGGGACGGCACAAGTGGTACGTCGAAATCCTGCTCTTTTACGCCGCCTCCGGGGCAAGCCTCGTCTTCGGGACGCTGATCCAGACCACCCTGATCCAGTACTTCGGCATCCAGACCACCTTGGCTTTCGCTTCGAACATTTTCACAGCCCTCCTCATTAACTATGCCGCCCGGAAATTCTTCGTGTTTAAAGGATAGCCCGCCGCATTTTGTGACGAAATTCATGGATTTCCGGAAACAGGGGGGCTATACTGGACGGCGTTCGCATTTGAAACGGAGAACCCTTGTATGAAACTGAAGAAGAAAGCCCGTTACGCGCTGCTCGTGCCGACCAGCATGGGCGTGCGGATCACCCCGGCGGACGGACAGCCCGTCCACTGCAGCACCCGGTTCACCCTCCAGGCCACCAGCGCCGAGACGAATGTCGCCAGCGTCTCGTCCTATCTCGGCCTCCCCGTCAAGGTCTTGACCGCGTTCGTCAAGGGAAGTCCCGTCGCACGGTTCATCCGCGACAACCTCGCCTCCCGCCACATGGAGTACGAAGGGCCAGAACTGGAACAGGGCGGTCCCTGGGGCCTCCGCCACCAGTTTAACATCGCAGACAGCGGCGCGGGATCCCGCGGGCCGCGTGTCTGGAACGACCGGGCCGGCGAGGTCGGACGCCTGCTGGACGCGAACGATTTCGATCTCGACCGCATCTTCCGCAAGGAAGGCGTGCAGATCGTCCACCTCTCCGGACTGATCGCCGCGCTTTCCCCGGCGACGACAAAGTTCTGCCTGGAGATCGCCCGTGCCGCGAAGAAGAACGGCTCGCTCGTCTCGTTCGACTTGAACTACCGCGCCTCGTTCTGGATCGGGCGCGAGAAGGAACTCGCCAAGGCGTTCAAGGAGATCGCCTCGGTCGCCGACATCCTCGTCGGGAACGAGGAGGACTTCCAGCTCTGCCTCGGCATCAAAGGGCCGGAGGCGGGCGGCAGAGACATTCAGGGAAAGATCGACGGTTTCAAAGGCATGATCGAGGCGGTCAAAAAAGCGTATCCCAACGCGGGCGTTTTCGCGACGACGCTCCGTCAGGTTGTGGACGCGAACCACCACCTCTGGGGGGCGATCCTCAACACGAGGGCGGGGTGGCAGGTCGTCCAGCCGCGCGACATCACGGTCACCGACCGCATCGGCGGCGGCGACGGTTTCGTTGGCGGGCTGCTCTACGCCATCCTGCGCGGGTGGGACGAGGCGAAATGGATTCAGTTCGGCTGGGCCTGCGGCGCACTCGCGACGACCCAGCTCACCGACTACGCCCAGCCTGCCGACGAGGAACAGGTCTGGAGCATCTGGAGCGGCAACGCCCGCGTGAAACGTTAACCACCGGTAGAGGAATGCGCCATGTTTCGCCACATATGTCTGTCCGGACTTCTCGCCCTTGCGTTCGCTTTCCCCGCCGCCGCGGAAACGGTCCCGCTGCCGGAACACCCGCGGCCGGATTTCGAACGCGCCGACTGGATCAACCTGAACGGGAAGTGGGGATTCCGCTTCGACGCCGAACAAAAAGGCGAGGCGGAGAAATGGTTTGAGGCGGGGAAAGAATTCCCGCTCGCCGTCACCGTGCCCTTCGGCTGGGGAACGGAACGTTCCGGCGTTACGAACGGAGCCGACGTGGCATGGTACCGCCGTTCGGTGCGCATCCCGGAAACATGGAAGGACAAGCGCGTGTTCCTTGTCGTCGGCGCCTGCGAGTGGCTGACCCGCGCCTGGTTCGACGGCAGGAACGTGGGGTCGCACCAGGGCGGCTATACGCCGTTCGAGTTCGAGCTGACGCCGTATGTCGCGTTCGGGAAAGACCAGGAGATCGTGTTGCGCGTGGACGACGCGCCGCGCGATTTCCGCCTGAACGGGAAACAGCGGAGTTACGGCGACGTGCGCGGCATCTGGCAGACCGTCTACCTTGAGGCGCGCCCCGAGACGTACCTCGACACGGTGCATTTCATCCCGGATATCGACCATGACCGCGTGACCGCCCGCGTCACGCTCAGCGGCCCGGCGAAAACGCCGCTCGCGTTCCGCCTCGAGTTCTCGCCGGAAGACCGGAAGGAGAACGTCGAGACCGTCTTCGCGCCCGGTGAAATGGAGAAGGAGCTGCGCGTCTCCCTCCGCCGTCCCAAGCTCTGGGACTTGGACAGCCCCTACCTCTACGAGGTCAAGGCTCGGCTCGAAGGCGGGAACGTCGCGGATGCCGTCTCCACCTATTTCGGGATGCGCAAAATCAGCGTGGCCAAGTTGCCCGGAACAGATTACGCCTACGTCGCGTTGAACAACAAACCGCATTACCTGCGACTCACGCTCGACCAGTCCTACACGCCGGACGGCTACTACACCTTCCCTTCCGACGAATTCATGAAGAACGAGATCCTGATCTCCAAGAAACTCGGTCTCAGCGGGAACCGTATCCACATCAAGGTCGAAGTGCCGCGCAAGCTCTATTGGGCGGACAAGCTCGGTTTGCTCATCATGGCGGATCTCCCCAACGCCTGGGGCGAGGTGTCGAGGGAGAAGTTCGAGGAAGGCGAGTACGCCCTTCGCAACATGATCAAGCGGGACATGAACCACCCGTCCGTCTTCTGCTGGGTGCTCTACAACGAGACGTGGGGGTTGTTCACCAAGGATACGGAGGAGAAAAAACGCGGCCGCTATCTCCCGTCCACACAGGAGCGCGTCGCGAAGATGTACCGCCTAGCGAAAACGCTCGACCCCACGCGCCTCGTCGAAGACCAGTCCCCGTGCCATCTCGACCACGTGGTCAGCGACCTCAATAGCTGGCACGGCTACAAACCCGGTTATCTCTGGGAACAGACGGTCAAGACCGCCGACGAAAAGACGTTCGTCGGCAGTACGTGGAACTACATCGACGGCAACAGGCAGACCGGCGCTCCGATGCTCAACAGCGAGTGTGGGAACGTTTGGGGATACGCGGGCAGCACCGGCGATGTCGATTGGAGCTGGGACTACCACGCGATGATGAACGCCTTCTGGCGCTATCCAAAATGCGCCGGCTGGCTCTACACCGAACACCACGACGTCTGTAACGAGTGGAACGGATACGTCCGTTTCGACCGCACCGCGAAGTTCACAGGCATCGAAGAACTCCTTCCCGGCATGACCCTCCGCGATTTTCACGGCGACGCCGTGCTCGCGCTCGATACCGAGCTTTGCCGCGAATTCGCCCCCGGCGCCGAATACCGCGTCCCCGTCACGCTCTGGCTCCAGAGCGACCGCCTCACCGGTGCGAGCCGCCTTCGCCGCCTGATCGTCGGGGAAGCTTTCACCCTCAAGACCGTCCTGCGTTACTGGGACGCCGCGGGTAAACTGACCGAAACCGAGGTCGGGACGCGCGAAGTTGCCGTCAAGCCCTGGATGTACGAAAAGCTGGCAGATGTCGCCGTCTCGCTGCCCGACGTCCCCGCCGTCGGCATCATCGGGTTCATCCTGAGCAACGGCGAGGAAGCCGTCATCCGCAACTTCACGACGTTTGTCACGCGCGACGGCGAAACGAAGCGCGATGAGACGGTCGGACCGGAGCGCGTGCTGCGCGTCGCGCCCAAGGCGTTCACGAAAGCCGTATGGAGCGAGAAGCAGTGGAACGTGCTGGACGGCCTGAAGGTGAACGGCGCGGGCAAGGGATTCTTCGAGTACGAGATCCCTTGGCCGAAAGACCTCAAGGCCGCCGATGTCAAGCGCGCGACTGTCGCGGGCGAGTTCTCCGCCAAGCGCCTGCACGGAAAAGACCGCAAGGGTTCGTCGGTCGAAAACGAACCGGCGCCCCTTCCTTACGGCGCGAAGCAAGACCCAAGCGGAAAAGAAAACGCCTACCCGATGACCGACACGGTGTGCTGGAGCGGAGCGGTACGCGTCCTCGCCAACGGCGAAACGCTCGGCTCGGTCAACCTTCCGGACGATCCCGCCGACCACCGTGGAATTCTCTCCTGGTTCGCGCAGAAACGCGACAAGCGCCTCCGCGAGGCCGGATCGTACGGTTACTTCGTCAGTACCGCGATCACTCCCGTCGCGCTGGCGAAGGCCGAACGGGAAGGCCGCCTTGTCCTCCGGTTCGAGACCGACAAGAACGGTCTCGCCATCTACGGCGAACGGTTCGGGCGTTATCCGACCGATCTCACCGTGCGGCTGTCCAGGTAACGCCGCCATGGGGGAAACGGAGTGGAACGATTGGCGCTGGCAGTTGCGCCATGCGGAACGGACGGCGGGATTCCCCGGCGTGGAGGCGGTATACCCGTTTTTCCTCACGCCGTACGGAAAGACCCTGCTCCGTTTCCCCTCCGTCCGGAAACAGATGATCCCCGATCCGCGGGAACTCCGCCCTGTTCCCGGATGCGTTCCCGACCCCTTCGCAGAGCGGGGCGCGGCGGCAAAATGTTTCGGCGTAAAACAGCGTTTCCCCGACCGGGTGCTGGTGATGGCTAGCGGCGTCTGCGCGATGAACTGCCGGCACTGTACGCGAAAGGGGTTGCTACACGGCGCGGAGGTCGTGCGGACACCGGAACAGCTCGCAACCGCCGTTGACTACGTGCGCGGGCATCCGCGTGTCCGCGACGTGTTGCTTTCGGGGGGCGACCCGTTGACGCTGCCGGACGGATGCCTCAGGACGTTCGTGGAGGCATTCGTGGCGTTGCCGCAAATCGATGTCGTGCGCGTCTGCACGCGCATCCCCTCGATGCTGCCGATGCGGGTGACGCCCGCGCTCGCGCGGCTTCTCGCAAAAAGCCGGAAGGTGTGGGTGAACACGCAGTTCAACTGCGCGGAGGAACTCACACCCGAAGCCGTCGCCGCGTGCGGACGACTGGTCGACGCGGGCATCCCTGTGTCGTGCCAGACCGTGCTGTTGCGCGGCGTGAACGACAGCGTCGGCAAACTTTTCGCGCTCTGCGCCGCGCTCCAGCGGGCGCGGGTGCGGCCCTACTACGTCTTTGTATGCGACCCGGTGAGCGGAATCGGTCACTTCCGGATTCCGCTTGAAAAGGCAAAGGTGCTGGAACGGCGCCTGGCGGAACGGATCGGTGGACTGGCTTTCCCGCGTTTCGTCGCCGACCTCCCTGGATCCAGACGGAAAGTCCCCCTCGCCGATCTCGGCGAAGGTTCATCACACAATCAAAAAGGAGAAAAGAGATGACAGTTGAAAAACAAGCGGTCAACGCAATCGAATCCAAGGCGCGTTACATCCTGGCCACGCTGGCGCTGGGTGCGCTTCTCGCCGCTAACGGCGCGAGGGCGGACGAGAACTGCCCGGTTTCCGAGAACCTTCGCGGACACGAAAACATCGAATGGTCGCGGGGCTATGCCTACCACCTGACGGACGCGAAAAAGGATCTTCCGCGTGTCCTGCTGGTGGGAGACTCCATCTGCTGCGGCTACGAGGGTAACGTGCGCCGGCATCTGGAAGGCAAGGTCAACGTGAGTTACTGGGCAAGTAGTTATTGCGTGACCTCCCCCAACTACCTCAAGTTACTCTCGTTCTACCTGGATGAGGCAGAGTACGCCGTCGTCCACTTCAACAACGGACTCCATTCGCTCAAGACGCCGGATGACGACTGGGAGAAAGGGTTCGCCGCCGCGTTAGACCTGATCCGGAAAAAACAACCGAAAGCGAAACTCGTGTGGTGTTCTTCCACCCCGCTCGCTGATGCCGCCATGACGGAGAAGGTCAAAAAGTTGAACGAACGCGGGCGCAAGGTCGCAGGAAAACGCGGCATCCCCGAAAACGACCTCTTCGCCCTGCTCGATCCCTTGGACCGTAAGCAGAACTGGACGGACAAGTTCCACCACAAACCGTCCGTCCGCGGGAAAACCGGTCAACAGGTTGCCGAAACCATCTTGAAACACCTCG
Source organism: Kiritimatiellia bacterium (assembly GCA_017962315.1). Lineage (GTDB taxonomy): Bacteria > Verrucomicrobiota > Kiritimatiellia > RFP12 > UBA1067 > RGIG8368. Next base: position 48,215 of record JAGCVN010000081.1, read on the forward strand.
GCAACTGAACCGCGTTTCGCAAAAATCACGGGACAAGGCGAATTTTTTCGTTTGCCCAAAACCGTTTATCGGGGTATACTAACGGGCTGTTTTTCGCAAGGACGGGCGGGCGCCCGTCTCGAGCGTGTACGCAGTCAACAAAGAGAGGTTACGCAATGGCGTCTAAAAACGTGAAGTATCCAACCCGTAATGCCAAGATCATTGCCTGGGTCGAGAAATGGCAGCAGACTTGCCAGCCCGATTCCGTGGTCTGGATCGACGGTTCAAAGAAGCAGCACAAGGAAATTTGCGAGATGATGGTCAAGAAGGGCCAGTTCATCAAGCTGAACCCGAAGACCCGTCCGGGCTGCTACCTCGCACGCTCCGACGCTTCTGACGTCGCCCGCGTCGAAGGCCGTACGTTCATTTCCTCCGCGAAGGAGATCGACGCAGGCCCGACCAACCACTGGGTCGATCCGAAAGTCCTCAAGCCGACGATGCTGAAGCTCTACAAGGGTTCGATGAAGGGACGCACGATGTACGTCATCCCCTTCGCGATGGGCCCGATTGATTCGCCGCTGGCGAAGTTCGGCATCGAGGTCACGGACAGCCCCTACGTCGTCGTCAACATGAACATCATGACGCGCACGGGCACGAAGGTTCTCCAGAAGCTCGGCGCGGACGGCGCGTTCGTCCCGTGCATCCACTCCGTCGGCGCCCCGCTGAAGAAGGGTCAGAAGGATTGTTCCTGGCCTTGCGCCCCGATGGATAAGAAGTACATCACGCAGTTCCCAGACGACGGCGAGATCTGGTCGTTCGGCTCCGGCTACGGCGGCAACGCCCTGCTCGGAAAGAAATGCTTCGCACTGCGTATCGCTTCGGTCCTCGCCCGCGACGAAGGCTGGATGGCGGAGCATATGCTCATCCTGAAGCTCACCTCGCCCAAGGGCAAGGTCTACCACATGACCGCCGCCTTCCCTTCCGCCTGCGGTAAGACAAATCTCGCCATGATGCTTCCTCGCCTGAAGGGCTGGAAGCTCGAGACGATCGGCGACGACATCGCTTGGATCAAGCCCGGCGCCGACGGTCGCCTTTACGCGATCAACCCGGAGAACGGCTTCTTCGGCGTCGCCCCCGGCACCTCCTCCGATTCCAACCCGAACGCCCTCGAATCCTGCAAGAGCGGCACGATTTTCACCAACGTCGTGCTTACGCCGGACGGCGACATCTGGTGGGAAGACATGGGCGTCAAGGCTCCGAAAGAAGGCGTCGACTGGAAGGGTAACCCCTGCTACGTCTGCGCGGACGACCCCTACCGCATGGGTCCGAAGCCCGGCATGACCAAGGCCGAAATCAAGGCCGCCGGTTACGTCGCCGCCCACAAGAACAGCCGCTTCACCGCCCCGGCGGAGAACTGCCCCGTGCTGGACCGCGACGGCTTCAACGGCGTCTTCGACGGCAAGAAGACAGGCGTGCCGATCGACGCGATGCTCTTCGGCGGCCGCCGCCCCAGCACCATCCCGCTGGTCAACGAGGCGAAGGACTGGACGCACGGTGTCTTCATGGGTTCCGCCGCCGGTTCCGAAGTCACCGCCGCGATCATCTCCGACCAGATCGGCCAGGTCCGCCGCGACCCGATGGCGATGCTGCCGTTCTTCGGCTACAACGTCTGCGACTACTTCCAGCACTGGCTGGAGATGGAGCGTACCTCCGTCGACGCGACCAAGCTGCCGAAAATCTTCTTCGTCAACTGGTTCCGCAAGACCGCCGACGGCAAGTTCATGTGGCCGGGCTACGGCGACAACAGCCGCGTCCTGAAATGGATCTGCCAGCGCATCGAGGGTTCCGTCAAGGCCAACGAGACTGCGATCGGCAACCTTCCGTTCGAGAAGGACATCGACGTTACCGGCCTCGACAAGGAGACCAAGGCAAACCTGCCCGAACTCCTGAAAGTCGATGTCGATGGCTGGAAGAAGGAAATCGACGGCGTCGCCGCCAGCTATGCCGAATACGAAAAGCTTCCCTCCAAGGATAGCAAGGAGACGCTCGCCAACGCGCCGCGCATCCCCGCCGCCCTCAAGGCGAAGCTCGCCGAGATCAAGGCCGCGCTGAAGGCGTAGTCGGGGTTTTGTAAAACAAAGTACGCGAGACACACCCCGTGTCTCGCGTACTTTGTTTTACATCCATCCCCAGGCGGCTTTCCCCCTTTCACGCGGCTCTGCAGCGCCTCCTTCTTCAACCTGCCCGCGCCCTCCTCGTAGCTCGGCGGCTGTTTCCCTTTCGCGCGGCTCTGCAGCGCCTCCTTCTTCAACCTGCCCGCGCCCTTCCTCGCAGCTCAGCGGCTGTTTCCCTTTCACGCGGCTCTGCAGCGCCTCCTTCTTCACCCTGCCCGCGCCGTTCCTCGCAGCTCAGCGGCTGTTTCCCTATCCCGCGGCTCTGCAGCGCCTCCTTCTTCAACCTGC
>JAGCVN010000082.1 GCA_017962315.1 Kiritimatiellia bacterium
TTCGGGCCGCCCCTTCGGGGACGCTCCCGCCCCTTCCCCTCCGGCTATGCCAGTGGTACGCCAGGCACCTCAATGACACCGAAAGACAGAGTCCTGTTTTGACAACTACAACAAGTCCTGTTTTGATTTCACCCCGACAGAGTCCCCACTATTCCTTGCACTTTCCGTCCCTCTCTGGTATACTTTCCCGCGTTTTAGCAAAGGATTCTCTATCATGGACATGACGATCAACCGCGACATCCGTTACATCGGCGTGAACGACCACGACGTCGATTTGTTTGAAGGCCAGTACAACGTCCCGCTTGGCATGGCGTATAACAGCTACCTGATTCTCGATGCCAAGACGGTCGTCATGGACACCGTGGACGCGCGCTTCGGCGACGAATGGCTCGCTAACCTCGCCGCCGCGCTTGACGGCCGCGCACCGGATTACCTCGTGGTCCAGCACATGGAACCCGACCACTCCGCGAACATCGCACGTTTCCTCGAAACCTATCCGGGGGCGACGGTCGCCGCCTCCGCCCAGGCGTTCCGTTTCATGGAACAGTTCTTCGGAAAAGACATCGCCCCCCGCCGCCTCGTCCTCAGGGAGGGCGACACGCTCGACCTCGGTTCGCGCAGGCTCGCCTTTGTCGCCGCACCGATGGTCCACTGGCCCGAAGTCATCGTCACCTACTCCCCCTCCGACAAAGTCCTCTTCAGCGCCGACGGCTTCGGCAAGTTCGGCGCGAACGATGTCGAAGACCCCGAAGGCTGGGACTGCGAGGCCCGCCGCTACTACTTCGGAATTGTCGGGAAATACGGCCCGCAGACCCAGGCTCTCCTGAAGAAAGCCGCCGCCCTTGACATTCAGACCGTCTGCCCGCTCCACGGCCCCGTTCTGAAAGGGGAGGCCGTCGCGCATGCCGTCGCGCAGTACGACACCTGGAGCTCCTACCGCGTAGAGTCCCCCGGAGTGTGCCTCGCCTACACCAGCGTCTACGGCCACACCAAGGCAGCGGCCCTCCTTCTAAAGGAAGAACTGCTGAAACGCGGCTGTCCGAAGGTGGCGGTCGCCGACCTTGCCCGCGACGACATGCCGGAAACAGTAGAAGACGCCTTCCGGTACGGGACGCTCATCCTGGCGACGACGACCTACAACATGGACGTGTTCCCCGTGATGCGGACGTTCGTCGAACACCTCACCGAGCGTAACTACCAGAACCGCCGGGTGGCGATTATCGAAAACGGGACCTGGGCGCCGGCCGCCGCCCGTATCTTGAAAGGGTTCTTCGCGAATTCCAAGGGCATCACTTTCCTCGATCCGGTGGTGACCCTCAAGAGCGCCCTCGACAACGCCTCCCGCACCCAACTCTCCACCCTTGCCAACGCAATCATGGAGTGTACACCCCCCGTTCCCCAAGTCTGATTGGGGTTTAGTCGTTCAATCTCGCGAAAGAACGCAAAGGGAAAGTCAGCCCGCGTGTACCATTTGGGGCGCATCCCGTCGTGTCCGTTTGAGAGAGGCAACGTACACGTTGTCCCTCCCGGAACCAGCATCGGCGACACTTACCTATAAGTTCGAGTGGCGACAACCGAAACAACTTGTAAAGACAACATCCTTCCCTCGCCGCGCAACAGCGCGGCGTTTCATAACCGCGCATGGTTGTACGCGGAAGAACAAAATGTTGTTTTCAGAAACTTACCCTCATCTACATTCCCGTGCGAAGCGCGGGCGGCGGGCTTATCTATAAAATGCCAATTATCCCCATGAATGCTCCCGCGCGCGGCGTAGTCAGTCCGTTCTGCGTTTCAATCAAACGGAAAGACGGGAAAGGGGAATCCATGTTTCGGCGAAATGCCCGAAAGTCGGCATAAAACACCCGCACGTATGCCTAAAGAGGCAAATGTTCATGATCTTCAGTCCTCATTGTTCAACAATCGACAATCCCGATTCCCTTCTGGCACACGGATTTGTTCACCGTTAACGCGGCTCACTTCCTCCTCGCGAACGCCGTTAGGCGTGAGCAAATCCGTTTGTTTACTTTCATCGGTATGGGTGTACAAGGTTGATTTGTGAACAAGGATGATTTCCGTTCCTCTAAAAACTCCGAAGAGCCAAATTCCTTTCTAGTCAATACCAAAAATTGTTTTATCTTTTTTCGCTTCCCTTCCCCTTCTTCACCTCATCCCAAATAGCCCTCTGCACGTCGTTGGTCGGCGCCGGCGCCCACCCTTCCACGACGGCGACGCGGTAGGGTATGCGGCGCTCCTTCTTCACCCCGAAGCGACGCCACATGCGCTGCATCCTGGCCATGTTCATCGGCTGGATAAACGGGAAGCGGTTCGCATCCAGCTCGCTGAGCGAGTAGATTGGCTGCATGATGTCGTTCTCCGCCGGCGAGAACCCGAGCCCCCCGATAAAGCCGACGGCCCGCCAGACCTCCTTGGTCACGCGCATCTCCGGCGCGGACGGGTCGTCCCCTCCCTTGAGCCGGTCGGCGTTGACGACGCCCACGCGCTCCTCCGGGTAGACCGAAAGGATCGGCTGTTCCGGGCAGCCGTCGACGACCATCACCAGCATCAGCGGTCTCGCGGCGGCCATCCGTGCCTTCGCGACCTCCAGCGGCGTAGCGCCCCCGCGCGCCTCCTTCGCGACGTCTGCGTCCAGCCGTGTCGCGAGCTTGTAGACGCGTGCGACTTCGTCTAGCGCCTTCGTAGGCCTGGTGCGCGCGTCGAGGAACAACACCCTTGGCCCCTCGGCCGCCTGGTGCAAGAAGCCGCCCGTCTTCCTCAGTACGCGCTCGTCGCGCGCCTTGATCTGCTCGACGGTGTACTTCCCGCCCTCCGGGACCGGTTTCCCTGTCACGGGGCTGACGTACTCGCCCCCTCCGGCGGCGGCCAGCGCGATACTTAGCAACGCCGTAGAGACACTCGCTATCCTCATCTCCGTTCCTCCCTTCTTTCCCGGCCGACATCACGCCGCCCGTTCACTTTCCCAACCCCAGCCTGTCCCTCACATGCGGCGGGAGTCTCAGCGGGTCTAGCCCGCTCTCGCGCTTCAGGGCGTCGGCGGCCTCCGCCGCAGCCCGCGCCTCGGCGAACTTCCCCTGCCGGTAGAGGGACATCACCTCGCGGAGGCAGGCCGCGTTGGCGGCGCGCTCCTCCCGCACCTGGCGGGCGAACGCCTCCACGAAGTCGTCGAACGAACCCCCGCCGTCCATGTAGTCGAGCGCGATCGCCCGCATCTCGTCGTAGGCCCTCAGCTGGGCCAGCTCCTCCTCCGTCTCGTCGCCCCTCGGCTCGTAGGGTTTAACGAGCAGCTTGCGGACGTCCGCCTCGTCCAGCCCCGTGAGGAACGCGGGGATGAAGGGCTTGTCGGCGACCGCCAGCCCCAAGAAGTTCGCCTCGAATGCGGTTTTGAAGAGCTGCCTCCGCGTGACCTCGGTGAAGTTCCCCTCGTGGTCGCACTCGTAGAGATGCCCGTGGGCGTAGACCTTGCGGATCTCGCCCTCCCCCGGCGGCGGGAAGGTCAGCACCCTTCCGTCGGGGAGCTGCAGCGCCCCCGGCCGTTTCACGAACGGTCGGTCGGCTGCCTCCGGATCGCCCCCCCCGGTGCCCGCCCCTTCCGTCGGGCGGTGCGCCCTCGCTTGCGTCTGCGCGACATCCCCCGTCGGCGCCGGGACGACCTTGGAAGTCCGCACGGGGGTGCCGGTCGCGCCCGCGCGGACTTCCCTCCCAGCGGGGGGTGTCGCCGCGGGGCGGACGATCTGCCACACGGCGGCGAGGGCCAGCGCCAGCGCGACAGCAACCCCTGCGACGCCTCGCCAGGTGAGGCGGTCTCCCCGTTTTCCTGCGGTTGTCTTCATCGCGGTTCCTCACTCGCGCCGCCGTCCATGAAAAAACCCGCCCGTGCGGGCACGGGCGGGCATCGCGAATCGTCGGCAGACGGTATACTACGCGCGTCTGCGGCGCAGTCCGAACGCGGCCGCGCCTAGCAGAAGCAGGGCGACGCTCGTCGGCTCCGGTGTCGCGTGCCAGTTACTCGCATTGTTCAGGAAGTCGGCCTGATTGGCAGCGACAAAACCAAATCCAGCAGATGTTGTCGACGGGGACTGAGTCAATCCCGCGGCACCAGATACGACTGCATAATTTTTTGCGGCCCCGGCGGTAGCAGCATCGAAAATCACGTAAAACGCTGTATACGTCTTGCCCCCCGCGAGTTCGGGTTGCCCCGCATTTGCATAGGGGACAGACGCTGTACCATTTTGGGCAACCGTCCCCGAACCAAACGCATACGCAGAAGTGTCTTTCCCGGCATCAAGTAGGGCGGTGATCGTTGCGATGTCCTCGACTCCTTTCTGCCCGATGACAAAGACTTGGTAGGCGTCATTCTTGTAGTTCGTCGCTCCAGCCAACGACCAGCCTACGGAGGCGGCGTGTGTAATCGCGGTGGCCAAGACGGCGACCGCAAACAACATCATTTTTCTCATGTTCGTGTTCCTTTTCATGCTGGCGTATCCGTAGAAAACGGACACGCCATCGGTTTCCCGCAGATGGTAACCACACCACCCGCGAAAGTGTTACAGCGTGTAGGGTGCGTCGATTGTGATTTCAAGGTCGGCAGCGCAACTAATCACGACACCCTGCCCGGCAGGAATCGAAAAAGTTGCCTTTTCGCCCGACGCATCACCCCAGTAGTAATCCGTCTCCGTACCAGTCATGTCCATTGAGGGATCATTGTAGAAGAAGCCAGACCCAACAACAACAGACGGGGCACCTTGCCAAAGGGCGAACATTTCACCACCCCACCCAATCGTACCTTGACCGCCATCGCTGATCTTGATGGATTGGATGTCAATTGGAGCGGAGAAAGGATTCCCCGTGAAGTTGTTATCCTGGATGGTCGTGAAACCGACTTGGTTAGTCGGAACTTCGCCGACCGTCGTGACGTCGAGGTCGGCAGCGCAGCTGATCACGACACCCTGCCCGGCAGGAATCGAAAAAGTTGCCTTTTCGCCCGACGCATCACCCCAGTAGTAATCCGTTTCCGTACCAGTCATGTCCATCGAAGGATCATTGTAGAAGAACCCTGATCCAACAACAACGGTCGGCGCACCTTCCCAGATGGCGAACATTTCACCACCCCACCCGATCATACCCTGACCGCCATCGGAGATTTTGATCTGCTGGATGTCGGCGGTGTTGTAACCGATATCAGTGAAGGGGACGGTGACGAAGTTGTTGTCCGCGACGGTGGTTCCGGTGTTGTACCCGACCACGTTCGAGCTGCTGACGCCGTCGGCAAAGGCGGCGGCCGCGGCCAGCGCCGCAAATGCAGTTAAAACTCTCTTTTCTTAACTCGGTACAGTAATAACTCTTTGCGGGGGAATGGTTTACGAGGCAAAATCCCAA
>JAGCVN010000083.1 GCA_017962315.1 Kiritimatiellia bacterium
CGTCACAACCGGATCGGTGAACGTCGTGCCGAGCGCGATGACCTGCATTCCGTTCGTCTCAACCGGATCCGGCGCGGTAAACGTCACCTCGTCCTCATAGCTGTACTGCCGCGTCTCGCCGTTCACCGTCACGTCGAACTTTCGGCGCTCCCAGCTGGCCGTGACGGCTCTGTCGCCCGTGCTCCCAACGGATATCGAGACCGGCGTCCATCCCTTGAACATCCAGCCGTACACTTCGCCCGGTGCGGCAAACGTGATTGCATCCTCCACCGTGTACGTCGATGGGTTGGGGTTCGTCGCCCCCTTCAGATTTGAGTATGTGATATTATAGGGAATCCCCTCATACAATGCCGTAAACGTGGCGTTGCTTACAATCGGCGCCGTCACATTCCCGCTCCAACCGGTGAATCTCCATCCGGATTTCGCCTGAATGGTCGGCTTGACGGCCACGCAACCATTCGTCACGGACTGCGAAAGCGCTCCACCTCCTATACGCGTACCATGAGTGCCAGGCTTGAAAGTAACAGTCCAGATATTCCCAACCCATTCATAAAGAGCGGTAACGGTCAAGTCGCTCTTGACATTTGAGAAACTCTTATCCCATCCCACAAATGCCCACCCCTGGTCAGCCTTCACAGTGGGCGTCCGCGTTATAGATGCTCCATCTTGAACCACCTGCTTGACAAAGCGAAGACTGGTCCAACTGCCATGTTCACCAGGGTCGAACGTCACCGTATGGTAAATCCCCACCTCAACATCAAAGCCAAATCCATCTTCCAAATACCGATCAGTGCCAACCTCGTGGATGTAGTCATCATAAGTGAAGCCCACCCAGAAAGATCCCCATTCATTCGGAGCCGTCCAGTCAAAATACCCCGTGTTCGGTATTGTATCCTCGCACAAGTCCCGCAGAATACGCCATTCGGAACCATCCACCACGACGGCCTTCATCGTTTCCCCATCGCCATAACAATAAAAGTTATCGTCAATATATCCGAGGTCGTAATAGAAACGGACAATCGCCCCCGGAGCTACCCGCAGTGAAGCGCCCCAATCCCACATATCTGCCGTTACGATGACAGTCGGGACATCAAACTCCCCGTTCTCGTCCGAAAGGTCGACCGAATCGTTCCTGACATCTTCTTCAAGCTCATCATCCCAAGTCCAAGTAACCCTGTGCCGCACGATACGGGAAGAGGAAATCGTACAATCCCCGTTCATGTCCGCAAGCACAATCCGATAGTATTTTTGTTCGTCGATAGACCAATAATCAAAGGGAACATCGAACGTACAGGTTCCGTTTTGGGAAATGGTGCTCAAAAGACCTTCGTCCATTCCCAAAACCTCCTCTCGCCATGCCGCCCCCTGCAAATCAACAGACGTCATACAATAAAATGCAGCGTGCGAAAGCATTTGATAGCGTTCCCATTCGGAAACGCCTTGCGCAAAATCAAACTGGATTGTCAAGCGCAACTGATTCCAATCCCCCAGTTCGGCATCCACAATTTCCATACCGAGGAGAACGTCGTCTAACGTTGTATTCTCTACTTGGACTTGCCACGTCCGCCTGACCTCATTCGTCCAGAAGCCGTCGCTCACGACGCAAGCCACCGTATGCGTCCCCACGTCTGTGACGGTCGGCATATACCACCTGTTCCAAGAACTCATGCCCGCCTGCGTTTGGATACCATCGAGATACCAGATAAAGGACAATGGTTCTCCTTCTGGATCATGCGCAACCACGAAAAATTCAGGCAAAGCAGAATATGCCAAATCGACGCTGATGGTATCATTTGACGGACTGTATTCATCGATGACCGGTTGAGCGTTACTATAATCAACCCGGACTTGCCACGTCCGCCTAACCTCATTCGTCCAGAAGCCATCGCTCACGACGCAAGCCACCGTATGCAAGCCCATGTTTGTAGAGGTCGGGGTATAATCGATGCTGGAACACCAGCGGTTTTCGGACTCGCTAAATGTCGTCTCTCCCTCCACGGCATTTCCGTCGAGATACCATGAGAACGACAAGGACGCCTGTTCTGGATCATGCGCGGCTACAGAAAAGAACGTTTCATTTTCGGGATCGATTTGAATAACGCTATTTGACGGACTGGCAAAGTCTATGACAGGTCGCGTGTTAGCGTTTGGCGCGACGACAAGCGTACAAGCCACGTTTGTACCGATGCCCCACTCATCATCCCAGAACACCAGCTCAAACTGGTTCGTACCCACTTTACGGGGAATACCAGAGACAAGGCCGTCATGCGAAAGTGACAGCCCGACGGCGATACCATTTTCCCGGAATGTTATGTCATCAACGCCATTCATCGAAAGATCCTCGCCGACAATGGTATAATCTTTGCCATTGCCGGCGGAAATGCCGACAAGACCCGTATCATTTCCTGGACCATAGGAAAACGTGATCGCCCCGTCGCTATGAAGTGTCGCCGAAAAATTCACATTAGAATGATTAGACCAACGAAATGTCACATAATCGTCGGTTTCCTCTACATAGACATCACCGTCATTAAAAGCCACCGTTTCACTCCAGAACGGCGCAACCATGGCTACATTCTGAAACACATTGCTACTGTCAAGTCCAAAACATTCGCAATCAAACGAAAGCGTACCGTTTCCGTTCACATATACATGATTGTAACTCGTTCCATAAAAGGGAAAATAGAAAGGTAGGTCATACGACATTCCGTAGGTATCCCACCATGATCCGTACGCTTCGCCGACGGAGGAATAGGAACAGGCGGAGCGTTCCACATCATAACTCGCGCTTCCATGCAGATCCCAATAAGTCCAATCATGCGTTCCGTCCGTCCTCGTCAACTGGAACGAATACGGTACCATTTCCGTAGCAACCGGTAGCTCCATCTCCGTAGCGACGGTAATTCCGACTTGCGCATAGGCGATCGTTAATCCATTCCATTTCGCCCCCTGATAACTGAAGCCCCCCGCCCTCGGATTCACATAGGCCACGCAATTCGCGGCTACGCCTGTAAAGGCACCCGAACCAACCCTAGGCGCGTTGCCGTTGAATGTCACGCTTGCGAGATCGCTGCAAAGACGGAATGCATAGTTGCCAATATTCGCCACACTACTCGGTATCGTTACGCTCGTGAGGCCCTTAAATCCTGCAAACACGTTATTACTAATGCTCGTCACGCCATCTGGTATCGTCACGTCAGCCGCTCCAAACCATCCGACACGTGTAAGGACACCGTCCTCAATCGTGAACACGGCACCATTGGACTCGGAAAAGTCGTCCGGCAGATAGGAAATCATCAATCCGTTCCATTCTACGTTCTCGGAGGGAAACCCAACCGCCGTCCGATTCACGTATGCCGTACAGCCAGATGCGACACCGGTGAATGCCGATGAAGCAGTCGGCGCATCGCCTTTGAACATCACACTTTTAAGATTTGTACACTGGGAAAACGCATTGGTATCGATACGTGTAACGCTGTTCGGAATCGCAACGCCCATAAGACCGACACAACCATAAAACGAAGAATTCCCGATACTCCTAACCCTGTTGCCCATTGTCACGTTCACAAGCCTACTGCAATTCTGGAATACCGCAGATCCAATGCTTGTTACACGATCGGGAATTGTTACTTTCGCCAAGGTACTACAGCCAGAAAACGCGGAATTCCCCATGTTCGTCACGCCGCCGCCTATCGTCACGTTCGTAAGGCTGCTGCAACTCTGGAATGCCGCCGTTCCGATGCTCGTTACGCTATCGGGAATTGTCACGCTCACAAGGCCAGTACATCCTTGAAACGCCGACGCATCGACTGATGTCACGCCGTCTGATATTGTTACTACACCATTGACCCCCCGAACCAGCGTATCACCGTCTTTTGTCATCAAAAGTCCGCCCTTTGACATATATCTGGAGTTTTCATCCGAGACAATAAATTCTTGTAATCCGCCGCAACCGAGAAATGCAGCATTGTCAATACTCGTCACACCGCTGCCAATCGCCACATTCGTAAGGGTGCTGCAATTCTGGAAAGCCGCTGTTCCGATGCTCGTTACACTATCGGGAATTGTCACGCTCACCAGAGTAGTACAGCAATAAAACGCGGAATTCCCGATGTTCGTCACCGATTCGGGTATAACAAGATTTGTGACCAACGAATTATTCAGATACAATTTGTGCGCATACGAAAGAGGATTTGAATACGGGGACGTAAACGAGATCCTGCACCATGCCGCAATATCCTTGACATTGATGCTCACAAGTTTACTGCAACCGGAAAACGCATTACTTCCAATGCTTGTCACGCCGCCGCCTATCGTCACGTTCGTAAGGCTGCTGCAACTCTGGAATGCCGCCGTTCCAATGCTTGTCACACTGTCGGGTATCGTCAAATCCACAAGGCCGCTACACCTGTAAAACGCATTGTTGCCAATATTCGTAACACTGCTTGGTATTACGACATTCGTAAGGTTGTTGTAACCGTAAAACGCCTGGGGCCCGATACTTGCAACAGATCTGTCGCCAAGGGTAGAAGGAATCGTTATGGCACCGACTGGTCGAGGCGATACAGCGTACCTGGATAATTCCGCCGTGTCGCCGTTGATTTGATACGTCCACGTATAGTCCCCAACCATTTCGGTCGCTGCCATGAGCGGCAATACGACAAAGAAAATCATTGTCACCAAAATCATCCATTTACAGTATAGCCCACGCCTCGGCGTTGCCGCCGATGCGAATTTTCTCTCGCCAAACCGCACGGGCAAATTCCTGTTGAGTGCTTTTCCTGATGCCATGGCTCTTACCTTTCTCTGTTTTTCTTGATACCGTTCGCATTACTCGGAACCCGTCGGCAAATTTCAACGTAACACCCGTTGTCAACGCCGACAGTGCTTTCTTACAAACTCAAGAAGGTAGTTTAACATACCCCCCCCGCACGTCAAGTACCATTTTTTCTTTCGGGGGAAAAAATCATCTGATTTTTTAGAAATACCCGGAAATACCAAGCGGGCAGACGGTATCAGGCTAAGATGCCGAGGTGGTCGATGCCGGAGAGGGTTTCGATTTGGGCGTTCGGGAAATAGTCTTTGATCAGAGTTTCGTCTTTCCAGAACTTGAACGGCGAGGCGCCGCCCATGATGAAACGGGCTTCGCCCGGATAGGGCATCCCGGACAACCCTGCATCGCTCACTACTTTGTAGTTTTCGATGAGGTTGCCGAGATCGCAACGCCAACGGAAATGCCCCGCAACGTCCCGTTCGAGGTTCTTTAAGATGTAGGCACGGTCACGCGGTTTCGGCACGAGGACGGCAAGTTCGTTGTCGAGCTGCGCCACGTCTTTCGCCGCCGCGACGGGCAGGTCTTTGCACGCACGGAGAAGGAAGAGGTGGAACGGCGGGAACGTACGAGGGGACATATCCAGCACGACAAGCCGTTCGACGAAAGACGGGAACATACAGGCCAGTTGCATGGCGATTTTCCCGCCCAACGAGTGTCCGCAGAAAACGGCAGAAGCGTAGCCGAGCGACTCAACCGTCGCCTTCACATCCTCTGCAAGCGAGGAAAGCGAGAAGGTCGCTTGACGCGGCGAATCGCCGTGATTCGGCAAGTCCACACGGATAACGCGCCACGTCTTTCCCGTCGGGACACAAAACGAAAGAGCGGGGATCGACTCCCCTCCATCCACGTTCCAGCCGGATGCGGCAGAACCGAGAAGCCCGTGGAGGAGGACGAGCGGATGCCCGTCCTCCGGTCCGTCTGTCAAGGTGTGGAGGACCATGACGGCTCCCTAATCAGAACAAACCCCGTACCGCGCCCGTCTCTGTATCGACATCGATCCGGCGGTACGCCGGAGATGCCGACGTGCCCGGCATGAGTTTGATTTCGCCGGCGACCGGCACCACAAGCCCCGCGCCTTTGTAGATGAGCACGTCGCGAACGGGCAGACGCCAGCCTTTCGGGCGCCCCAACAGTTTCGGGTCGTGCGAGAGGGAGTATTGCGTCTTTGCCATGCAGATCGGCAGTTTCGCCGTTTCCGGATCTGCCTGCAACGCAGCCAGTTTGGCGGACGCCTCTTCGCTCCAATCCACGCCGTCGCCGCCGTAGACCTCTTTCACGATCGCGTCGACACGGTCGGCGAGCGTTTCGTCGTCGGACGAAAGGAACGCGAATTCGTTTGGGCGACCACACGCGGCAACGACAGCCTCCGCCAGTTCCAGTGCGCCTTCGCCGCCCTTGAGCCAGTGGTCTGAGACGGCGAAACTCGCCCCCGCGCCTTCGGCGATTTCACGCACAAGCGCACGTTCGGCGGGCGTATCCGTATAAAAGGCGTTGAGGCAGACGACCGGCTGGATGCCGGAACGGCGGATAATGTCAATGTGGGCGAGCAGGTTGTCGCAGCCTTTCCGCAACAGGTCGAGGTTCTCATGCGTGTACGCCGGATCGAGCGGCATTCCCGCTTTCACGGCGGGTGCGCCGCCGTGCGCCTTGAGTGCGCGCACGGTCGCCACCAACACCACAGCGTCCGGTTTCAGCCCGGAACAGCGGCATTTGATGTTCCAGAACTTCTCAAAGCCCATGTCGCTGGCGAAGCCGCTCTCCGTGACGACGTAGTCGCCAAGCGCACAGGCTAGCCTGTCCGCAATCACGGAGTTCTGTCCGATGGCGATGTTCGCAAACGGTCCGGCGTGGACGAACATCGGCTGGCCTTCCAGCGACTGCATGAGCGTGGGTTTGACGGCGTTCACGAGGAGGGCGCACATCGCGCCGTCCACCTCCAGGTCGTGCGTCGTAACAGGCGTACCGTCCTTTGCGTAGGCCACGATAATCCGTCCAAGCCGCGCGCGCAGATCGGCGAGATCCGACGCCATCGCGAGGATAGCCATGACTTCGCTCGCCACGGTAATATAGAACCCGCTCGGCATGGTGAAGCCGTCGAGTTTGCCGCCTCGCCCGATCTCGATGTTGCGCAACCCCTGTGCGCAAAAATCCATTGCCCAGCGCATCTGCACGCGGCCGGGATCGATGTCGAGACGTTTCAACCCGCGTTCGGCGAGCCAGGCATCGTCATGGTTGCGCTCATGCTGCATACGGCTGTTGAGCGCCACCATCGCGAGGTTGTTGGCGTTCGTGATGGCGTCGATATCGCCCGTAAGTCCGAGCGAGAGCGCGGTGAGCGGCACCACCTGGGCAAGCCCACCGCCGGCGGCGCTCCCCTTGATGTTGAACGTGGGTCCCCCGGACGGCTGGCGGACACATCCGACAACTTTCTTACCGAGGCGCCCGAGGCCCTGTACGAGGCCGAGCGTCGTGGTGGTCTTGCCCTCGCCGAGTGCGGTGGGCGTGATCGCGGTCACGTCAATGTACTTCGCGCGTTTCGCGCCGCCGAGGCGTTTCAATACCTTCGTGGCATCGATCTTCGCGAGAACGTTCCCGTAGGGAATCCATTCTTCCTTCAACAGACCGAGTTCTTCGGCGAGTTCAGCGGCCGGACGCAGTGACGACTCCGCCGCTTGCGCGATTTCCCAGTCTTTCATCTTCAATGGGTCAAGCATCATGGTCAAACCTCCGCAGAGTTTTCGTGTTTGTGTTTAAACGTGTCCCAGCGCGCCTTTAGTCCGTAGACGTATTCACGCCCGGTCTGAAAGAGCGCATACAACCCCGGCACGAGGATGATGCCGACGCAGGTCGCGGCAATCATGCCGGAATAGGTCGCGACCCCGATCGCGCGGCGCGAAGCCGCACCGGCGCCGGTCGCGTAAACCATCGGCAGGATGCCCAGAACGAAGGTGAGCGCCGTCATCAACACGGCGCGGAGGCGTTCGCCCGCGCCGGATGCCGCGGCATCGACGATACTGTAGCCGTCGTTCTCGCGCCTGTCTTTCGCGAATTCGACAATCAGGATCGCATTCTTGCTGGCAAGCCCGACGAGCAGGATGATACCCAGCTGCGCGTAGACGCTCAGCGACAATCCCCAGATCTGGAGGCCGACGAGCGCGCCGAGCGCGGCGACGAAAATGGAGAGCATCACCGGAAGCGGGACGGTCCAGCTTTCATACTGTGCGACGAGGAAGAGGTAGCCGAAGAGCACGGCGAGGAGGATCAACGGTCCCGCCTTCCCGCTGCTGCGCATCTCCTGGAAGGTGATGCCGGCCCATTCATACCCGTAGTCGGCGGGGAGTTCTTTGTCCAGCACGCGGATAATTGCCTGGATGGCCTGCCCGCTGGTGTAGCCGGGCGCGGGAATGACAGTAAACCCGGCGCAGAGGAAGAGGTTCTGCCGGTAGAGAGCGCGAGGGCCGAGTTCCTCCTCGATGGTCGCGAGCGAACCGACGGGAACCATCTTTCCTTGCGTGTTGCGGACGTAGAGGCGCGAGACCGCCTCCGGCGTGGCGCGGCCCGTCCAGTCCGACTGGACGGTCACGCGGTTCACCTGCGTGCCGAGGTTGACGTCGTTGACGTAGAGCGAGCCGAGGTAGTTCTGGAGCGTCGCGTAAAGCGTGGCGAGCGGCACGTGGTAAAGTTCGCACTTGGTGCGGTCCACGTTCAGCCAGAGGTGCGGCGTCCTCGCGTTGAAGCTGCAGATGGCGGACGCGATCTGCGGACACTGTTCAAAGAGTCGGCCGATTTCCTGCGCGATCCGGTCGAGGCGTTCGGGGTCGGTGTCGCCGCGCGCCTCGACTTTTACGTTGATACCGCCGGTCGCGCTCATGCCGGGGATCGCGCTCGGCACGAACGCCTTGACGGAAGTGAGCGGAAGCTTGGAGATCCCTTTCTCGAGTTTCTCCCGGATCGAGCTGTGCGAGAGTTCGGGCGTCGTACGCTTACTCCACTCGTCCAGGTCGCAGATGATCATCGCCTGGTTCTCGCCGCGTCCGCCAACGAAACTGTTTCCGCAGACAGAAAGCACGGACTTCACGCCGGGGATACCCATCGCCACGTCCGTCGCTTCATGCGCCCCCGCCTTCATCACGCGCAGGGTTGAACCTTCCGGCGTATTTGCGTTGCAGAGCACCACGCGCTGGTCTTCCTCCGGAATGAACGAAGTCGGCGTCGTCTTGAAGAACTGCAGTGTCAACAACACGACACTCGTCAAAAGCAGGAAGGCAAGCACGATGCGCCGGGCCAGACCGCGCGCAATGGAGACGTAACCGCCACGCATCTTGTTCATAAACCAGTTGAACCAGGCGAAAGGTCCGTGCTTCGCCGGTTTCGGCTTACGCAGGATGCAGCCGCAGAGCGCGGGCGAGAGCGTCAAGGCGTTCACCGTCGAGAAGATAACGGCGGCGGAAAGCGTGACGGAGAACTGCTGGTAAATCTTGCCCGTGATGCCGCCGAGGAATCCGACGGGGACGAAGATGCCCAGCAGGACGAGCGTCGTCGCGATGACGGCGGAGGTCACGTCCTGCATCGCCTGGATCGCCGCCTCTTTCGCGTTCAACCCTTCCTGTTCCATCAAGACCTGTACACGTTCGACCACCACGATCGCGTCGTCCACGACCGTGCCGATCGCCAACACAAGTCCGAACAGCGTGAGGATGTTGATGGAATAACCGAGTGCAGCCATCAAGATAAAGGTCGCCGTCAACGAGACGGGGATGGTCAAGACCGGAACCAGCGTCGCGCGCCAGTCCTGCAGGAAGACGAAACAGACGAGCGCGACAAGCCCGATGGTCAGGAAAAGCGTGAAAACGATTTCCCGGATACATTCGCGAACGTAGGAGGTCGCGTCGTAGGGAATGCTCCATGTCAGATCATGCGGAAACTTCTTGGCGAGTTCCGTCATCGTCCGGCGGATCTCGTTCATCGTCTGGATGGCGTTGGAACCGGGCATCTGGTTCATGGCGATGGAGACGGCCGGACCGTTGTTGAACAGACCGTCGAACTGGTATCCCTGTTCGCCGAACTCGATCCACGCAATGTCCTTCAACCGGACAATACCGCCGTTCTTGTCGGTGCGCACAATGATTTCCGCAAACTCCTGCGGCGTATAGAGGCGACCTTTCGCGAGCAGCGTGAAGCAGAGGTTTCCGTTCTTCTTCGTCGGGGAGGTTCCGACAGAGCCGAGGGAAGCCTGAATGTTCTGTTTCTGGATCGCGGTGACGACCTCTTCGGAGTTCATCCCCTGAGCGGCCATGCGTTTCGGGTCGAGCCAGACGCGCATCGCCATCTTCGGTCCGTACACCGTCGCATCGCCGACGCCCGGTACGCGTAGCAGCGCGGGCTGGATGTACCCGTAGATGTAATCCGAAATCTCCAGGCGCGACATACTTCCGCCGGGCGAACGCAGACAGACGAATCCCAACTGGTCTTCCGACGCGCAACGGATGCGCATACCCGTGTTCTTCACCTCGGCGGGAAGTTTCGTTAACGCCTGCTGGACACGGTTCTGCACCTTCATCATCGCGGTGTCGCGGTCGGTGCCGACCTCGAAACGGATGGTGAGGTTGTACGTCCCGCTGTCTGTGCAGGTGGAGACCATGTAGATCATGTCCTCAACGCCGTTGACTTCGTCCTCCAGTGGCGTCGCGACGGTGTTCATCACTTCGCGCGCATTCGCGCCGGGATACTGGCAGGCGACAACGATACTCGGCGGCGTGATTTCCGGATACTGCGTGATCGGCAGGTGCGAAATACTCATCGCGCCGGCCATCGTCAGGACGATGGAAATGACGATCGCGAAACGCGGTCGCTCGATGAAGAAACGCGAGAACGGCTTGAGCTTGTCAATCCCCGCCCGGATGGAAACTTTCATGTCGCCCCCCTTTTTTAGTCGATCTGCGTGGCGGGGACAATCGTCAGCTTGTCCCCCGCGACAACCTTCTGGATCCCCTGCGAGACGACACGCTCACCCGCTTTCAGGCCGCTCTTGATCGCGGAGAAGGCCTCGTGCGACGCCATCACCTCGACCGGGCGGAGTTCCGCGGTGTCGTCGGCTTTGACGACCCAGACAGCATAGCCTTTGGCGGATTTGACGAGGGATGAATGGGGGACGACAAGCGGTTTTTCCGGTTCCTTCGCGTCGGCGAGGATCGTGACGAACGCATTCGGGATCAGCACCTTCTCGGGATTCGGGAAAGCGATGCGCATCTGTAGTGTGGCGGTCTCGGCGGACATTTCGTTGTCGTCGAATTCCCAGGAACCGGGCTTGTCGTATTCCGTCTCGTTGGCAAGGATAAGCCGCAACCGCCGGCTCGCCTGGAGATTCGTGTGCTGGCGGGCGGCGGCTTCGCGCCAGGAGATGTAGGCACGGTCGGTCATCGGGAACGTCACGCGGATCGGGTCCGTCTGGACGATGCGCGCCATCGCGCCTTTCGACGGGGAGACGTAATCGCCGGCGTGGACGAGCGTCTTTCCGATCTGCCCGGAAATCGGTGCGTAGACCTTCGTGTGCTTCATATTGAACTTCGCGAGGGCGAGGTTCGCTTTCGCCTGCTGGACGCCCGCTTTGGCCGAGGCGAGGTTCGCAAGCGCGGATGCGTGGCCGGTTTCCGCCGTGTCCATGTCGGTCTTGGTGATACCGCGCGCGTCCGCGCTCTTCAGCCGGTCGAGGTAACGTTTCGTGCGGTCAACTTCCGCCTCGGCGACGGAGACCAGGCTTTCCGCCCGCGCGATCTCCGCCTGACGCAGCTTCTCCGTCGCGGTGTACTGTTCGGGGTCGATCTCGAACAGGAGGTCGCCCGCTTTCACGTCCGAGCCTTCTGAAAATTTCACTTCGGTGATGTAACCGTCGATCTGCGGGAGGATGTCCACCTCCTGTACCGGCTCGACGTGCCCGATGAATTCCTCGGGGGGATTGAACACCCGGTTCGTGACGGTGAAGACCGCGACGCTTTCAACCGCGAGAGGCCGTTTCTCTTCCGCAGGCTTGGGGCGTGCGCTCCACCACTGGTGACAGAACCAACCGATCAAACCGAAACACAACGCCGTCACCAGCCAACCGAAAAGCTTCGCCGCGACGTGCTCCTTCTGTTCTACTTGCGCCGTTTCCTGATTGCTCATGTTTCTTTCTCCCTAACTTTTTGTGAGGAGAACAGTTTAACAAAAAGGAAGGGGGGTGTCCAAACGAAAGTTTGAGATAACCATCACGGGGTGCATGGGGAGGACGGAACGACCTTCTTCAATCAGTCCGCTTGTCGCCCCCCCGCACCCCTGCGTACCCAACCTTTATCCAGCCGACAGGGGGAACGTGCATTTAAGTCCCTGGTTGTCGGCGACATTCGCGGCCCAGAGAGCCCGGTTGACACCCGGTTCCGTCGGTTCGGGGGACGGGAAAAAGTAATCGCTTTGATGGAGCGAAACCGTGGCCGCGCCGTTTTTGACGCGCATTCCCGCCCAACCGATATCGCCCCAGTGCCCGGTCGAAGGGAGGCAGAGCGCCTTGAGGATGGACGGATTCGTCCAGCTTTTCCACTTGTACGTCGTATACCACTTGTGGTCGTGCCCATGGAGATAGCCGGCGACGCGCGGCGTATCCATCAGCGTCCGCAGGAGACGCACGCCGCAAACCGACAATTCCCCTACAGGATGGTGGGCGCAAACGAACGTCGGCTTTTTCAGTTTCGCCAAGGCATCGCGCAACCATTCCTGCTGGAGACCCGAAAGCAGCCCCCCGCCTGGTCCGGACGATCTCGGCCCGCGATCATCCGTTCCCTGCAGGCTGTCAAGCATGATAAAGTCCACGGGGCCGGCTTCCGTGACGGTGACAATATTTCCGGGAACCCGCGTCCGTTTCGCATACTCCGGGAAAACCTCAAGAAAGGTGGAACGCCGATCGTGGTTTCCCATGCCGAGCGTGACAGCGACGCCGGCATCCTCCAGAAGTTTCAAAACCGGCGCACACGCCTCGTAGTCTTTTTTGTTTCCCCAGAGGTATGCGAGATCGCCGAAAAACAAAACATGCGCAGGGAGCGGGTCGCATCGCAAGATTTCCGCCACCACTTCCATGAACTTTCCCTTCTGGAAACTGCCGTTCTCAATGTCCGGCTGACCGTTCACATGGCTGTCGCTGATCAGTGCGGTCAGGTTAGGATCATGCCGAAGCGGTTTCGGGAGGCCAGTCCCCTTCTCCTCCGACTCTGCCAGTCCACGGGATGCCGCAAAGGCGGCACCCGCACGTCCCATCAATCCCAAAAAATCCCTTCTGCTTGTCTTCATCCCATTCTCTCCCATTACATCGGAACACCCCCAACTTACCTGAAATTCTCCTGAAACACAAGGCCACATTCTCGTCTGTGACGAATTCGATTGCCTAACGAGCGGGGAACGGGTAGAATAGCGGGTGTCTTAACGAGGATGGTTGCTGACGTTTGACGGCGGCAACGGAAGATCAGCAGGAGAACGACAACATGACGATGCAGATTCGTAGAGGAATGCCGCTCGTTTCGCGGCGGTGGTTCATTGGCGGCACGGCGGCGTTCGGCGCGTTCGGCGGACTTCGTTTCGCCCAGGGGAGTGTGAACAAGACAGGCGTCGCACCGAAAATCCGTTTCGGCGTCGTCTCCGACATCCACATCACAAAGATCGGTGCGAACGAGGAAATGGCCGCCTTCGGCAACAACCTTACTTTCCGCCACACGCTTGAATGGTTCCGCGAACAGGGTGTTGACGCCGTATTGATCGCGGGCGACATGGCCGACAAAGGAATGGGCGAACAGCTTGCGGCCGTCGCAGAGGCCTGGTACGCCGTCTTCCCCGGTGACCGGTATCCGGATGGCCGCCCCGTCGAAAAAGTGTTCGTCACGGGAAATCATGACTGGGATGGATTCAACTACGGCGGATTTGCCGCGAAAGCGTATCCCGACGAGGCCGAACGGAACCGGCACATTCTCCGGAAGGATATGGCGGGATGGTGGAAAAAGGTTTTCCATGAGGACTACGAGCCGATCTACCTGAAGACCATCAAGGGGTACTCGTTTATCGGCTGTCACTGGGACACGAGCGCACCGAACGGGAAACATGTCTATGCCTTCAGCCGGCTTTCTGATTTCCTGGTGAGCCGCGCCAGCGCGATCGACCCGGCCCTCCCCTTCTTTTATGCGCAGCACCCGCATCCCAAAAACACGTGTTACGGCCCCTGGGCATGGGGGCACGACAAAGGGTTCGTGACCAAAGCCCTCGCCGAGCGTCCGAACGCCATCGCCTTCTCCGGCCATTCCCATTATTCGCTCACAGACGAGCGTTCTATCTGGCAGGGTGCGTTCACCTCGGTCGGGACCAGTTCGCTTCGCTATACGGGACTTCCATATAACGAATTCCCCGGCGAAGGGTTTGAAAACACGCCTTGCGGCGATGGACGCCACTGGCAGACCGATGCCCGGAAGATGATGGGGCGATTCATCACGCCGGGCGATTGCCGCCAAGGTATGCTCTGGAGCGTCTATGACGACTGCATCGTCGTGAAACGCCGCGAATTCCTTTCCAACCTTGATCTCGGGGACGACTGGGTGATGCCCCTTCCCGCCGCCGAGTCGAAACCCTTCGCGTTCACCGAACACGCGAAGAAACTGCGCGCCCCGCAGTTCGCCGACGGTGCCGGATTGAAGATCGCGCAGACGAAGACAAAAAACCGCGGCGGAAAATCAAAGGACGGCAAGGTGAAGATCCCGTCCGTCGCCAAGGACTCCGTCCAGATCACCGCGCCGGCCTCCCTGCCGGACCGGAATGCCCGTCTCTATTGTTACGAATTCACCGCCGAGTCCAAATCCGGCGAGAAGAAGGTCAAGCGGGTACTCGCCGAGGGGTACAACCACGCGCCGGAACACCCCCGCGCAAAACTCCCGACGTTGTGCGTGTTCGCGAAAGACGAACTTCCGGCGGGTGAACTCCGCTTCACAGCCGTCCCCCGCAATTCCTTCGGGCTGGCAGGAAAAACCTTCTCGACGGAATGGATGACGCTGGCGTAAGGGTTTACAAACGAATTCCGCGTCCTGGATTTTCCAGACACCCCCGATCATCCCTGTCAAGACGCAGGCCACGCACGGCACCGTCCGCTCTACACGGCCGGCAAAGCGATAACTTGCCCCGGCGGTATCCAGAAGGAGATGGTCGTTCCGGGACGGCTCGTTCCGGGAAGCGGATTCAGTTCGTACGCCTTGAACACAAATCCGGAATCCGGAAGAAGGAGTTCATGCTGCGCGACTTCGCCGAGATAGACGCTTTCTTTCACCGTTGCGGAGAAGGTATTCGGAAGTCCGGGATGCGCACCTGAAAAACACACCGCTTCCGGGCGTATGCAGAGTGTCGCGCGCATTCCCGCCGAAACGCCGTCGGGACGGTTCTCGACAGTAAAAACGCCCTGCGGCGTGCGGATCGTCCCGCCCGCGCCGGACACCGTCTCCACCACCCCGTTCAGAAAGTTTCCCTCGCCCATAAACCCGGCGACAAACCGGTTGACCGGGGATCGGTAGACGGCGGACGGCGTTCCGACCTGTTCGATGACACCCCCGCGCATCACCGCCAGACGGTCGGCGATAGACAACGCCTCTTTCTGGTCGTGCGTGACGTAGATCGCGGTAAGTCCGCGCTCTTTGCAGATCCGCCGGATCTCCACGCGCATCTCCAGCCGGAGTTTCGCGTCCAGGTTCGACAACGGCTCGTCCAGCAACAGGCAGAGCGGATCGATCACCAGCGCGCGCGCCAGCGCGACGCGCTGCTGTTGTCCGCCCGAAAGCTGGTTCGGCTTCGCTTTCGCCCTGTCCGCCAAATGGACCATTTCGAGCGCCTCGAAGACGCGACGTTTCACTTCCGGCTTCGGCACATGACGCATTTCCAGACCGAAGGCGACGTTTTCCGCCAACGTCAGATGTGGCCAGAGCGCGTAACTCTGGAACATCATCCCGGTGTTTCGTTTGTGCGGCGGAAGCGAGGTAATGTCGCGGCCGTCCATCAGAATCTTTCCTGACTCGGGCGTATGGAATCCCGCGAGACAGCGAAGGAGCGTCGTCTTCCCGCACCCGCTCGGCCCGAGCAGGAAAAACAATTCCCCCGCGTTGATTGTCAACGAAACGTCCTTCAACGCATGGAAACCGTCGAAAAACTTGTTGATTCCTTCAAAGGAAACGGACACCGCCATCAGCCACCTCCCCCGACGCCTTACCAGGCGCGCCATTCGTCGGTATCGCCTTTCTTCTGGGCGCGGAGCCACATGGTGAAGGAGACACGGAAATCGTCGCCACGTTCGCTCCCGTCAATACGCATGTATTCGTTTACGTAGGCGAAACGGAGCTGGAAAACCAGGCAGTCGAGCTGGAACCGGATATACCCGCCCACTTCGTCGAGGTCGTTCTCGCGGGCGTCGAAACGGATGTAGGGGCTGTACGACCACTGATCGTTCAATGCGTGTGTGTACCCGGCGTAGACGAGGTTTTCCTTTACACGGTTCCATTGCGCGACCGGTGAATACCCGTAATCCGTCAGGTCGTGGTCGCGTCCGAGGTATCCACCGCCGAAACGGAAACTTTCGTTTACTTTATAAAACGCGGAGAGGTTCGCATACGCGATCAAATCGTCTTCGGTATCCCATTCCACCTGGGCTTTCACGTCCACGTCTTTCGTCGGGGAGACGACAGCTTTCGCGCCGACGTCGCGCACCCCGTCCTCGCCCTTCGGGCCGTCGCTGTCGAACTGCACGACACCGTAGGCGTCGAAGTCGAGGAAGGTGCGGACTTTCCCGTCCTCCCCTTTCGTCTGGAAGAAATTGCGGACACCGGGACGGACGCCGTGCCAATCGTAGGGAAGCCACACGCCGTCTTGTCCGAACTGGTCAAACCAGCCGAGGGTACGGTCGAACCGGTCGAAATAATAAAGCTCCGTCCCGCGCGTCCCGCTGATATCGGTCGGCTGGTAACTGTAGTCGAGGTACGGTTCGACGGTATGCCGCCAGCCCCCGCTCCATTCCGACGTGCCGCGCATGGAAAGTTCAACCCCGAGTTCCCCGCTCTGCCGGTAGATGTCCTCGTAACGCTGATTGTCCGCATAGTAGGTCCCCCGGTACCCGGCGCGCGGCACGACGCTCAGCGCGTCCCAGAGTTTGAAGGGATAGGTCAACCGGTGCGCAGTCTCCAGCCGCACGGTGTTGTACTCCGCCCACTTTCCGGGATAGTATTTGTAGATGTCTTCCGCCTTTTCGTATTCGCTGTAATGGCGTTCAAGATACCCGGCGCGAGACTGGCTCTCGTAATTCAAGCCCGCGAGGAGCGGTTGCGGTACGATGTTCAGCCACGCTTCGGGGAGATGCGCGACACCCGGATAGAAATCGTTCAACGGCCCGCTCGCGTTGATGCCGGAGGCGAACGTGTTTTCGCGGTGTTCGTAAGAGGCAAAGTTCATCGGGATGCTCTCGCCGCGATCTTCGTGCTCGAAGAAATCGTGGCGCATGACGGAATCGCTCACATATGTCCCTCGGAAAATCAACTGGTCACGCGGCGAGACGTCGGCCTTGTGGAAGAGGCGGAAACGGTAACGGTCTTCCACATAATCGGAGATCCAGTTCCGGTCGCGCCAGCTGGAACGGGGATTCTGGTCGTCGGCGTAATACGCTTCGAAATGGCCTCGTCCCCACTCCTGGAGGTTCCAGTGGAAATTCTGCCCGTAACCGAAACCGCGACGGTACCGGTAGTCAACGTGCGTCGAAGCGTCCAGGGCATACCCGCCCTTTGTGCGGAAAACGTTCCAGAGATACCCGGTCATCAGGTATCCTCCCCAGCGCGACGTATACCCCGGCATGAGGCGGAGACCATAATGCGTATCGAGGTCGCGGTACGCCCACGGCAGGTAGGCGAAGGGAACGCCGAACAGATACGGGACGGCGTTGAAGACTTCGACGTAGTCGTTATCCCGGTAGCGGCCGGCCCCGCGCACACACCAATGCCAGCGTCCCGGTTCGTTGGTACACGTCGTCATCGCCAGTCCGTTCAAATCGAAACGCCCGTCCTCGCGACGCTCTACCTCTTCGGCATGGATCCGGAAATCTTTCGCAACCACGTCGCCCGCACTGGTCAAGCCCTTCCCCGTCTTGTAGTTGTACTCGATGTACTCCCCCGTCCAGGTCCCGAAGCCGCTCCGGCGGATCTTGACGTTCCCCGAAGCCTGGATATCGCCTTTCTCGCGGTGAAGCCGCACCTTGTCCGCCGTCAATTCATGGTCGCTCGCCTTGACCTTCACGTTGCCCTTCGCATCGACCCAGCCCGTCTTCTGATCGACGCCGAACGTGTCCGCGCTAATCACCACCTCCTCGCGAGAAAAATCGCCCTTCAGCGCGGGAAGGAATTTCTCCAGCTGCGCGACCGCCGGCGACACGACCGTCAACAACGTCAGCAAAGAAAGGAAAAATCGTGGAAAACTCGGCATAACTCTCTCCTTTTGGCGTTCATGATACCAAATCTTCGTGTATCCCGCAACGCAGAAACACACGTTCCATTTTCACGGGTGCAAATCCGTCTAACGGACGGTGCCGAAGTACGCGGAGCAGACACCGAACGTGTAACGCTCGAAACGCCGTTCGCCAAGCCCCGCTTCCGCGAGGAGGCGCAACATATCCGCGCCCTGCGGAACTGTCTCGATCGAGGCGGGGAGATACCGGTATTCCGCCGTATGCCCCGTCAGAATACGCCCCAGAAACGGCATCCAGACACGCAGGTAAAAGGTGTACGGGATCGCGGCGAGACGCGTCTGCGGCCGTGAAAGTTCCAGAATGAGCAGCTGTCCGCCGGGTTTCAGCAGGGCCGCCATTTTCCGGATCCCCGCCGCAATGTCCGCGAAGTTCCGAACGCCGAACGCCGCCGTCACAAGGTCGAAAGAAGCCGCCGGAAAAGACGACACGAGGATGTCGCCTGCGACCAGGCGGACACGCGACGCGCATCCGGCCGCCTCGCATTTACGGCGCGCTCCCTCCAGCATCGCTTCGGAAAGATCCACGCCGGTCACTTCCGCGTCGGGGAAACAGCGCACCGCCTCCAGCGCGAAATCCCCGGTTCCGGTCGCCACATCGAGGATTCGTGCACAGGGCGGAAGGTGAACATCCCGCAAGGCCCTCCGCCGCCAGGAGAGGTCAAGGCCAAGCGAGAGGAGACGGTTCAAGCGGTCATAGGCGGGGGCGATGGTGTCGAACACCCGCCGGATCTGCGCGGTTTTCCCGCCCGCCCCGTAAGGCGTGAGACGTTCGACGGCTGCGGGGGTCTCCTGCGGTTTCGGGGAAAGCATGGGTTACACCTTGTTGGAAGTGATGAAGCGCATCATCATGGCGTCGGAAATGACCCCGGCAAGGTGCTGCGTCTGGGCGTCGCGGACAAGGAGGAGCGGCGAATGGAGGGCGCGCATCAACGGCATGATATGGTCGGCCAATTCGTTTTCCCAGATGTATTGCGCTTCTTCCAAAGGATGATCTTCCAAAGGCGTTTCGGGCTTTGTCCCTTCGGCGAGTTCCTGCATCACGTTCACGACACCGAGACAGCGCTGGTAGTCGGCGGTCATAACGGGAATCCGCGTATGGCCGGAGTCGCGCGCCAGCTCGTAACAATCGCCGATGGTCGCGTTGATCGTGGTTTTGATCGCGTGATTCATGCTGACCATCACATCGGCGGCGGTCTTCGCTCGCAAGGCGAAGACATTCTGGATCATAAGCCTCGCGTTCGCGGGAACATTCGAATCCAGCTGGTTTTCGTTCAGGATATCTTGGAGATAGTCGAACGAAATAAAGAAACGGTTTTTCGAGTTGCGGACGGAACGGGGCGCGAGCCAGCGTGTGAGGAACAGCGTAAACGCGGCGACCGGGGCGAACAAGGTCGAGAAAAAACCGAAGATCGGCGCCAGAGCGACGGTGAGGCGAAGCGGGCGCGTACTGAAAATCAACTTCGGCATGTACTCGCCGAGGTAGATCATCGCACACGAGACGCCGAAAGCAATCCCCATCTGCCATCGGGCGGAGTCCGCGAAGTACGTTGTCGTGAGATACGCGGTGATGGTGGAGAGGATGACATTCAACAGGTTCGTCCCGATAAGGACGGTCGCGAACGACCCCTGGATGTCGCTGACATACGGCTCCAGACGTTTGGACTGTTTGTGCCCGAGCTTAATCCAGTACATCAGGCGCGGCAGGCTCAACCGCATCAACCCCGTTTCCATCGCGGAAAAGAAAGCCGCCCCAACGATACAAAGGACGATCCCCGCTACGCAGAGATAAAACCGGAGGATATCGCTCATCGGTTCTCCTCCGTTTGCTGCGGCTGTTCGGACGGGGGGGCGTCAACCAGGTTATCTTCATCGTTGACGATTTCGTCCAGCTGGGCTTCATCCAGTCCTTTTCGCTTCAGGACGTCGAGGCGGACTTGCGTGATACGGCGTTTGCGCATGGCCAGGACGGTGGCCCGGCACCCTTGTGCGGTGATGACCATACCCGGTTCGGGAATCCGCCCGGCGTGCAGCGTGATCCATCCGGAGATACGGTCTGAGTCATCGGCTTCGAGGTCGATTTCCGCCTCGTGGTTGATTTCCTCGATCCCCGCCGTCCCGGTGAGCAGCCAGGAATCTTTACTCAACGGGCGGATATCCTCCGTCTCGCCTTCCGGACGCACCACGGGATCGGTGATCAATTCCTGGATGTCGCCAAGCGTAATGATACCGGCCGTCCCGCCGTATTCGTCCAAAACGCAGGCGATGTGTTTTCCTTGCTTCTGGAAACGGATAAGCAGTTTGTCCAGCGAGAGGTTTTCCGGGATGAACATCGCGGGCTTGACTGCGGCGCGCATCGGTTCGTGCGGCGAGGTAAGGAACTGCACGACATCCAGGAACCCTTCGACCGCATCCGGCGTGTGGCGGTAAACGGGCAGATAGCGGTGCCCCGACGCACGGGCCGTCTGCTCAAAGGTTTCCGGTGCGTCCTCCAGGTCGATCCCGATCATGTCGATACGCGGGATCATCTCGTCGCTCACGCGAAGCTCGGAAAGGCGCATGATGCCGTCCACCATCGACGCCTCGTCCTCGTCCAGCTCGCCCTGCCGTTCACTCAGCTGGATGGCGGTCCGGAATTCGTCGTCGTTCAAGATCTGCCGTTCCGGCGAGAGAAACTTCTTGAAAAAGAGGTTGCTCGCCTCCATGACAAACGAAAAGGGCCGGAAAATCCAGAACCAGAAACTGAGGCAGTTGCTGCAGAAAGGGGCGTAACGTTCCGCATTTTCCACGGCGATCCGTTTCGGCGTGATCTCCCCGATCAGCAGAAGCAGGAGCGTGATGACGGGGACGGTAAGCGCCTCGCCATATCCGGAGATCGATTCAAAAATGCGGTAACCGATTCCCGCGATCGCGAAATTCACGAACGAGTTCGCAACGAGGATGGTCGAAAGCGTGGAGGACTGGGCGCGCACCTGTTTCTCGATACGTGCGCCGACTGCGGGAGTCCGCCGTTTGATCCGCTGGATCTGAACGGGAGAAAGCGAAAACAGCACGGTCTCGCTTCCGGAAAAAAAAGCGGAAAACGCGAAAAGGATGACGATTGCAACAAACAAGAGAAGAAGGGCGACCGTGCTCATGGCTGCGAAATGTCATCAACCAGCAACTGTGTGCGGTGGCCGCTGTTGATGCTTTCAACCTCCATGTCTTTAATCATCCAGCGTTCGTCCATTTTTTTGACGCGCTGCACCCAGAAACGGCGGACGGCGTTACCCTGCGGTCCGAGCTGTTCCGCCTGCATGATGCACCGAAGCTTGCGGTCTACCCAGACGCGCACGGCGGAACAGCCGGGGATCGGCTTCGGCGGAACGGTGACGAGAATGTCACAGTCGCGCCCGTTGCGGCTGTCGCCGCGCGGCACGTCGTCGAAGCGAGCGTCCTTCCACCAGAGAAAGTCGAGCGTCAAATCCATCCAGGTGATATCCGTCCCCTGGATGCGCGCCGCGTAGGTCGGCGTCTCCGCCGGTTTCTGCTCGACACCTTCGAAGAGGCGGATCTCGGAGGGTTTCCCAGCCGGACGCGTCAAGACGGCGCGCTGCACGACCGATGTGCCCGCCTTGTCAAGCAACAGCATTTCAGCGGAAGGCACGGCCGCGCCCCACTCCAGCATCAGCTTGTACGGGAACCTATCAAGCACGACGCCGTGCGGCTTGCGCACCCGGATTTCGCCGGAGAGGATGAGCGGGTCGGTCGGCAGCAACCGCGTGCAATTGTTGAGGATTTGCACGGCGGTCAGGTTTTCCAGCGCGGCATCCGCCTCAGACGAGGGGGGCTTGTCGGCATCTACGCCCGCCATCGCGAGTGTCGCGGCGAGACCCAACAGAAGGGAAAGAAGGTTTCGTTTCATAAATCGGATGACTTGGGGTATGGGAAGACGATACACGTAGGCCGGTGCATCGCGAAGGCGTTGTGCAAGGGTTCGAGTTTTCCCGTCTCTTTGTCATACCGGTACGACATCAGCTCGTGGCTCATTTTGTGGCCGACGACGGCGAACGCCTCGCCCGGCATGAAGGTGAAGTCACGCGGGAATTTCCCGACAAGCTTGTCGATGGTCAGGAGCGTGAGCGAACCGGTTTCCGTGTCGATGTCGTAGACGGCGATGCTGTCGTGCCCCCGGTTGGAGGCGAACAGCCGCTTGCCGTCTTCGGAGATCTTGATCGCGGCGGCTTTGGTGTCGCCGGTGAACTGCCCCGGCAGCATCGAAACCGTCTGCAGCAACGTGAACTTGTCCCCGTCGTACCGGAACGAGGAAACCGCGTTGCCCAGCTCGTAGACGAGGAAGGCGAGATGCCCGTTCGGGTGGAAAATAAAATGGCGTGGTCCAAGCCCCGGTTCCGTGCGGATGGTCCGGTCCTCACACTCGCGGAGGCCGCCGGCCCGTCCGGCGAAGTCGAACACCTTCACCTGGTCGATTCCCAGATCCACCACGCAGAGATACCGGCCGTCGGGCGAAACCACCGCGCAGTGGGCGTGCGCCTTGTCCTGACGCGGCTTGTTCGGGCCGTCGCCGATGTTCTGCACGGAGACGGTCTTCCGGGAGAGGTTGCCGTCTGCGTCCAGTTCCGTGGCACCGCAGAAGGCGCAGGTATATTCCGCCCAGACAAGGGTTTTCTCGTCGGGCGAGAGCGAGACGTGGCAGGGAACGGTGAACGGTCCGAGCGGGCAGACGCCGATCTGCTCCAGCCGGTCGCCCTCGATCGCGTAGGCGATCACCGCGCCGTTCTTTCCCTTCGCCGGATTCGAGAGGTCTTCCCCTCCGGCATAGAGGCGCGTCCCTGCGCGGTTGATACAAAGATAGGTGTGGCCGGAGGTCTTCGGGATGTCACGGATGAGGCGGAACGCGCCCGTCCCCGTGTCCGCCTCCATGACGCGGAGGCTGCATCCCTGTCCGTCCGTGTACCCGCCAACATACATCAACGTCTTCATTGCGCGTCCTCCCCTGATTCCGGTTTCGGTTCAGCCGGTTCGTCTGCGACGGATGGCGGTGTGTCGTCCGGCGCGGCATCTGCCGCGTCAGAACCGGACGGACGAACGGCCTCACCCTCCTCCGGCGACGTGACGGGTTCGGGATCGGCGATACTGACGGAGACGACGTTCGCGTCCTGTGCCAGGCGCACAAGGCAGACCCCCTGCCCTGCCCGCCCGATCACGCGGATTTCCGAAACCGGCGAACGGACCATCTGCCCGTCCGAAGTAATTGTGACCATCGACTGGTCGTCGCGTACGGCGTAGGCGGCGACGACCTTTCCGTTGCGTCCCGAAGGATCCTTAATGGCGATCATGCCCTGACCGCCTCGATGGTGCTTCGAGAAATCAGCGAACGCGCACCGTTTCCCGAATCCGTTTTCGGTGACGATGAGCAGCGTCGCGTCGTCTTTCACGATGTCGAAACTCCGCACCACGTCGTCGTCCAGCAGCTTGATACCGCGCACACCCGTGGCGGTACGGCCCATCCGGCGGACATCGTCGCTGGAGAACCGCATACCGCGCCCGTTCGCGGTAAGCATCAGGATGTCCTCTCCCGGATGCGCCAGCGCGACGCGGATCAGACGGTCGCCCTCTTCCAGGTTGATGGCGCGGATGCCGTTTTTGTTGACATTGCGGTAATCGTAGAGCGACGTTTTCTTGACAGTGCCTTTCTCCGTCGCGAAGAAGACGTCCACGTCGTCCGCGAACGCACGGATCGGCAACAGCGCCTGGACGGATTCGCCTTCCTGGAGACGGAGGATGTTGACGATCGGCTTGCCGAAGGAGGTGCGGGACGCCTCCGGGATCTCAAACGCACGCTCAGCGAAGAGCCGCCCGTAATTCGTGAAGAACAGCAGCGTGTCGTGTGTCGCCGCAACAAACACGGTGGTAAGGAAATCCTCCTCCTTCGTCGCCGCCCCCGTGATGCCGCGCCCGCCGCGACGCTGCTCACGGTAGACCGAGAGCGCAACGCGCTTGACGTACCCGCGGTGGGAAAGCGTGATGACGCACGGCGCATCCGGGATGAGGTCTTCCTTGTTCACCTCGCTCTCCAGCTGCACGATGTCCGTACGGCGCGTCTCGCGCTTGCGGTTGGTGACGTACTGGAGCTTGAGGTCGGCAAGATCCTGCTTCAGAATCGCGTAAATCTTCCCGGAGTCGGCGAGGATGGCCCGGAGTTCGAGAATCCTCTGACCGAGTTCGTCATACTCCGCTTGGACCTTGCCGCGTTCAAGCCCGGTCAACTGGTAGAGTCGCATTTCAAGGATAGCGGAAACCTGCCGGTCGCTGAACTGGAACCGTTCGACCAGCCCGCGTTTCGCCTCGTCCCGGTTTGCCGCGTCACGAATGATCCGGATCACTTCATCAAGGTGGTCGAGGGCAAGCAGCAATCCCTCCAAAATGTGCTGGCGGGCGAGTGCCTTGTCCAGCTCGAACTGGGTGCGCCGCGTCACCACCTCGAAACGGTGATCGACGTAGCAGCGCACCAACTCTTTCAGGTTCATCACCTTTGGACGGCCCTGGTCGAGGGCGAGCATGATCGCGCCGAAGGTTGTCTGCAGCTGCGTGTGGTGGTAGAGGTTGTTCAGGACGACTTCCCCGAACGCCCCTTTCTTCAACTCGATGACGATGCGGATGCCGTCATCCTCGGAGCTTTCATCCCGGACATCGCTGATCCCTTCGATCACCTTATCGTTGATCAGTTCCGCCATGCGTTTGAGCATTTCGGCCTTGTTGACGGCATAGGGAATCTCGGTGATGAGGATGATGTCCTTCTTCAGTTTCTTGTCGAACATCACCTCCGCGCGTCCCCGCACGGTCAACTGCCCGCGCCCGCGCTTGTACATCGACTCGATCTCGCGGGTTCCGCAAATCACGCCACCGGTCGGGAAATCGGGTCCTTTGATGAACTGCATCAACTCGTCGATTGAACATTTCGGGTTGTCGATATAGTGCGTGATGCCGTCGCAGAGTTCGCCAAGGTTGTGCGGCGGGATGTTCGTCGCCATGCCGACGGCGATACCGACGGAACCGTTGAGGAGCAGGTTCGGAAGCTTGGCGGGCAGGACGGTAGGCTCCTGGAATTCGCCGTTGTAGTTGGGGACGAAATCGACGGTGTTCTTGTCGAGGTCGCCCAGCATCTCCTCGGCGAGCTTGTCCATGCGGGACTCGGTGTAACGCATCGCAGCAGGCGGGTCGCCGTCGACCGAACCGAAGTTCCCCTGCCCATCCACGAGCGGATATCGCATGGAAAAGGGCTGCGCGAGACGGACGAGCGTGTCGTAGATCGCGGAGTCGCCGTGCGGATGGTACTTACCCATCGTATCGCCGACGATACGCGCGCATTTCTTGTAGGGCCTGTTCGAATAGTTCCCCATCTCGTCCATCGTGAAAAGAACGCGACGGTGTACAGGCTTCAACCCGTCCCGCGCATCCGGGAGCGCGCGCCCGACAATCACGCTCATCGAATAGTCGATGTACGAATGGCTCATCTCCTCTTCGATGTTGATGTTTGAAAGACCGGCCTCTACGACGGGGGTCTCCTCTTCCTGTTCCCGCGGTTCCACCGCAGGGTCTTTCTCATCGCTCATAACGTCTCCGTAACACACAAATCAATCGGGGGTAGGATAGCAAAAAAACGACCGTTCGACAATCTTTTCTTTCACCGGGGGAGCGAGAAAACCGTCTGGCATTCCGTGATGCCGAAATCGGTTTCGCCATGAGAAATCAAGTAAATGTACGCTATGATTTTACCTCGCTTACTGCATTCCAGTATGTCGCGTGACTCTCACGTTACGGAACATCCAGTGGTTCGGGCTGAGGTTCACGGGTTTGCCGCTGGCCGTCGCCACGTTGCGGAGAATCACTTCCTCCGTCACGTGATAGGGATACTTTTCCACGTAATCCGCGTTCGTATTCTTCGGATTGAACATCGAGAACACGAACGGTCCATCGTACTTTTCCGGATGGTTGGAGTCATCGATTTTGAGACCGTCGAACACGATCCGGCGCGGCATATAGCATACGTAGCCGAAGTCGTGTCCGTCCGTGCTGACGCCGTGGACGAGCGCGCTGGCGGCCTTCTTGCCGTCGCGCGGCACGAACGTGCAGTTGCGCACGATGAAGTCCCCGCGCCACGTGCTGCCGTAGTCGCTGCGCAGGTTGAAGAACGAACGGCAGCGGACCGTGGTGTTCTCGACGAGGAACGTGCCGAAGCCGATCGCGTTGATGCCCATGTAGCCGAGTTCGCAGTTACGGACCGTCGCGTTCGCCACGCCCATGTGCGCGTCGAAGCGCGAGAACGTGCAGCCGTCGTAGAGCAGGTTCTTGCAGTAGTTCGAGCCGAAGAGGCCCCAGTAGCGTCCGTCGTTGATGTCGGTCGTCTGGCGGCAGTTGACGAAGGAGACGTTGACGGAGTTGTTGGCGGAGATGTCGTACGACCCCATGTTCACGGGCTTGCCGGCGGCGCCGATCGTACGGTACGTCTTGTGCGCGGTGAAGACGCAGTTGGAGACCATGACGTTCGCGCAGTACGACACGGCAACGAATCCCCCGTACGGCGCACCGTGGTCGCCTTCGCCCGTCACCTCGTGGCGAAGCCCCTCGATGCGCACGTTCGACCGGCGCACCGCGAAGCCGCGTGCATGGTAGCGGTACTTCGACTCCGCCTGATTGGCGATCGTCGTGAAGGTGCCGCCCTTGATCGTGAGCGCCTTCGCGTCGACGGGATGCGCCGTGAGGCGCGAGACATGCTCGTAATCCCAGACGATCGGCGTGGCGGGATTGACGGTTCCGTCCGTCGCGACGAGGAACACCTCTTTCTGCGGCGAGCCGTTGTTCTGATTGAGTCCGTAGCGGATGTACTGACGCACCTTGCCGTTCACGGCCTCCACAAGGCAGGGACCGGGTAACGGCACGTCGAGCTTCGCCTGACCGCGCACGAGCGTCTTCACACCCTTCAACTCGAATGATTTCTCCGAAGGATCAACGCGGAACACCGGTACTTTATAATCGTCGAGCTTGCGGTCGTCGATCACGAACTTCGCCGTGCCGAAATCGACGTCCGTCTTGACGACGGCCGCCTTCGCGCCGCCGCCGATGTAGTAGGTCTTCCCGTCGCCGGCGCGGACGGGCAATCCTCTCTCGTTCGCCGCCGCGTGTGCGGCCACGATCGCCTTGTGGTCATCCGTCTTGCCGTCGCCGACGGCACCGAATTCCTCATACGTCACGAAGTCCTGCGCCACCGCCACGACGGCGGCGACGGAACAAACGAACAAGATCAGACAGATTTTCATGGACAAATCCTTTCTTCACAAAGGGATTGGAAGAGAGCGAGCGAAGCGGCCGTGTCGGAGAAATCAGTCAGTACGCCGTCTGCGCCGGCGGCCGCGAGGTCGCCGGCAGAAACCCAGCCTGTCGCAACCGTCAATGCGCGGAGGCCGTTCGCATGGGCCGCCTCGATGTCGAGCGGCGTATCCCCCGCCAGCACGCCGCAACGGCTTCCTGCGGGACGGCGCTGAAGGGCAAGCCGCGTGATTTCGACGCGGTCGGGCGTCTCGTCGCCATACGCGCCGAAGGTGAAATAACCGTCCAGACCCGCGTGGCGGAGCTTGCTCCACGCCGTCGAACGGAGGTTTCCCGTGACCAATCCGAGCGCGACGCCTTCCGCTGTCAGGGCGGCGAGCAGTTCCGGCACGCCGGGGAAGACCTCCGGCGGAAGCGCGTCCATCGCCTCGTCAAGGTGGCGGGCGAGACGCAAAAAGAAATGTTCCTCTTTCGCAGGCGGATTCGGCACACCGCACGTCGCGCACATTGCGCGAATCACGCCGGAGTCCGTCGCCCCCGCGAAGGAGATCCCGTCGATGTCGGGGTATTCGATGCCGTAGACCTCGACGAACGCACGCGAAAAGGAACGCCGCCCCACCCCTCTTGCGAAGAGCATCGTTCCGTCGATGTCGAACAAAACAGCGGTGCGGGCGTTCATGCCGGGGATTCCTTTTCCGGCTTTGGCTGCGAGAGCAGCTTGTATTCCACACTGTCGAGCAACGCCTGCCAGGAGGCTTCGATGATGTTTTCCGAAACACCGACCGTGCCCCACTGTTGCGTCCCGTCTCCGGATTCGATCGACACGCGCGTAAGCGCGCGCGTGGCCTGGTCCGGGTCGAGGATGCGCACGCGGAAGTCTTTCAACGAGACACCGCTGATCTCCGGATAGAAGCGCGTCAACGCCTTGCGCATCGCCTCGTTCAACGCATCGACCGGGCCGTATCCCTCGCCGGCGGTCAACTCGGTCTGCCCGTTCACCTTGACTTTGATCGTCGCCTCGGAAATGCACGGTACGTCGCGCCCCCGCTTCTCGACAATCACACGGAACCCTTCCAGTTCGAATGCAGGCGCGTGCCGCTTCAGCATTTTTTCCACGAGGATCTTGAACGAACCGTCCGCCGACTCGTACGCATACCCGATCTTCTCGCGCTGTTTCACTTCTTCCAGAAGCGACCTGACCGTATCGGTCCCGAGCGTGGCCGTGTCGATACCTAGTTCGGACGCCTTCTGACGGACGCCCGCGCTCCCGGAAAGCCCCGAAACAAGCAGGTGGCGCTTGTTCCCGACAACCGAGGGGTCGATATGCTCGAACGTCCGGGGATTCTTGAGCACGCCGTTGACGTGCGCCCCTGCCTTGTGGCTGAAGGCGTCGTCCCCGACATACGGCGCCGCCGGGTCGGGCCGGAGGTTGACCAGATCCGCCACAAGGTACGAGACTTTGCGGAGGTTTTTCAACTGTCCTTCACGGATGCAGGGATGTCCCAGCTTGCAGGACAACGCCGGGATGATGCTCACCAGATTCGCGTTCCCTGTGCGCTCACCGTACCCGTTCATGCACCCCTGCACCTGACGTGCGCCACCCCGGACCGCCATCAGACTGCAGGCAACCGCCATCTCCATGTCATTGTGCGCGTGGATGGAAATCAACGCACCGGGAAAGCGGGCGCAGACGGCGCGGGTCGTCTCGAAAATCCCGTCCGGCATCGAACCGCCGTTCGTATCGCACAAGACCAGTCCGGCCGCGCCTTCCCGCAACGCGGTTTCCAGCACGCGCATCGCGTACCCGGCATCTTCCCGGTAGCCGTCGAAGAAATGTTCCGCGTCGAAAAAGACTTTGCGCCCGTGCGAGGCAAGGTATCCCACGGTGTCGGCAACCATCTGAAGATTGGTCTCCGGCGTCGTGTGGAGGACATCACGGACATGCAGCGTCCACGACTTCCCGTAGACGGACACGTACTCGGTCCCCGCGTCCAGCAGGGCCTTCACCATCGGGGCGCGTTCGATGTCCTCGTCCGCCCGGCGCGTACTGCCGAAGGCGACAATCTTCGCGAAATCAAACGTCTCCTTCGCCGCCGCCGCGAAAAACTGCCGGTCAACTTGGTTCGCGCCCGCGAAACCGCCCTCGATGAAATCGACGCCGAGCTCGTCCAGGATATGGGCGAAGCGGATCCGCCCTGCATCGGAGAACGAAACCCCTTCGCCCTGCACACCGTCGCGCAGCGTCGAATCGTAAATGGATACCCGCTCGCTCGTCTCGTTCATAGAGGGTTTACTTCATACGCCCGGTGTATGCCTTTTCGGCACTGGTATCGAGCGTCTTCTGGAAAAACATGTTCGCCGCCTGCTCGCGCTTGCGATCCCAGGGACGCGGACCGCCCGCCAGCTGCACCGCCCAGAGCTTGAGCTGCTTCTTGTGCCAGTTGACCATGCAGTTCGTGCCCCACGCGCCGCCATGGCCAAACCAGGCGTCCTCGTTGTCCGTCTCCGGGGCGGTCAACCCGAGCGAGTAACCGCCCATTCCCTTCGGGCGCGTGCTGACGGCGAGGATCGACTTCACCGTCTCTTCCTTGAGGATGCGCACGCCGTTCTCGCCCACGCCAAGGTTCATCAGCATCTTGTAGAACTTGAGCTGGTCGCGCGCCGTGGTCCAGAGACCCGCGCCGGCGGACGAGAACACGCGGTCGTCGCCGTACGGACGCTGCATCGACGGGTTGCAGCTCTGCCAGACGGCGGGCTGTCCCTTGCGGCACTGGTAGAGGTGTACCTGCTTCGCGAGCTGCGCCTCGGTGGGCCAGAACCCGGAATCCTTCATGCCGAGCGGGTCGAGCACGCGTTCCTTGAGGAACGCCTCCCAGCGCTTGCCGGTGACGCGCTCAACAACCGCCGCGCCGATGTCGATGCCGACGTTCGAGTACTGCGTCTTGGTTCCGGGTTCAAAGAGAAGCGGCTGCGAGGCCGCCGTGAGGGCGACGCTCCTGAGCGGCATCCGGCGCGACCAGCCGCCCATCTCGCGGAAGTTCGGCAGCTCGAACGGAAACCCGCCCGTGTGGTTCATCACCATGCGCACGGTGAGCGTGTTTTTCGCCTTGGCGAGCTTGCGCACCCCGGTGGTGTCAGCCTTCTGCTCCACCCACAGCGTCCCGAACTCCGGGATGTACTTCGCCACGGGATCATCGAGGTTCAGCTTCCCCTCTTCAACGAGGATCGCGATCGTCACGCCACAGAACCCCTTTGTCTGTGAACACTGCATATACGCATCATCCAGCGTGATGGGACGCTTTTTGGCGACATCCGCGTAACCGACGCAAGCCGTCTCTTGCTTTCCGTTCTGGTAGAACACGCTGATTGCACCGGGAAGTTCCCCGCTTTCAACAAATGGTTTCAAGGCATCCGCCGCAAACGACGTCCCCGAATCTACCGTCTCCGCTCCGACCGACCAGACCCCGGCCGCCGCAAGGGCCGCCGCCAACATGATTTTGTGAAGTTTCATAATGGGGTTAGTATACCCCCTTCCTCCCCCGGAACGCAAGAAGATTGAGAAGAATGAAGGAGATGCCCTCCGTAGCCTTGCCAAAGGAAGGTGAAGAGCGTCCCTTTCCGAATAACTTCCGCTTCTTCAAAGTTTCTCTGGAAGAGGGCTGTGTTCATTTTTTGAACGCAGCCACCCGCTCGCGCTTCGATGCGAGTGATTCGATCCGGATAACTTGCTATACTGTCCCCGGTAAGCTTTGGGGTGAAGTTATAGACGAGAGCGGACCGACCGCGCCGCGCACGGGAGCATTCATGGGGATAAATGGCATTTTTTATAGGCAAACCCGCCGCCCGCGCTCCACACGGGAATGTAGATGAAGGTAAGTTTCTGAAAACAACATGGACAACTTAAAAACAACATTTGCTTCTTCCGCGCATAACCATTCGCGGTTCTGAAAACGCCGCGCTGTTGCGCGGCGAGGGAAGGATGTTGTCTTTACAAGTTATTTCGGTTGTCACCAATCGAACTTTTAGGCAAGGCGCAGAGGACAGGGGAACTGGAAAAGTCCGATCCCCGGTTACAAAAAAGCCCCCGGAGAGAACACCGGAGGACAAAAATTGGCGGAGAGGGGGGGATTCGAACCCCCGGTACAGAGATTAGTCCGTACGGCGGTTTAGCAAACCACTGCCTTCAGCCACTCGGCCACCTCTCCAACACGTCCTGCATCAGCAGAAACGGAGGTCACTATACCCTAATTCCCATCCATCACGCAAGCGTTTTTTCAGAATTTTTCCTTCACAAAAATCTCCCCCCTTGCGTGGAAATTTTTGCTGGAATCCGTTCGCCACACTCATCATGCCGTTGGACTGCCCGTATCTCCGGCTGATTTAGCCACAAAAATTACAAAGAACACAAAGGCTTTTCGACCTCTGTGTTCTTTGTGGCCAAACACATACTCTTACTTTACGAAGATCGTGAAGCCCATCTTCTTGTCCATGTACACGGTGCTAACACCGTCCTCCGTTATGACGCGGAACTTGCGGTTGTTCGCCCCCACGGCGGAGAACCTCTGCTTGATGTCCGCCGGAAGTGACGGCGCGGAAAGGACGGGCACCATGCCCGCCGCCTTCAGCTCTTCGTCCGAAATCGCCGAACCGTCAACATTCACCGTTCCCGTCGTCGCGAACGCGCCCGTCACGGCCTGTGCGCTGTTCACGCCGGTCAGCTTGACCGTCGAGCCTTCCGCGAGTGTCAGGTTGGGAATCGCGTTGCCCGGCGTGAGCGTGCCGCCGACGGTGAGCGTCCCCGTACCGGCGATTCCGCCGTTGTTCACGAAGTCGTACACCGAAAGATTGTTGTTCAGCGTCAGGATGCCGTCGGAGAGGACCGCCAGCGTGCCCGTCCCCGAATAGGCGCCGGAGATC
Source organism: Kiritimatiellia bacterium (assembly GCA_017962315.1). Lineage (GTDB taxonomy): Bacteria > Verrucomicrobiota > Kiritimatiellia > RFP12 > UBA1067 > RGIG8368. Next base: position 32,630 of record JAGCVN010000083.1, read on the forward strand.
GTCGTCGTCTTCCTGTCACCCGTCCAGTAGGTCGTCACCTCGATGCGTCCGTCGTTCACGATGCTCGCCGCGTTCAGCGCCGCGCCGATGCGCAGCGTGCCGTCCGCACCCACGGCGACGGTGGACGCCGCGCCGTTGTACGCGCCCTTGCGGATATCGACCACGCCTTCCGAGACGCTGAGCGTTCCGTTGCCGGTTACGTTGAGTCCGTTCGACCACATCCACAGCGTCCCCTCGCCCGCCTTCGTGAGCGTGTGGCCGCCGAGTTCAAGCGAGCAGTTGTACGCGGCATTCTGCCAGATGCTTTCCGAAACGATGCCGACATCCCCGCCCGCCGTGCCGAGCGTGACGTCGCCGTCCAGCGCGTAGCCGCGCGCGTGGCCCGTCGTCCAGTTCCATGCGGCCCCGTTGAGGATCCCGATGGACAACGCGGAGCCGAAGTTCACGATCGGCCCGGGCGTCGCGTTGCCGCCCGTTGCAACGCCGGTGCCGGCGAGCACGAAGCGGTAGCCAAGTCCGTTCTGCCCGTTGACGTCCACCATGCCGCCCGCCTCGACGGTCACGCTTCTCGGGCTGCCCGTGTTGATCGCGCCGAACGGCCCCGTCGCCGCACCCTGCGCCACGGACGCGCCCGCCACGGCGACCGCGCCGGACCTCACGACCAGCCCGCCCGTGAAGTCGTTCGCGCCCGTGAACGTCACATGCCCCGAACACACTTCCACCGCACCCGAACCGGAGAGCAGCCCCGAAACCGTGCCGTTTCCAGAGTATGCGATCGTCGCGCCGTCGCCCGCCGTCGCCGGCACCGCGCCAAGCGAAGTCGGCACGTTGACATACGCGCCCGCGCCCGCCTCGATTGCGCCGATGTCCGCGTTCACGCCCGATGCGACCACAAGCGCGTTCGTCGTCACGTCAACGCCCGCCGCGTTCACGAACATGATCTTGCCGACGGACGTGTTCTCGTCAACGGTGAGCGTCGCGCCGGTTGCCGTCACCTTCACGCGGATCGTCGCCGCGTCGTCGTCGAACGTCTCACCGCCCGTGTAGTAGCTCCAGCTGCGGTCCGCGTCGAGCGTCCACTCGTTCGCATCCGGCTCCACCGCCGCCTGCACGTCATAGACGCCGTAGCCGTCGTTGATCGGGCTGACGGCGACATTCTCGCCGTTGCTGCCGTTGTAGCCGCTGATGTTCCCCTCGCCGTCATAGCTCACAAACTGGTAGCCGAGGCTTGTATTTGTCCAGCACATTCTGATCGCCGTGCCATAAACGCCGTCCGCGCCATTCTCGAACCGCACGACCACAACCTTGACGGTCGAGCCGTCGAGGTACTGGAATTCCACGACGATGGACGTGACGTCGCCGCTGCCGTCCTTGACGACGTGCTTGTTGTAGCCTTCAACACGGTTGACGATAACCGGAAGCCACGCGCCGGCGGCACGCGCGGTGAAAGTGGCGTTCTCGATGTCGTTCAGCGTCGCGCCCTTGAACAGCAGCGTCGGCGACCTCTGCACGAAGCCAGGAAAAACCTGAAATCCCCAGAGGTGGTAGATGTCGTTGTTCTGTCCGCCGTTGATGTTATCGTATGAAGAGCTGTCAGTCGGCCCGACCGTGAAGAATTTGTCGTTGTAAGATTTGGTGTTCGCGTTGCCGCTCGTCGTCCAGGTATTGCGGACTTTCTGAATCGTGACCGCGTCGTTGGCATTGTACGCGAACTGGATATAGGCCGATTTTTTCCAGCTTCCATCCTCGGCGGTGAACTGCACGGCGAGCTTTTGCGCATCGCCCGACGACGGATAGAGCGTCGGGTGCTTTCCGAGAAGGTACCGCCCCGAAATCGATCCGCTCTGCATGTAGGACAGGAAAACGCAGCCGGAAAGGTCTTCAAGCGTCAGGCCGGAAAATCCGGCGACTTCAGACGTCGGGAACTGCGTGCTGCTCGTCGGTGCCTACATGTCCATCACGCCGAACGTGCGCGTCGGCCCCTGCCGGTATATCTTCGCCGTGTCCGCAATCGCCTTCAGCCCGCACACGCCGTAGCCGCCCGCCGTCCGCGACGTGGCGACGCTGCTACCGCTCCCGTAGTAGTTTCCGTTCGCGTCTGAATAGACATATCCGAACGTCTGGTTGAAACGCGCCGCGATCGCCTGAGCATACACGCCGTCCGCGCCGTTCGTGAACTTCACGACCACCGTCTTGCCTTGCTGGTTGATCTCGAACTCCGTCACGATCTCGGTGATGTCGCCGTTCGCGTCAACCGTCTCGCGCGTGTTGAGGCCGGCAACAAGCGTCTCCCCGGTCAGGTTCCTGATTTCACCGGAGTTCACGTAGGCGCCGCCGAAGAGCGCGGTGAACTTCGCCCCCGCGAGCTCGTTCAGCGTCAGGACGCCCCCCTTCTTCTTCCAGACGAGCATCGGCGTCGTCTGCACGTAGGTGTAGTTCGGTATGCCGTAGAATTCCCATACGGAATAGCTGCCGTCGCCTGTGGCGGCCCATCCAGAGGCGTTGCCGGCGACGGAGATGTTGCCGCTACTGTCAATTGCGAAGTTCTGTGCGCCAGAAGTGCCGTTGTACGCCGCATGAGTCTGCCTTGCATATACGCCGTCCGCCTGCTCGGTGAGTTCGATGATCGCCGTCTTCTGTGATTCGGCGGACGCCGTGAACTGCATGACGATTTTCTGGACATTGTCGCTGGAGGGCCAAGGGGTGACGAAAGTGGCAATGTTGTTTTCAACGGGGTTGTCGAGCCCGTTGCCCACACGATACCCGGCGATGAACATGTAATTCGTGAGGTTGACGAGCTTCGCGCCGGGGAAGGCGAGCCGAGCTTCCGGCACGGGATTCATGCCGTGGATGCGAAGCCCCCACGCCTGATAGCCGCCGGTGGTGCCGCTGCCATCAGGTTTTTCACCATCCGTGCGGAACGAGAGGTCCCCGCCGCCGTTCATCTGGCTGAACCTGTAGCGGATGCACATGCCGCTCTTGTAGCACCAGCCGAATTTCTGCACGTAAACGCCGCCCTCGCCGTTGGTGAGAACGAGAATCACCGCCTTCGTGTAGTTGCCGTCCTTCACGCCGAACTGAAGCGACAGTTTGTCGACACTGCCGTCTGTTTTATGGCGGAGCGGATAGATGCCCCACGCGGTCGCGCGCGCATCGACGCCGCCGCCGTAGAGCTCCGTGATGAACTGGTGTCCGTGGATGTCGTCGAGCGTCACGCCGGGGAACGCGAGCTGCGGCGTCGCGCCGATCTCCGTGCTGGACGGGATGCCGTCCATCGCGATGCTCGGAACCTCGGTGAACCCGTACTGCGAGTACGTCTTCGTCACGGCACCGGCCGTGAAAGCGAACACGAACGTCGTTAGCACCACAATGCACAAAAGCAGATTAACCATTCTCTTCATTATCGTTACTCCTTTGGAAAACCACATCTCTCCAAGACACTTCCTCAGAAAAGAATGGTAGAAATTTTACCTCATTCCTCTTGAGGCAGTCAAACGTATTTTTGATTTTTTGTACTGTGCCGGCGCACCTGCATTGTTCACAGGGGAGGGGCGCGTCTAGGGACGTTTAGAACCACCGGACGGGACGGAGGTTGGCCGGAAGGTAGAGCGGATGCGACGGGAAACCGTCTTTGGTCAAGCGCAGATAATGGAGCGGACGGTCGGCAAGCAGTCGGAGGATCGCCTCCTGACGACCGTTCAAGGCGGCGTGCGTGCCCCATGCACAGACGACGAGGTCGGTGCGCGCGGTTTCGTCCAGCAGGTAACGGTCGTTCTCCGGTCCCACGGGATCGGAGGCCGCCGCCATTTCACGCGGATCGGTCGCACGGAACGCAAAAGCGTTCAGCATCATAAACCCGTTATATCCCCAGTCGCGGGAGTATCCGCGGATCCGGCGCAGGGTGGGATCCAGCTGGTTCTCGTCGGCGGTGGAGGGATTCAGCGCAATCCAGCAGACCACCCTGTCCGGCTCGTTGAAAAACTTCCATGAGTGCAACAGGGTGTAACGGTAAACGCGATCGGGAGAGAAGACGCAAAGGTTTCCTGATTCATCCGCCATAACGACAGGCCTTAGAAACAACCGTTAACGATCACACAGAACGGAATGTCCGTATCCGGGAGGAGATTCACAAAACCGATCTGGAGACCGCCCTTGAACTGGTCGACCTGGTTGAAAATGCCGATCTGGAGACCGCCGGACGCCATCGTGTCTGCATAGTTGACGAGCCCCGCCTGAACGGCCCCTTTCCCCTTTCCGCCCATCACATCGGCATCGTTCACGTATCCGAACTGCAGACCGGCTGCGAGCGACTTGACCGTGTTGACGGCCCCCATTTGGGTTCCGTGCAATTCACCCGAAATCTTGCACGCGCAAGCCGACTGGAAACCATAGCAGTCGCCGTCGGTACAGGCCATCACGACATTGAACTCGGCCCCGCACAGATTACCTTTCACGCGGGTGTGGCCGATGCCCAACTCCAGACCGGAGAAATTACCCACCTCTGAATTAAAAAGCGTCGCCCCGAATCCCCGGATGTCAGGTGTCGGTTGCGGATGCTGCGCGGTCTTGGCGACAGCCCACAACGCGCCGTCGGTTTCCGCCAAAAGGCTCCCCGCGAGAGTGGCGGCCAGTATGGACAGAACCAGTTTCTTCATCATTGTCTCCTTCTCTTCATCTTGGGGCGTCACCCCCACGAACCAGGAGGCGCCTTCAAACGAAAACGGTTGAAATTCTACATATTTCCGCCGTCGCTGGCAATATGAAAAGAATGGTGGAAAAAGCGGGAACCGTCCCAGTAACCGAAGGTACACCCCTGTCCCCCCCTGGGAAGTCCGACGGATCCGGGATTGAAAATCGTCACGCCGTATTCCAGCCGTTTGGTTTCCGCGATATGCGTGTGCCCGTGTACGAGGATCGTGCCTGTACCGATCGGAGGAAGGCGGTGTTCGTTCCAGAGGTGGCCGTGGGTCAGGAAGAAGCGTTCTCCGTCCGCATCCAGTTCGGCGTAGTCCGCCATCATCGGGAAATCGAGCATCACTTGATCGACCTCGGAATCGCAATTCCCGCGCACGGCAAGAATCTTTTCTTTACGTGCGTTCAAGATTTTCACCACGGCTGCCGTGTCGTACAAACGGGGAACGCCGTTACGCGGTCCGTGATAGAGGAGGTCCCCGAGCAGGACGAGACGGTCGTATCCGAGCGCATCGCCCCGCGCAAGCGCCTCCGTCAACGCGGCGTATACTCCGTGAATATCGCTGATAAACAGTATTTTCATTTGTACTTCCTTCTTTCGGCGTGTCGTTCTTCCGCCCGCGCCGGACATCGGACAGTCTACCATAAACCGGTGCGATTCCCAAGCGTAAAGATTTGGCGATTCCCCGCTTGATTCGCTTTGGATGCCGGTGGTAGACTGGCGGGTGTAGCGCATGATTCAAAGGAGTAGATGAGTATGAGAAAACCAGTTTGGAAGACCATAATGGGATCGATTCTTGCCGGATGCACCGTGTTAACGGCGTGTTCCCAGGCCACGAGCGAGGGACGGCGCCTGTTCGTCCTCTGGGATCCGGGATTGCAGATGCCCGCCATCTGTTACTGTCTGGATCCCGACTGGGAAGGGAAAGGGCAGATCGGATGGAACGCACGGAGCGACAACAAGTTCCTCGCGAGCACCATCCTCTCTTCCCCGAAGCGCCATCTGTTTGTCCAAACGACCGGACCGATGTTCGTGATCAACGAAGTCCTCACCCCGCAGCGTTGGGCGGAATTGCAGGACCCCAATATCCTGGCGCAAAACTTCGCGACGGACTTCAATCGGATGATTATTGAACCTGGGCTTTCGAATTTTGTCGCGACCGGCGGACGCTTCTCCCAGGAAGTCCCCCCGTTGACCAGGCTTCTCGCCGCCTCCTACAGACAGGGGTCGGCCCTCGCCAACGTGAGCGCGTTCTCGTTCGAGGGCACGTTCACCTGTCTCTACGGAGGGGTACAGTGCGAAGCGAAGTATACCGCCTCCTTCGCCGTCTCCATCAGCGCCGTGCCGAATCCACGAATCCCGAAACTCTGCAGCATCGTCCGTGTCTCGCCGGTCCTCATCATCGCGCCACCCGACAAGTTCTCCGAAGCGCTGCGCGACGGGGGCCGCATGTTTGCGTCTTCTTTCGTCAACCGCCACTGGGTCGAGCGCCGAGACGGGCAACTCAACGCCTTGATCCAAGGGACAATCCAAGGTCGGGACGCCGGCTGGAGACTCTGGCAGCAGTCGCAGGCGGAGACGTCGGCGACACTCGACCGCATCCGCAAAATACGCAGCCAGCAGATCCGCGAAGTGACCACGGTGAACAACCCGTTTGAACCCGAAACGACGGTTGAACGCCCCGCGTTCTTTAAAAACTCGTGGATTAATTCGCGGCAAGATGCCATGCTCCTCAGCGACTCGTCGCTCGAACCGAACACGATCCGCGGCCTTATGGAACAAGGCGAGTGGCTGCCGACGAATTAATGGTTAGCCCGCTGCCCGCGCTGCACGCGGGAATGTACATGAGGGTAAGTTTCTGAAAACAACATGAACAACTTAAAAACAACGTTTGCTTTCTCCGCGCACAACCATGCGTGGTTATGAAAACGCCGCGCGGTTGCGCGGCGAAAAAAGGATGTTGTCTCTGCAAGTTGTTTCGGTTGTCGCCGATCGAACTTACAGGCAAGCCCGCCGCCCGTACCTTGTGCGGCAATCTACATGAGCCTAACTTTGATGATTGCTTTCGCTATCGGGAGTCCGGGAGGGGTGCTGTACATCTCCTGAACTCCCGCAGCGGAGGCAACTCGTTGAACTCACGGGGAAGTTATAGGTACGCGGTACACCCGCCGCGAACCTACTCAAACGCCAGTTTGCCGCCCCGGACGCCGACTTTCACCGTGCTGCCCGGCGGATAGTCGCCCGCGACGATCTTACGGGCAACGGGTGTTTCGACCTCGCGCTGGATCGCACGTTTGACAGGACGCGCACCGTAGACCGGATCGTACCCGGCGTCGGCAAGCCACGCCAGCGCATCCGAGTCAACCTCCAGTCCAAGCTCCTGCTCTTCCAGCCGCTTGCGGAGATCCGCCAGCTGTAGTTGGACGATCTTCGCGATCTGATCCTTGCCGAGTGGCTTGAACATCACGATGTCGTCCAAACGGTTCAGGAATTCAGGCCGGAAGCTGTGCTTCAGCAACTCTGTCACCTTCTTTTCCGCATCGGGGAGTCCTTCGGAAAGGAACTCGCTGCCGAGGTTGCTGGTAAGGATGATGACGGCATTCCTGAAACTCACCGTGCGCCCGTGGCTGTCCGTCAACCGGCCGTCGTCCAGCACCTGCAGGAGGATGTTGAAAACATCCGGATGTGCCTTTTCGATTTCGTCGAAAAGGATCACGCAATACGGCTTCCGGCGGACGGCCTCGGTCAACTGCCCGCCCTCATCGTAGCCGACATAGCCGGGGGGCGCGCCGACGAGACGGCTGACGGAATACTTCTCCATGTACTCCGTCATGTCGATACGCACCATCGCCGTTTCGCTATCGAAGAGTTCGGAGGCGAGCGTCTTGGCGAGTTCCGTCTTGCCGAC
>JAGCVN010000084.1 GCA_017962315.1 Kiritimatiellia bacterium
ACATTTTCCACTTTACATTTTCCACTTTACATTTTCCACTTTACATTTTCCACTTTACATTTTCCACTTTACATTTTCCACTTTACATTTTCCACTTTACATTTTCCATTTTCCATTTTACATTCCCCCCAGCTATGAACACGAAACTAAAAATGATTGGCGCCGCGCTTGCCGCGGCGGTGGCGGTTGACACGGCGGGTGCGGCGACGGAGGCTCGCCGTGAACAGGCAAAGGCGCCGCAGGTGCGCGTGATGACGTACAACGTCCGGTATTCGGCGGGCGACAGGAAGTCGAAAGACAACAACTGGGGGGCGCGGCGCGACGATTTCGCTTCGCTTATCGAGCGGGAGAATCCCGATGTCATCGGGTTCCAGGAGGTACTTCCCGACCAGCGCAAATGGCTGGAGGGGCGTTTCCACGGCTACACGTTCGTCGGGGAGGGCAGAAACGCGGACCGCGTGAACGGCGAGGCATCGCCCGTCGCGTTCCGGCGCGACAGGTTCGTCGCCGTCACAAACGGGACGTTCTGGCTTTCCAAGACGCCGGACGTGCCGGGATCCAAGTCGTGGGGCACGGCGATCCAGCGGATTTGCACGTATGCCGTCCTGCGGGACAAGGCGACGGGCACTACGTTCTCGTTCGCCAACACCCACACGGACCACAAAAGCGAGGAGGCCCGGGAGAAAGGGATGTTGCTCATCATTGAACGCATGAAAACCTTCGGCAAGGGGGCACCGGTGGTTTTTGTCGGGGATCACAACTGCCTTGAATACGAGAAGCCGGCGGTCGCCGTTTCAAAACTTCTCACGGATGCCATCTACCTTGCCAAGGAGCCTCAGGGGTCGTGGCGGACGTTCAACTTCTGGAGTTGGCATGAGAACGAAGTGACGATCAAGGAGGCGTTGAAAAAGCCGATACGCCAGAGGAGCGTTCCGGGCGACCAGTCCGACATGAAGCGTATCGACTACATCTACGTTTCGCCCGGCACGACCGTGCTGGACTACCGCACGGTCTCCGAGCCCCGTCCCGGCACAAAGTTGTACCCGAGCGACCACTTCCCCTCTGTCGCGACGCTCGTCTTCCAGAAATTCTGACGAATAATGTTTGAACCCGCTGGTTTTTTCTGTTATACTGCCCGTGTCGGTGAGAAGATGAAAGTTCCATATTGACAAAATCGCAAAAAATGTCAATCATGGTGTCGAACTCCCGACCGAAAGGGATTGGAATGTTTGTTCACATTGCAGGAACCGGTTCATACTTGCCAGAAAAGGTATTGACCAACGACGATCTCGCCAAGACGCTCGACACGAGTGACGAGTGGATTTTCTCGCACACGGGAATCCACAGCCGTCATATCGCGGCGGATGGCGAGGAGACGTCGGACATGGCGGTGAAGGCTGCCGGGCGCGCGCTCGCGGAGGCGGGCGTGAAGCCGGAAGAGCTGGGCGGCGTGATTGTCGCCACTTCTTCCGGCGATTACAGGAGCTTCCCGGCTACGGCTAGCCTTGTGCAGGCGAGGATCGGTGCGACGAACGCGGGTGCGTTCGATTTGCAGGCGGCTTGTTCGGGATTCGTCTACGCGACACGCGTGGCGCAGGGTATGATGCAGCTCGACCCACGTCCGGTGCTGGTCATCGGCGCGGAGGCGATGTCGCGTCTCCTGGACTGGACGGATCGCAACATCTGCATCCTCTTCGGCGACGGCGCCGGGGCTGTGGTGTTGAAGGCATCGGATGAAAAGGACGGAATCTTGGATTCGATCCTCGGTTCCGACGGCGGTTCGGTTCCGCCGGTCATCAGCTGTACGGGCGGGACGAAAGTCTGCCCCGAAGACCCGGTGGGCGGCAAGATGCACATGAACGGGCGGGCGGTGTTCAATTTCGCGGTCAAAATCTTCGACGACACGATCCGCCGGATGCTGGAGCGTCACGGGTTGACGTTCGATGATCTTTCGTTGATTGTGGCGCACCAGGCAAACGCTCGTATCATCGAGGCGGCGGCCCGGCGCATGAAACAGCCGTTGGAGAAGTTTTTCCTGAACATGAACACGGTCGGGAATACGTCTGCGGCTTCCGTTCCGATCGCCCTGGACGAAGCGGTGAAAGCCGGGCGGATCCGGCAGGGCGGGCTCGTGGCTTCTGTCGCGTTCGGCGCGGGGCTTTCGTATGGCGGACTTTTGATTCGTTGGTAACCTTATGGAGGAAGAGAAACAGATGAAAGTTGTGATTACTGGTTTGGGCGTGATTTCCCCCGTGGGAAACACCGTTGACGAGGCGTGGGCCAACATCCGAAACGGGGTTGGCGGCATCGGCCCGATTACGAAGTTCGATCCCGCCCGTGTCGACGCGAAGGTCGCCGGCGAAGTCAAGAACTTCGACATCAAGCAGTATGTCGATTTCAAGGTCGCCAAGCGCATGGCGCTGTTCACCCAGTACGCCGTGGCCGCGTCCGTCCAGGCGTGGAAAAATTCCGGGCTGGATGCATACGAGGCGCTGAACAAGGATCGCGTCGGCGTCATGCTCGGTTGCGGCATCGGCGGGCGCGAGGTGGACCAGTTGGGTTACCAGACGCTTTTCGAGAAGGGGCCGGCCCGCCTCTCCCCGATGTTGATTCCCATGCTGATCGCGAACGAAGCCGCCGGCAACGTTTCCATCACGCTCGGTCTGAAGGGCGTCTCGCACACGCTCTCCACCGCCTGTGCCTCCGGTACCGACGGGATCGGCCATGCGCTCGACATGATCCGGGCCGGGCGCGCGGATGTGGTGCTGGCGGGCGGGACCGAGGCGACGATCACCGAGTATTGTATCGGCGGGTTCTGTTCCATGAAGGCGCTCAGCCATCATTACAACGACACGCCGGAGACGGCGTGCCGCCCGTTCGACGCCACGCGCGACGGGTTTATCATGGGTGAAGGTTCCGCGATCCTTGTGCTCGAATCCGAGGAACACGCCAAGGCGCGCGGCGCCACGATTATCGCCGAGCTGGCCGGTTACGGAGGCAGCAGCGATGCGTTCCACCTCACCGCACCCGAACCTTCCGCGAGCGGTGCCATGCAGGCGGTGCGTCTCGCCCTTGCCGATGCCGGCGTGAAGCCCGAAGAGGTGGATTACGTTAACGCCCACGGCACGTCGACCAAGCTCAACGATGCGATGGAAACCACCTGCATGAAGGGCGTTTTCGGCGAACACGCGCGTAAACTCCGGATGTCGTCCACCAAGTCGATGACCGGCCACATGCTCGGCGCGGCCGGTGCGGTCGAGGCACTCTTCTGCGCACTTGCCGTCCGCGACGATTTCTACCCGCCGACCATCAACTACCAGAATCCAGATCCGGAATGCGATCTGGACATCGTGCCGAACAAGGGTGTCTCCGCGCCGTTGAACGTCGCGATTTCGACCTCGCTCGGGTTCGGCGGTCATAACGGCTGCCTTGTGGTCAAGAAGTACAAGTAAACGGAGGGAGTCATGAGCGAAACCGATTCCACCATGCCCAGTCCCGGAAAGGGAGCGGACACGCCGATCGAACAGTTGCTGCCGCACCGGTCGCCGTTTTTGTTTGTCGAAAAACTCGTCCGCGCCGATGACGAGGGAACGGTAGGGTATTATACCTTCACCCCCGACACCTGGTTTTTCAAGGGACACTTCCCGGAATACCCGGTCGTCCCCGGGGTTATCCTTGTCGAGACGATGGCGCAGTGCGGCGGAGCGGGGCTGGTCGCGACAGGCAAAGTTCAGGAGGGGGGGCTCTTCCTTCTGACCGGTGTCGACAACGCCAAGTTCCGCAACCAGGTCCGTCCCGGTGACACCGTGCGCCTGGTAATGACGAATGTCAAGATCACGCGCCGCGTCGCGAAGCTTCACGGCGAGTGCTACGTGGATGACAAACTGGCCTGCGAGGCGGATATGAGTTGCATTCTCGCATCAAAACCCGCCGAAGGGGAAACGGCCCGCTAGCGAACTGTTTTTCTGCCACCGTCGCGCCGTCCCTTTCGGAATGGCGTTGAGGAGGCGAGGAGTTTGAAGATGAGTGACAAATGCCCTTGCGGTAGCGGCAAGTCCTACGCGACGTGCTGTGAACCTTACCTCAGCGGTAAACTCAAGCCGGCCACGGCCTCTGACTTGATGCGTTCCCGTTATACCGCATACGCGATGGCCGCGATCGATTACCTCTACCGTACTTCCGGCGCGAAAATCCAGAAAGAGTTCAACGCCGAAGAGAGCCGTAAATGGGCGGAGTCCGCCGAATGGTCGGGGATTGAAATGTTGAACGTCGTCGGCGGCGGTGAAACGGATGAGACCGGTACGGTCGAGTTCGTCGCCCGTTACTCGGTCAACGGGACGCCTTTCGACCACCACGAGATTTCTTCTTTTGCCAAAAAGGACGGGGAGTGGAAGTTCATCGACGGGAAGATCTTCGGGCCCGCGCCGATCCGCCGCGAGACGCCGAAGGTCGGACGTAACGATCCCTGTCCCTGTGGAAGCGGGAAGAAATACAAGAAGTGTTGCGGTAAGGAAAAAGTGTGAGTTTGTCCGCCCGTGCCTTTCTTTGGGACCTTGACGGAACGTTGCTGGAAACGCAGGATGTCTGGGGTGCTGCCATGCGCGAGTACCTTTCCGGTTTTGGTTTCCAGCTCACCTCCGAGGAGATGCTCCGGATCATTTTCGGGCGTTCATGGCTCGATATCTACACGGATTTCGTGACACGCTTTCCTCGGCTGGCTTCGATTGACGCCGATGCCATGTCTGCCGCAATTCGGCCGTTCTACGAGAAGTACCGGGATCCGCCTGAACATATGCTGATCCCATCTTCCGTCGCCTGCCTGAAACGCCTTGCCGCACGCGCACCCTGCGTGATTGTCTCTGGTTCCTCTCGTAGTGTCTTGCAGGAGGCGGTCGCGTTGATGAAGGCGGAGACGGAGGTGGCGTTTTTCATCGGTGTCGAAGACTACGCGCGCGGAAAACCCTTTCCTGACGGGTACCTGGCCGCTGCGGAGAAACTCGGCATCCCGCCGGCGGACTGCCTCGTGTTTGAGGACGCCCCCATCGGCGTCCTCGCTGCGAAACGGGCGGGGATGCGGTGCGTCGCACTCGACAACCATGGTGTCGGACCGGAAGCCTTCCGCGACGCGGATCTTGTCCTGCCCGACCTTTCCCTCTTTTCCTTGTAACGTCGTCTGACGGGGGTGGATGCGGATCGGATATCCTTTGTTTCTAACGTTGAGGAATCGAATATGAGACATTTTCGTTCCAAAGTGAGCGGAACGGCGGCATTTGTTTTTCTTATTGCGACGGCTTTATTCGCGGCGACGGAAGTTTCCGCTAGGACGGTTTCGTTCGATCTGCGTCTGCCTACGCCGGCGCGTCGTGTGATGTCCGTTTCGCCTACCGTGGCGCAAGACGGCATTGTCCGTTCCGTCCGACTCGATGCGGGGGTTGCAATGCCGGGTGAACTATTCGTCGGCGACGAGTTGATTTTTTCCCTCTTCAACGATGTGACGGTCAACTTGACGTTGAAAAAGAAGATGCAGGCGCCGTTGGGCGGCGAGGTTTTCCTTGCCGAGGTGTCGGGGTACGAGGGGATGAAGACGGCGGTCGTCCTCTCCACCCCCGAAGGGCTTACCATCGACGTCCAGGACTTTCTGAAAAACAAAGTCTACAAAGTGATTTCCACGCAGACTGGCGTGAAGGTTTTGGAAATCGAGCCGTCCCCCAGAACGGAATCTCATTGCGCTGCGTTGGAACCGTCCGTCCGGGAAACGGCCTCCGTTTCCCGGAAATCGCTGGTTGCAGCCGAACCGAGGGACCCGTGTATCGATATTCTTGTCGCCTATGACAAAAGGGCGGCGGAGTTTGCCGAGTTAAATGGAGGGATCACCAACTTCGCACAGATCGCTGTACAGAAGATGAACACGGCGCTCGCCAATACGTTATTGGATGAGAAGTTCTGGTACCGTCTCGTCGGGGTTTACACGATCCAGGCGACCGAGACCGATTTGACGAAAGCGCTCAACGCCTTGTTTAACAATCAGGAAGGATGGAAGGAGGTGAAGGCGGTACGCGACGAAGTCGGCGCGGATATCGTCAGCACCCTCATTGACACGGGGTCCGCGCACGGGTCGGTCGGCGTCGGCTGGCAGCTCTTGCCGAACTTCTCGCTTACGGGGTTTGGCGACAACTATCCCTACAACGTCTGTTCCGTCCGAAACGTCATGGAGTCGCATACGATGACCCACGAGTGCGGACACCATCTTGGCGCGGGGCACAGCGATCTCCAGAGTTCGCAGCCGGGGCCCCAATTCTATTCGTATTCATCCGGGTACTTCTTTGTCGCGGGAGGGAAGGCATACGGCACGATCATGGCGTATGAACACCAGAATCCGAGCGGCGCATCCACGGAGGAAATACCTTTTTTCTCCTCTCCTGATTTCCTGTACGAGGGCGTGGCGATCGGCGATGCCCTGCACGACAACACGCGCACAATCGCCAACACGTTTTCGTATGCAGCCAACTGGAAAGCCAGGAAAGTGCCGCTGTCCTACGGCGTAACGTTTTCTCCGCCATCCGGTACGTTGTTCGAGGGGGCGCTTGATGTCTCCCTCGTGTCGGACCTACCGGGAGCTGAAATCCGGTATACGCTTGACGGGAGCATTCCGACATCCGAATCGCCGGTCTATTCCACTCCGATACGGCTCACGGAAACAACGAAAATCAGGGCTTCCGCCGTGTTCGACGGCGTCTTCTTCCCCCCGTTCACGGCGTTGTACCACTTGAAAGCGTCTGTTGGGTATGCGCTCAGGATGCTTGGCTCGGAATGGCAGTACTATGGGAATTTGCCTTCTCCATACAAAGGCGGAACATTCAACGGATATGTGAAGGACAAGGACGGGAACATCACGGGGACGTTCGTCTTGAAGGTGAAGAAACTTGCCAAGAAAAAAAATGCGCCCGACGCCACATTGACGTTCACGTCACTCGAAACCGGGAAAAAGAAAAGTATCACCGGCACTGTGACCCTTTCGACGGGGGAAGGAAACGGAGCACTTGCGGGACTTTTATTAGGTGTGGACGCGGTCGGTGGCACGGTCGCGGGCCTCGGAACGCTGGATGGGGGCGCGGATGCCGCAAAGGCGAAAGACAAAGCCGCATTGGCGGTGCTGGGAAAGTTCAAAGGAAAGAAATACGTGATCGCCCTCGCACCGGAAAATCCGGGTATCAAGCAGTCCGGGTATTCGACGTTGGAGATTGCGTTTTCGACGAAAGGTAAGGCAAAACTCACCGGCGTGTTGGCGGACGGCTCGAAGATAAGCGTTGCCGGACAGATGTCTGTCGGCGATGTGTACTGCGGTCTCCCTGTCTTCTGCGCAAAGAGGAGCAAGTTCGGGTTCATTGCCTGGTTTGACAAGGAGACTCGTAATTTGGTGGCGGTGACCGGCTTGACGACGTGGAGGAATACGGTAAAACCCGCTTTTACGACACCGTGGACGGTTTCCGTCCTCGGCGCAAAGGGGAATCTCCCCGCAGGGCGGCGAACGCTCGGACTGGACAGCGAAAAACAGTCTCACTTGGTCACCGGTGCGATCGCCCAAACGCCACAAGCGATTCCGTTGACGGTGAAGGGAAATAGATGGATCACGGACAAAGCGGCAAAAGTGGTGTACAAAAACGGAGGAATTTCGATTTCGGGGTCGAATGTCGCAGGTCTAAAATTGATGTACGCCGCGAGTACCGGCATGTTCAGGGGGTCGTTCACGGTTTACTCCGTGAAGGGCGGAAAGCTCGTAAAAAATCGATTCTTTGTTTCCGGGGCCGTCGTGGGAAGTGTCGGTTACGGAACGGCCGTCTTGAAAGGGAAGGGGAGCGTGCCGGTGGTGATACGCTAGCGGCTACGTATCCTCCTTGCGATTGCCTATAAGTTCGATTGGCGACAACTGAAACAACTTGTAAAGACAACATCTTTCTTTCGCCGCGAAACAGCGCGGCGTTTTCATAACCGCGCATGGTTGTGCGCGGAAGAACCAAACGTTGTTTTCAAGTTGTCTATGTTGTTTTCAGAAACTTACCCGCGCGGAGCGCGGGCGGTGGGGTTGTCTATAATTGGGCCGGGTAAGCGTGTCGTACGGACGTACAGGGTACGTTCATGATGGGGCGGACCGTCGAAACTTTAGCCACGAAATACAGAAAGAAACAGAGGCAAGCCATTCACTTTTCACCACTTCCCTGGCTCTCTCTGCTGCGGCTGTGGCCTCCCCAGCCGAGTTTACGGCGCATGACGTCGCAGGGATTATAGCCGGGAAGGTTGATGACGGGGACGCGACGGGCGCTCTTGCTAATCTGGACGCTATCGCCCGGCTCAAGGGAGGCGTCTCCCGCGCCGTCTACGCTGAGCAGCATCGGCTCGCGGCAGGCAACGGCGCGTATGGTGATACGTGTGCGGTCGCGGACGACGAGCGGACGCGAGGTGAGCGTGTGCGGACAGATCGGACTGATGACCAATGCCTCTACGTCGGGCAACAGGATCGGGCCGCCTGCCGCGAGGGAATAGGCGGTGCTTCCCGTCGGTGTTGCAACGATGATGCCGTCGCAGAGGAAACGCGAGACCGTCTGTGCGTCCAGCATTAAGTCAAGTTCAACCGCCGTACCTGAAATACCCCGGCTGATTACGACGTCATTCAATGCTTCAGGCATCCGCTTCCCCGGTGTGCTCTTTCGTTCGACCCTGACATCCAGAAGGGTACGCCATCCGATTTTGAACTGATTGTCCCGCAACTGTTCCAGTGCGTCTCGGAAAGAGGCTTCTTCTACGCTGGTCAAATAACCGAGCGAACCAATGTTGAACCCAACCAGCGGGAGGCCCTGTCCCGAAAGTGTATGCGAAGCGGCCAGCATCGTGCCGTCGCCGCCAAGTACGACGACCGCTTCCACGTTTTTTTGCGCGAACGCGGTGGCAGGGCAACGCCGTGCGTCCGTGTCCTGGAACGGGATCGATTCCTCCAGCCACAACGTCAGACCGAGTTCGTCGGCGTAGGAGACGACATCGCGGACGGTGCGCGCGGCATCGGTTTTGTCGAAATTGGCGATTACACCGAATGTTTTCATAACGTCGGGAAAGCCTCCATGACGGCATCCGCGAATTCTTTCAAGTCGGGGAAGGTGGCATCGGCCATACCGTCGTAGGCGGTCGGCTGCGCATTCACGATAACCATCCGGCCTCCGGCCCGGACGGTGAGCGGAGGAATGGAGTTGGCGGGCGAGACGGTAAGGGAAGACCCCAGCACGAGCATCAGTTCGACTTCCTGGGCAAGACGCATCGCGCCATAGAATGCCGCTTCCGGCAACGCTTCCCCAAAAAAAGTGATGTCCGGTTTGTACACGCCTCCGCATTTCACGCAATGCGGAACCCCGTCCTCTGCCTTTGCACGCAGGGCGACGATTTCATCAAAAGTCTTTACATCTCCGCATGTTCGGCAGTGATGCAGGACGGCGGAACCGTGTACGGCGAAAACGGGATCCGATCCTGCGCGTTCATGGAGACAGTCGATGTTCTGCGTGATAACTCCCGCGCACTTCCCGACATCCTGTAACCGTTTCACGGCCAGGTGGACGGGGCCGGGATGGATCGTCTCTGTGTTATAGACGAGACCGTTCGCGTAACGGTAGAAAAAAGAGGGATCGCGGTCGAAGAGGTCGATCTCGAACATCCGCGCCATGTTCGGGTCGCGGTAAAGCCCGTTGGCACCGCGGAAATCAGGAATTCCGCAGAGGGTGGAGACACCGGCTCCGGAAAAGACGGCGATACGCTCCGATTCGCGGATCGCACACATCAAGTCTTGCATCGTGTTCATGGGGTACTCCTTATGGAAACAACGGAAGCTCCCCTTGTCCGGGAGCGCGGATGACGCCAAGGCGCTGGTAACAGAGCGGCGTGGCGACACGTCCTTTCGGCGTCCGCTCCAGATACCCCTCCTGGATGAGGTAGGGTTCGTAGACCTCTTCCAGGGTGTCAGGTTCCTCGCTCACGGAAATGGCGAGCGTATTCAAGCCGACAGGGCCGCCACCGAACTTCAGGACGACAGCGTTCAAAATACGCAAATCCATTTCATCCAGACCGCGAGGGTCGATCTCCAGTAGCGCGAGGGCTTTTTCGGCGACCTCTTTGTCGATGTGGTTTCCCGCCCGGACTTGCGCGTAGTCGCGTACCCGGCGGAGAAGGTTGTTCGCGATACGCGGCGTCCCCCGGGCGCGCGAAGCGATTTCCAGCGCACCGCTTTCGTCGATTTCCACGCCGAGTTTTCCAGCCGACCGTGCGACGATCGCGGCGAGTTCTTGCGCCGAGTAGTAGTCGAGTCGGCTGACGAGTCCGAAACGCGAACGGAGGGGGGAGGAGATCAAACCGCTGCGAGTCGTCGCTCCGACGAGGGTGAACCGGGGAAGTTCAAGGCGCACGGAACGTGCGTTCGGCCCCTGGTCGATCATAATATCGATGACGAAATCCTCCATGGCGGAGTAAAGGTATTCCTCGACCGTGCGTTGCATCCGGTGAATTTCGTCGATAAACACGATGTCGCCTGGCTCGAGGCTGGTGAGCAGTCCGGCAAGATCGCCCGGTTTGTCGATGACGGGACCTGAGGTTGTCTTGACGTGAACACCCATCGCCTCGCCGAGAATGAAGGCGAGCGTGGTCTTACCGAGTCCGGGCGGCCCGAAAAGCAGAACGTGATCGAGCGATTCCTTGCGCTGGAGGGCCGCTTCGACAGCAAGCATGAGCCGCTCCCGCACCTTCTCCTGACCGATAAAATCGGCAAACCGCGTGGGGCGGAGACGGTTGTCAAACGAGGCATTACGCTGATTCAGCTGTTCAACGGGACGCATTTCCATAACATGAATTCCGACAAAAAGAAAGAAAACGCCCCTATTTTACCACATTCTTGCGGATTCCTCAATAACGAAGTGAGAAAGTGTCGGGGTGAAATCAAAACAGGACTTGTTGTAGTTGTCAAAACAGGACTCTGTCTTTCGGTGTCATTGAGGTGCCTGGCGTACCACTGGCATAGCCGGAGGGGAAGGGGCGGGAGCGTCCCCGAAGGGGCGGCCCGAA
>JAGCVN010000085.1 GCA_017962315.1 Kiritimatiellia bacterium
CACCTGTTTGTAGCGCAAGGCTTCGGCGGTCGGGTCGCCCCTTCCGTCGCTTGCTTTCCTAACTGACTGTCGATTTCTTGTCAGCGCGAACTCCTTTCATTTCGCAAGTTGCTATCGAGCTTTACTTGGCGCACCATGCTTCTTTCCTTTTCATCGGGAGGTCTGGGCTCGACCCGTTCATTCAAGGTTCCAATGCGGTTTCCTCTATCAAAAGGGGAAGGGGATCACCCTAGCCGTTGTTTCTCGAAACCTTTGACAAAAATCGCCGGAAGCGGACGCACCGGGCAGACGTGTTCGCATGCGCCGCAGCCGATACATACGCCCTTATCGATCACAGGGAGACCTTCGACGATGCGGATCGCGCCCACCGGGCATTTGCGTGAACAGGCGGTGCATTCGACCTCTTCCGTCACACGGATACAACGGTCGCGCTTCCAGATCGCATGCCCCATGTGAACCTTCTTGCGGTCTATCCCTTCCTTCGGTTTGATTGCACCTGTCGGGCAGACGCGGCCGCACGCATAGTTGCACCCGGTCAGACAGTACCCGTGCCGGAAATCCATTTCCGGCTGTCCCAGGCGTTTGAACGACATCGACGCCGAAAGGCATCCGCCGCGACAGCTCGCGACGCATAGCCCGCACCCGACGCACTTCAAATTGAATTCCTTCCTGTCAACCGAACCAGGCGGCAGGACTGCGGCGGGGCGCGCCGGAACCCCCGGGAGCGAAACAGGGGCGAAACCGCCGTCGGTCGTCTTATCGACGGCGCCTATCGCCGCCAACGCCGTGACGCCTTTCAGCGTGTCGCGTCTCGTCACGCCTTCTTGTTCCGCCGCGCCGGCCTTTCCGTTGCCGGATTTTGCTTCGCCAAAACACGCCTTGCAGCCAGCGCATCCGGGACCGATCGCGTGGCGGAGATAGCTCTTCTTCGACAGGAGCGTAAAGAGCGTCCCCGCCGGACAGATCCAGTTGCACCAGAAACGCCCCCTCCCCAACGCAGCCGAGACCAGGACAAACACGGCGGTCAGGATGCCTGGCACGAAGAGCGTGAGCGCCTTGCCGTAAAGCGAATACGGCGTGAGCAGCCACCCGGCCGCACCGAATCCCGTCGTAATCAGTATGGTCGTCACGACGAAGACCGTCCAGCGGACAACCCGCTGTCCGCGCGATTCCGGCAGCCGGGTACAGACGCGGCGCACCTTCGTTTTCGGGTGGAAGAGCCAGTTGGCAAACGACTGCAGAATCCCCAACGGACAGAAACATTCGCAGAAGAGACGCCCGACGACCGGTGTCAACAGAAGGACGGCAAGGAACGTCACCGTCGCCGCCGGCTGGATGCGGCACGCGAGACCGGTCGGCGCACCGAAAAACGCAGCTGTGACGGCCGCGAGCATCGCGGCGGCGACAAGCGTTTTTAAAATCTTCTTTGCCTTCACCGTGCGGCCTCCTTGTTCTTGAGCGTGTCAACCCAGGCGTCGATCTGGGCAAGTTCCTTGGGAATGTCAATCGTTTGCGGACAATGCGGGCGGCATTTCCCGCAGCCGATACAGTGGTCGGCGCGGCGCAACTCGTCGGGAACGGCCGCCGCATACATCTTCAGCGTCTCCCTATCCGTGGGCGGCGTCTTCGCCGTCAACACCACATTGCGGAAGGTCAAGATCGCCGGGATGTCGAGTCCGTAGGGGCACGGCATACAGTATTTGCAATCGTTGCAGGGAATCGTGTTCAGCTTAAGCAATGCCTGGGCGGCGCGTTCAAGCGTGGCAAGTTCCGCCGCAGAACAAGGTTTCAAGGGCGAGCAGGTTGCGATATTCTCCTCAATGAATTTCGTCTCGGTCATGCCGGAGAGAATGGTCATCACATTCGGATAGGTACCGCAAAACCGTAGCGCCCATTTCGCGAGGGTTGCGTCGGGGTCGAGCGGTGTCAGCTCTTTCGACAGCGCGTAATTGTAGCGCGCGAGGCGGCCTCCGAGAAGCGGCTCCATGATGACGACGGGGATCCTCAGCTTCGTCAGGCGTTCGTAGAGGTATTCTGCGTTAAGGTTGCGTGTGTTGACTTCTTTCGCGTGCCGCCAATCCACGTAGTTCATCTGGATCTGGCAAAAATCCCATTTGTATTCGCCGTGGTGTTCAAGACACCACTCGAACACGTTCGGATCGCCGTGAAAAGAGAAACCAAGGTTCCGGATGCGTCCGGCGGCGCGGAGTCCGACGCACCAGTCGAGTGCGCCGTTTTCGAGATAGCGTTTCGAAAACGTCGCGAATCCCCCGTTCCCGATCGCATGGAGGAGATAGTAGTCGATGTAATCCGTACGTAGGCACTTCAGCGAATGTTCGAACATCTCCTTGCACTTGTCGAGGGGATACTGCTGCGGGGCGAAGTTGGAAAGTTTTGTCGCGAGAATATAATCGGCGCGCGCATAGCCGCTCGCCGCGAGAGCGTTTCCCAGACAGGTTTCCGACTCACCGCGGCAATAGGCCGGCGACGTATCGAAATAATTGACACCATGTTCAAGCAGGTACTTGATCTGCGCATTCAGGGTTTTCTGGTCGATACTTGATCCGGAATATCCGGCCTTGGCCCAGTTGTTCGCGTGTCCGCCGTCAACCGTCGGCAACCGCATCGCGCCGTAGCCGAGCAGCGACACCTTCCTGCCATGCGGATCTTCGCGAAGTGTCATAGGGCCGTCCGGCACACGCCCCTTCGCCACGTCCGCCGTAGCAACGCCGAGGCCAGCCAACGACGATGCCAAGAAACTGCGACGCGACAGGTTGGGCGTACTGAGTTTTTTTGTTTTTGATTTCATAGGGTACATTATACAACGTAAAGCCGCGAAACAAAAATCAAATTTTGAAGAAAATGACAGCAAAGGAAGAACTCAGTGGCTGAAAGCGGCGCGGTCGGTCCGCTTGCCTACTAAAATGCCATTTATCCCCATGAATGCTCCCGCGCGCGGCGCGGTCGGTCCGCTCTGCGTTAAATAATCTTCTGTTCTCCATGCTAGAAAAATAGCGCTTCGGAGTTTTTCGTGGAACGGAAATCATCCTTGTCCAAAAATCATCCTTGTCCACCCATACCAATGAAAACAAACAAACAAACAAACGATTTGCTCACACCTGACGGCGTCTGCAAGGAGGAAGCGAGCCGCGTTAACGGCGAACAAATCCGTGTACCAGAAGGAAATCGGGATTGTCGATTGCTGAACAATGAGGATTGAAGATCACGAACATTTCCACCGTTTTCCTTGAAAACCCCAAAAATCAGCTCTTCCACGTTTTGTGAAAATGGACATCACACGATGTTTGATTGAAACGCAGAGTCGCAGAGGGGTGGACGACGCGATGCAGGAAGTTGACACGACGCCGAAGCGGCACGAGCGCAAATGTGCGTCCCGCGACGGGTAGCGAGGCGCGATCCATAAATGAGAATCTCTGGATGACAGGATGAAAGATTGCGGAGACGAGATAAATCGGCTATACTGGACACCATGAAAACGATTTTGATGGTAGCAACGGTTGTATTCGCCTCTATCCAAGTTATCGCGGGAGTTTCGGCTGTTTCCGTCGCAAATGGACGGAACGTGCTCTCGAACGGGCTTGTCCGGGTTGATTTCAACGTGTCGAATGGCACGTTCACCATCCATGACGTGAAGGGAGAGATACGCCTCGCGGACGCCGGCGTGGGGGCGACGGACGTGAAACGGGGCGCGGCGTTCAAGGCGACGACGGACGAGGTGAACGACGCCTTCGGACACGGTGCGCGGATTACTTTTACCGTCCGCGACGACACGGCCGGCACCCGCTGGGGCTTTCATGCCGCCGGTTACCAGCATCCGCACAGCAAGGGTGCGTGGGAACCTGTCTACACCTACACCCTCTACGACGATTCACCCGCGCTGATCGCCTCGTTCGGCGTCAACACGCCCGTGTGGTACCGCCGCCGACTGATGGGCGCGACGGTCGTGCGCGGCGGCAAATGGCTCGGCGGCACTCGTACAACGGGCAGCTTGCCCGTTGCCGATTTCGTCACCATCAACAGCGCGGCGGGCGCAGAACCCGCCCACCTCATCCCCGGCCTCACGCGCAACAGTGCGAACGGTCTCCTCGCCACAGGCCTTGTCGACGGCAAGCGCCGTACGCTCGTCGCGGGCGGTCTCCGGTACGACGCCTTCGGTAAGATGGCCGAGATGATCGACGGCGCGCTCACGCTCTACGCCGCCGACGAGGTGGGCGTGCTCGTGGAGCCGGGCACGAACCAGCTCTTCTCCGCCGATACATTCTACATCGACGCCGTAACGGACGATCCGTTCGCCTCCGCCGAGGCGTACGGACGCGCGATGCGTAAGGCGAACGGCGCAGACCCGAACGTCTATGACTTCCCGCTCCTCTGTGGCTGGGCCGTGGGCGCGCTCAGCAAGCTCGGCAACATCAACAACGCGCCCGCGCTCGTGAAGGAACTCGACCTCGCGAACGAGAAGGGCTTCACGAAATACGCCAAGGTGGGCGTGCGCCTCGAACCCGACTACTACTGCTACGGCGACAACGGCAATACGGAGCAGGGCTGGTACGACGACGCGCACTGGGCGAAGTATGGACACCTCCGCGCGCCCTACGAGACGTTCGCCAAGTGGTGCGCCGCAATCAAGGCGCGTCGCGGCATCCCCTACACCTACTTCCAAGTGGGAATGCCCTCAAACGACTTTGCTATTGAACATCCCGACTGGATGATTTTCAACTCGACGAACCACATCGAGCGCAAGCACATGCACCACCGACCCTACGTGACGTACGATTTCACGGACAAGGGCTTGGCCGACCATATGCTCGCGATGTGGAAGCGTCTCCGCAAGGATGGCATGCAGGGTATCAAGTTCGACTACCCCGAGACGGGCTACAACCCGCAGGGCGGCTTCGACGACATCCACGCGAGCGCGACGCAGGTCTATCGCCGCTACTTCGCGCTCGCCCGCGAGGGACTCGGCAAGGAGGCGTACCTCGACGAACGCAACCTCGGCGAGTGCGGACGCCCCTGCCTCGACGCGACGGCCGGCATCGTCGATACGCAGCGCACGTGGAGCGACTCCAACAAGTTCGATCCGCGCATGATCACCACGGACGGCCTCCGCTGGTTCAAGATGCGCACCGTCTTCAACTACTATCCCGATTCCAAGGCGATCCACGGGCTTATGGAGGGCGTCCGCCGCTCAATGCTCACCACGGTGTATCTCACGAGCGGACGCATCGAGCTTGCAACGAGCTTCCGCCTGTTCACGCCGGCGATGACGTACGACCTCTCGCGCCTTTACCCCGAATACCGCGAGCCGTTCGCGGCGCGTCCGATCGATGCCTTCAAGAAGGGCGTGGTGAATCCCACGGTTTACGACTTGGAGCTCGTGCCGACGTGGCACCAGGTGATGCTGTTCAACCCGGAGAAGAAGCGCACCACGGTGAAGACCGCGCTTTGCGGTGACCGCGCGACGGAGGGTGCGCTCGGACTGGACCCGGCGGCGAAGTGGCGCGTCCATTCGTTCTGGGACGATGTCTATCTCGGCATCCTCGGCGCGGGCGATGCGCTGGAGATTCAGATGAACGGACTTGAGTGCGAAATGTTCCGCGTGACGAAGGCCGAGGCGCGTCCGCAGGTCGTCTCCACCACGCGCCATGTGCTGCAGGGGTGGATGGACATCGCGGACGAAAAGTGGGATGCGTCAGCACGCATCCTATCCGGTACGGCGAAACACATTGCAAGCGGCGACACGGAGAGCGTGGTCATTGCAGCGGACACGGTGGACGGCCAGGTGTTCCCGTTCGTGCGGGCGGAAGTGTCGCCGGAGGACGTGGCGGCCGGCGTGAAGGTTTCGGCGATTGAGACGAACGGCACGGTGCGCGTTGCGCTCACAGTACCGACGGCGCGCGAGGTGAAGTGGAGGGCCGTGTTTGGGGCTAGTAGAACGGGTTGCCAGCCCGTTCAGCATGTGAACGGCCGAACCGGCCGTTCTACTATGCGCCTCTCGCGTCCGATTCCGCACGAATACCTTGCGCAGGCCCCTGGGCCGGTGCCGCCTGCACCGCAGGTGCGCATCGAGACGCTGAAGCCCGTGAAACAGAAAGCGGGCTGGGGCGGCGGCATCCGCATCGGGAAGGGCTACGACGGCCCAATCCGCATTCAGAACAGCACGTACAAAGGCGGCATGGCGATCCACGGGCCGGGCTTCGCCACCTTCGCGCGCAAGCCGGAGTGGAAGCGCGTGGTGGCGGTCGTCGGAATCGACGAGAGCCAGCGCGTGCAGAACCAGTCGAGCGTCGTGTTCAAGATCGTAGGCGTGGGGAAGGACGGCAAGAAGGAGAAGGAACTTGCCACGTCGCCGTACATGATGTTTGGCGGGACGGAGCGCTGGCATTTCAACGTGGCGCTGCCAGACGATGTTGCATCCGTGAAGTTCGTCGTGACGGACGGCGGCGATGGTGACAAGTCCGACCACGGCAACTGGGCGGAATGTGGTTTCAGAAAATAAGGAGTCAACCAGCCATGAATACAAGACGGCAGTTTATCCGCAACGCCGCAGGCGGCGCGGCCCTCTTCAACATTTTGCCCCGCGCGCTTATCGCGGGCAGCGGACGAACACCGCCGAGCGAGACCGTGCGCGTGGCGGCGATCGGCGCGGGCGGACGCGCCTCCGCCGACATCGACGGTCTCGAGCATGCCGGTGCGCGGATCATTGCGCTCTGCGACGTGGACACGCGCCGTTGCCAACGCCAACGAGGGAAACGCCCGAACGTGCCGTTCTACACATTCTACAGGGAGATGCTCGACAAGCACGACAAGGAGATCGACGCCGTGCTCATCGGCGTGCCCGATCACTGGCACGCTACGATGGCGATTGAGTGCCTGAAGCGCGGCAAGCACGTGCAGTGCGAAAAGCCGCTCGCGCAGAGTTTCCACGAGATGGACGATATGATCGCCGAAGCGAAGAAGCATCCAGATCTCGTGACTCAGGCGATGAACCAGGGGCATGCCTACGACACGATCCGCGACTTCCGAGAGTGGGTCGAGGCCGGGTTCATCGGCGAGGTCACCGAGGCGCACATCTGGTGTCCCGCGCGCTACACCTTCATGGATCACCTCGGCGAGATGAAGAAGACCTGGGAGGTGCCGAAGGAGCTGGACTGGGAACAGTGGCAGGGACCAGTGCCGCACCGCGCATACTTCCCGAAGTTCCTTCCGGGCGCGTGGCGCAGCTGGACGATGTACGGCACGAACACGCTCGGCGACTGGAGCTGCCACCTAATGGACCCGCTCTTCTGGACGTTCGGGCTCGGCCTCCCGAAGACCGTGAAGGCCGAGGTCGTGGGCAGCTGGACGCCCGAACGGCACGGTCTCACGTTTCCGAAGGGCGTGAAGACTACGTTCGAGTACGTGAAGCGCGACGGCAAGCCGTTCAAGCTCGTGTGGTTTGACGGAGAGGCGTGCCGGTCGGTTCCCGTGCCGCCCGGTTACGCGGGCGACATGAAGCTCTTCCCTCCCCTCGACTCCAAAGAGGCCCGCAAGCGGCGCGACAACATGACGAACGGAGCATTCGTCTACGGCACGCGCGGCGTGATCGAGTACGGACATCACGGCGCGAACTACCTGCGCCTGCTTCCCGACACGACACTTGAGAAGCTTCGCGTTGACGGGGGGTGTCCGAAACAAAAGTACGAGCGCGTCCCCGGAAAGTACCCGGACGCGAAGCCGTTCAACGAGTTCATCGCGGCGATAAAGGGCGGTTCGAAAGTGGGAAGCGATTTCGTCTACGCGGGCGCGATGACGAAGTGCGCGCTTACGGGCGTGGCCGCATTGTTCGATTCCGGCAAACAGCTTGAGTGGGATTCAAAGGCTTGTTGTTTCGCGAACAGTTCCGCCGCGAACGCACGTCTCCGCCTTCCCCGTCTCACGGGCTGGTGAACAAGATGCCGATGATTGCTTCCACTTCTGGGGGGAGGCGGAGATGTACAACTCTCATGCCCCGATACTCCCAGCAACGAAAGCAACGGAGACGGGGAATTGGACACGGACCATCCCGTTAGGCAAGGAACAGGAACGGAAAGGAGTATCGAGATGATAGACACTAGAAAGATGAACCGGTCTGCGGTGCAGACCAAAACGGGAAACGGGGTTAGCCGCAGAACGTTTCTCACGTGTGCCGGCGGTGCGGCGGCGTTTTTTGTCACAGGATGCAAGACGGGCGGATGGCTCGCGGGGGTACCCTCGCTCCGTTTCGGCGTCGTGAGCGACATCCATGTCACCACGCCGGAATCGTGCGCAATGTTCGAAAAGGCGCTCCGTTATTTCAAAAAGCGAAACGTGGATGCCGTCCTCGTCTCCGGCGACCTCACGGACTGGGGAATCCGGAGTAGCCTTGAATACGTCAAGGCGACCTGGGACAGGGTGTTCGCCCAGACGGGTGTCGTTCCGCTTTTCTGCACGGGCAACCATGACTTTGAAGGTTGGCATTACAGCGACATGGCGGTGGATATGCGCGCGCACGGCCATACCGAGGCCGAGGCACTTGTCAAACTGGGGCTCTCCGCCGAATGGGAACGCATTATTGGTGAAAAGTACGCGCCGATCCGCGTCCGTACGGTAAAGGGGTACGACTTCATTTCATCCGAATGGGATTCGTTCAAGAAGTTCCCGGAGTGGATGGCCGCAAACGGCGAACGTTTCAAGGGAACGAAACCATTTTTCTATTTCCAGCACCCGCCCGCAAAAGGCACAACGCGCGACGGCGACGGTTGGGCGGACAAAGGCGCGGCATTCGAAGCGTTGAAGGAATTCCCCAACGCGATCTCGTTCACGGGACATTCGCATCGTCCGTTTACGGACGAACTTTCCATCTGGCAGGATACGTTCACCGCATTCGCCACGCCGTCGCTCTCCTACGCGAACCTGCCGCCGGGACATGAAAATTCGCGAGACCGGAAGAAAGGGCCTAAACCGTTGGCGATGGTGCCGATTCCCGACCGCCGCGATCTGCGCGGGGGACAGGGCTATGTCGTTTCCGTTTACACCGACCGCATGGTTGTGGAACGTATCGACATCGAAGAAGATTGCGCGGAAGGGGCTCCCGCCTGGATCGTACCGCTTGCCGGGAAGGAGAAACCCTACGATCTTGCGGCAAGGACGGCGGCATCCGTCGCGCCGCGCTTCCCGGACGGGGCGGCACTTCACGTGGATACGCGGAACACGGAAAACCGGGAGGGCAAATGGATGGTGGCGATGAACTGCGTGTTTCCCGCGGCGATCCCCCCTAAGGGCGCCCGCGTTTTCGACTACGAGATCCGGGCCGTCACGAAGGACGGTTCGAGTCCGCTGGTGAAAAAATTCCTTTCTCCCGCCTACTCCCGGATGGCAAAGTACGAACCGAAGACGATGCGTTTCTGGTTCGACATCACGGAAGTCCCGCAGGATGTCGATTACCGTCTGGAAGTACGCGCGTTCAACTGCTTCGGCAAAGCGTCGGCCCCGCTCGTCTCGAAGGTTTGGCATTCTGTCCCGGCTCCCGCGAAAGCGAAGCCGTAACATCGTTTATTGTTGAAGGATCGCCCGGTAGAAGAGTTTGGGCGCCGAAGGGATGCGGGGTAGCGTGACCGTCGCCTGTATCCCTTCGGAGGAACGCAGGGTGGGCACATTGGTCTCGCAGGGTGCGAAACCAAGATCCTCCGCCGAAAGAATCCTGAGCGCGCCCAGCCAATACGCCGCGTGCTTGTCCGCCTCAAGCGTCAGAGAGACGTCGGTGTTCGAAAGGGTGAAGTCCGTGATCGCGAGCGACTGGACATTCACGACAACCTCGGGCGTCGCGTTCCCTCCGTCCACGGTCACCGCGCAGTCGTTCCCGTTCGCCTGGAACGCATACTCCCCGTTCGGTAGCCAGAGGTAGATGCACCCGTCCGTGTCGGCGTAGAGATCATCCTGCCCGTACCCCGCCAGTCCGTCAAGCGTGACCGGCGTGTTGGCGACAAGCCCGGAGACGGTGACACACCAGACGCGGTCGGTCGCGTTCGACGGTGCGAGATCGTACCGTCCGTTGACAAGACGAAGGCTGCCACCGGTAACGTGGAATGAGCCGACCCCGCTCGATTGGTAAGCACCTGACCCCACATCCGTTACGTAGCCGCTCCCGGCTTGCGCCACGACGGTACCGCCCGAAACGGTGACCTCTGCGGCGTATGCATTCCAGCCGCCGCCGATTCCCGCGCCGCCGTCTGAGGCACCGCCGATTGCCGTGACAACCCCGCCTGAGATGGAAACCGTACCGCCGTTCCCACCGTCGCCGCCGCCGATTCCGGCACCCCATCCGGTGCCCCGTGCGGTAACCGTACCGCCGGTGATACGTATCGTACCGCCATTCC